>DASVQH010000130.1:0-4312 GCA_036389195.1 Solirubrobacteraceae bacterium
GTCCGGGCGGTGACCGGCACGCCGTCGTCGAGCACCGTCACCGCGCCGCCCGCGTCGGTCTTCAGCGTCAGCTCGCCGTCGATCGGGCCGTAGTACGCGGGCGCGCCGCGCGAGTCGCCCTTCAGCGGCGTGACGGCCAGCCGCGCCCCGGCGGCGTGGACGGTCGCCTCGACCGGCGTCGACCGGTCGGTCACGGCGACCGGCGTCTGCGCCAGCTCGAGCAGCTGCAGCTCGCCGCGCGCCGCCGCGTCGGACAGCGTCCCGCCATCGCCGAGCGCCTGCAGCCGGCGGGTGCCGCCGCTGGGCAGGTCGATGCCGGTGAAGCGCACCTCGTCGCCCTCGTTCTCGCAGTCGTC
This sequence comes from Solirubrobacteraceae bacterium, assembly GCA_036389195.1. GTDB lineage: Bacteria > Actinomycetota > Thermoleophilia > Solirubrobacterales > Solirubrobacteraceae > JACCYI01. The sequence continues at coordinate 357 of DASVQH010000130.1, forward strand.
GTCGACCCGGGGGGGGAAGGTGCCGTAGCGCAGGAAGTCGGTCAGCGGCTCGGTCACCGCGGGGTCGCCCGGCAGGGGGACGTGCGCGACCCCGCAGACGAACGAGATCGGGACGTTCTCGCCCAGCGACGGCCCGCCGATCGGACCCTGCGCCCCGCTGCGCGCCGGGACGGTGCCGTCGCCGCTGGTCCAGGCGACGCCGATCTCGCCCGCCTCGCCCTTGGCCCCGGGCCGGAAGTCGAGCGTCCCGAGCGTGTTGAGTCCGGTGCCGACGAAGGCCCGGTAGTCGATGCCGTTGCGCTTGAAGCCGTCGAGCTCGTCGCGGTGGGCGTCGAGCGCACGGGCCAGCAGCTCCCGGTTGCCGCCCAGCGGCCCGGCGACGTAGGCCTCGAGCTCGGCGCGGTTCAGGAACCCGCGGTGGCCGGCGACGGTGAGCCACGGCCCGTAGCGCTCCGAGGGGAACAGGAAGTAGTTGCCGGTCAGGTTGCGCGCCAGCGCCCGGAACGCGGCGTTGCCGAGGATCCCGTCGAGGCTCGAGGCGTTCGGCGCCTCGATGCCGGCGGCCACCGGGAGGATGGCCTTCGGGGAGCCCCAGTACGGCGTGCCGACGGTGACGGCGCGCGACACCTTCTTCGCCACGGCGGCGTGGTTGATCGCCGCGCGCATGACCAGCCCGCCCATCGAGTGGCCGACCAGGACGACCTTCTTGACGCCCTGCTCGCGCGGCAGCGGCTGGTCGAGCGCCGCCTGGATCTCCGCCTGGAGGCGGGGGATCGCCAGGCGCGGATCCTTGCGCCAGTCCCACACGAACACGCGGTGGTTGTCCGGCGCGATCTCCTCGAGCCAGTCCAGCGCGGGCTGGTAGACGTCGCTGCCGAGCGCCGAGTCGACGATGCCGGTCGGCGCGGCGCCGCAGGTGCCCGCCTCGTCCGACACCCCGTCGGGCCCGAGGCGCATGTTGAGCAGGTCGGCGTCGGAGAAGGGCGCCGGCACCCACAGCTCGTCGTCGCCGCAGGCGATCTTCGAGCCGGCGAAGCCGTGGATGAAGATGATCGGCTCCTGCGTCGGCTGCACGTCGAACGACTGGCTCGAATGCACGCCCAGCGACCTGGCCTCGGGCTCGCCGGGGGCCGGCTCGGCCCCGGGAGGCGGCGCGAGGTGGGCGACGTACTCGCACGTCTTGCCGCTGCAGCCCTCCTGCGTGACGACCCGGTTGCCGTCCGGCGTGAAGCGCGCGTAGATCCCCGAGACGGGGAAGGACGGCCCCGCCGCGCGGCGGCCCGCCGCGACCCGCTCCCCCTCGAGGGCGATGACCGAGGCCGCGCCGCCGGTCGTGACGACGATCCGCTTGCCGTCCGGGGCGTAGTCGTAGCTGAAGGCGCCGTCCGTCCCCGGCACCGGGCTCAGCGCGCCCGTGCCGGCGTCGATCCTCACCACGTCGTAGTGGCTCCCCGCCTCCTGGAAGCGGCGGGCCAGGATGGTCTCGCCGTCCGGCGAGATGGCCGGATCGGACAGCGTGACGTTCGCGGGGGTGCGCGAGCCGATGCGGCTGTCCCCGCCGCCCAGCGAGGCGCGGCGCAGCTCGGACTGGTCGAGGTCGCCGCCGGTGCGGATGTCGCGGAAGAAGTAGACCGCCTCGCCGTCCGGGGCCCAGGCCGGCTCGTCGTCGAAGTAGAACTCCCCGCCGGCGCTGCCGCGCGGCGTCTGCACGAGCACGCGGCGCCCGCTGCCGTCCGCCCTGGCCATCGCGATGCCCGACGTGATGCTGAAGCACGGGCCCTGGCCCCAGATGGCCTCGCAGCGCGAGTAGTCCTGGAAGGCGACCTTCGTGCCGTCCGCCGACCACACGGGGTTGGCGCCGGCGCCGAGCTCCTTGGCCGGCTGGTCGTCGGCCGGGTCGTCGAGGGTCATGCGGTCGTCGAAGTGCCCGTCGGTCATCCCGAAGGTCGTGTGGGTGCTGATCTGCGCGCCGGTCCCGGGGAAGGTGGCCGCGGCTGGGGCGGCGCAGGCGAGCGTCGCGGCGAGGGCGAGGAGGACGGCGAGAGCGCGTGGCATGCCGCCATCTGATCGCGCCAGGCGCTTGGGCACATCGGAGAGGACCCCAGGGTTAGCCCTAGGGTTGGTTCAGCGAGCGCTCGCGGCCGGCCACGACCGTCCCGACCGCCGGCGGGTGCAGGCCGCGCAGCAGCCGCTCCGCGACCTCGCGCAACGTCTCGTTGCCGTACTCGTGGTCCGGGTTGTCCGTGGTGAGGATCGCCAGCGAGACACGCGCGCGCCCATGCCGCAGCAGCGCCACTTGATGGTCGACCTCGCCGGTCCCCGAGCCCCAGCCGCCCTTGAAGAAGAGCTGCCACCCGGCCGGGATCGGGACCCGCCCGATCCCCCAGCGCTGCGCGGGCACGACCGTCGCGAGGAGGCTCATCGCGTAGGCGCGGTGGCGGGCGGGGATCAGCCGGTCGATCCGCTGGAAGTAGCGCGCCTGGTCGGCGGCGGTGATCTGCGAGCCGCCCCATACCGGGTGGGGGACGAACGCGCGCATGCGCGCCGCCCGCGCGACCCGCCGCAGCCCGTCCGCGCCGACGACAGCGTGGATCCGCGTCGCCGCGACGTTGTCGGAGCGGCGGATCATCGGCCCGAGCAGCGCGCGCTCGCGGACCGTCAGCGCCCGCGAGCGCACGCCGCCGCGCCGCAGGTAGGCGACCAGCAGCATCGCCTTGACGACGCTCGCCGAGCGCGCCACGCGGCCAGCGCGCCACCCGTAGGCGCGCGCCGGGGTGCGCAGCGCGAAGGAGACGGTCCCGCGGCGGTGCGCGGCGTAGCTGCGGGCCGCGGCCACGCCCTCGCGCCACAGCACGGCGCCGCCGTGCGCGCCCGCCCGCGCAGCGTTCGCGCCCGCGCCCGCCGTCGCGCAGGCGACCAGCAGCCCGATCGTGACGGCGACGGCGCGCACGGCGGCGAGCGTACCCCACGGGGCGACCGTGGCCGGCGGCGGCCGGCGCCGAGGTCAACGGCCGACGCGTCGAGCGTTCGCGACTTTCGCGCCGCCCGTCCGTTGTGACCGACCATGCGCGCGTCCTTCGCCCTCGCCGTCGCCGTCCTCCTCGGCGCTCCGGCCACCTCGGCCGGCGCCGACACCGAGACGGTGTGGCCGCGGGGCGGCGCCTACCAGGTGGCGGCGGCCGGGAACGGCCGCGGTGACGCCGTCGTGGCCTTCCGCAACCGCCGCGGTGTCCTGTACACCGCGTTCGCGTCCCGGGGCGGGCGCTTCGGGCGTCCGCGGCCGGTCCGCGGCGGCCGCGTCGGGCGGGACCCCGAGGCGATCCGCGTGGCGATCGACGAGCGCGGCGACGCCCTGATCGCCTGGACGTCGGACGACGCCTCCTACGACCCGGATCCCCTCTCGCGCGACGAGGGCTGCTGCTACCGCGTCCGCGCCTTCGTCCGGCGCCGCTCGGAACGGCTCACCCGGGTGCGGACGATCAACCGGCGCGGAGACTCTGCGGCGCTGATCGACGCCGACGCCGCCCGGGGCCGGTTCGGGCTGCTCTGGCAGGACTACGAGGCCGAGGCGGTCGCTCGCCTGGCCGTCGGCGGCGTATCCGGGCGCTTCGGCCAGCGACGCACGCTGCCGGGGAAGGCGGAACCGGTCGGGCTCGCGCTGTCGCCGCGGCGGGTCCTCGTCCACCGGTTGCGGGGCGGCGCCCGGCGGCGCGACAAGCTCACGACCCTCCGGTACTCCGGGCGGCGTCTCGGGCGCCCGCGCCGCGGGGTCGTCCGGGGCACGCGGGCGGTCGACTCGCTCGGCGGCTTCTCCAGCACCGTGCGAGGCGACGTCCTGGGCCTCCACACCACCTACGCCCCGCGCTATCGGACGCGGATCGTGACCGGCGGGCGCGGCTCGCGAGCGCGGCGCGTCCGGGGCGGCTACGACCGCGCGGCGCTCGCCGGGTCGGGCC
>DASVQH010000131.1:0-30881 GCA_036389195.1 Solirubrobacteraceae bacterium
CGCTCAACCAGGACGCGCTCGCCGCGCTGCTCGCCTCCGCGCAGGACGGCGGTGCCGGCGCCCCGGCGCTCGACGACGGCGGCGGCTTCGGCCGGTCCGGCGACGGCCGCGCGGGCGGCAGCGTCCGCCCGCTGGACTTCCGCCGGCCCCGCCAGTTCACCAACGACGCCCAGCGCCGCCTGCGCCGCGCGCTCGACACCTTCTGCCGCACGGCGTCCAGCCGCCTGTCGGCCGAGCTGCGCACGCCCGTCGACCTCGAGGTCGGCGCGGTCGAGCAGCTCACGTGGTCCGACGCCCACGGGCAGATCCCCGGCTCCGCGCTGACCGCCGTCCTGACCGCGGAGCCGATCAACACGCGGATGCTGCTGTCGGCGGAGCAGCCGCTGCTGGTCGCGGCGATCGAGCGCATGCTCGGCGGCTCCGGCGACTTCGTCCCGCCCGAGCGCCGCCTCTCGGACATCGACACGATGCTGGCCGGCCAGCTCTTCGAGGCGCTCGTCGACCAGCTCTCGGTGATCTGGAACGAGTCGCTCGGCGCGACGCTCACGATGGCGGGGGTCGGGCTGCCGCAGCAGACCGCGCAGCTCGCGCCGACCAGCGAGCCGACGCTCGGCTTCCGCATCGAGGGCCACCTGTTCGGCGCCTCAGTCGCGCTGCTGCTCCTGCTGCCCTACCGCGCCATCGCCCCGGTGCTCGATCGGCTGACCGCGCTGGAGGGCTATGACCCCGCCGCGGACTCCGGCGCGGCCGACGCGATGGACCGCGGCCTGCGCAAGGTCACCATGGAGCTGCGGGCGGAGATCGGCGCGGTCGACCTGCCGATCGACCAGGTCCTGTCCATGCAGCCGGGCGACCTGATCGCGCTCAACCGCCACGCGGGCGCCGGCGTGACGCTGTTCGTCGGCGACACGGCGCTGGAGCGCGGGCGGCCCGGCCGCTCCGGCGCGCGCCGCGCCGTCCAGGTGCTCGGGCCCGGAGAGCGCGCGCAGTGACCGGCGAGGAGGCGCTGCTGGCGCTCGCCGCCCCGGCCGCCGAGGCGGTCGGCGGCGTGCTGGAGGACTTCTGCCCGGGCGCGTGGACGGCCGGCGAGCCGTCCGTGGCGGCCGACGCCTCGGCCGCGCTGGCCGGCGAGGGCGCCACGGCGTTCGTCGCCGACTACGGCGGCGGGTCGGCGGGTGCCGCGGCCGTCGTGCTGACGCCCGCCGGCCTGCAGCGGCTGGCCGGCGTGCTGATGGGCGGATCGCCGGACGAGCCCGTGGCCGCCGACGCGCCGCTCAGCGACCTGCAGAGCTCCGCCGTCGAGGAGGCGATGGGCCAGCTCGTGGGGGCCGCCGCCGCGGCCGTGGGGGAGAAGCTCGGCGTCTCGCTCGCCGCGGGGCGCATCCGCGCGCTGCGCGCCGGCGACGACGCGCTGGGTGCGCTGGCCGGCGGCGAGGCCGCGACGCTGTGCGAGGTCGAGGTGTGCGGGCAGCCGGGCTGGTTCGTCCAGGTGCTGCCGGAGAGCCTCGTCGAGCGGGTGCGCGAGGCGCCTGCCGCGGGCGCGGGCCCGTCCGCCCCCGACGCCGCGCGCGCGGCCCTGGCCGCCTCGCTGCGTACGACGACCGTCCGCGTGTCCGCGGAGGTCGGCCGCACGCAGCTGCCGGCCGAGAGCCTGGTCGGCGTGCCGGCGGGGACCGTCATCGAGCTCGACCGCGACGCGGACGACCCGATCGACATCTACGTCAACGGCCGCCGCTACGCGACCGGCCGGCTCGTGCTCACCGAGACGGGCGAGTGGGCCGTGCGGATCGAGCGCGTTCTGCGCGACGGCTGACGGCGCCCTCGCTGCGGCTACAGACCCGGCGGGTGGCGAACGGTGTAGCCGGCCGCCGAGCGCTTGCTCCACTGCCAGCGCGAGCCGGTCGTGCTCTGGCCGCTGGTGTCGAAGCGGCGGCCGTGGACGACCATGAACGCGTGGCTCGGCTTGGCGTAGACGGTGATGTGGCGGCCCCGGCCGGGGGCGCCGTAGCGCATGAACTGCGTCGAGTCCAACGGCGCGGCGAGCAGCCCGCCGCCGTGCAGCGCGTAGGAGATCGAGCCGGAGCAGTCGTAGCCGGAGTCCGAGAACGAGGCGTGCCCGCCGCCGTAGCGGTACGGCTTGTGCGCGATCCGGTTGCCCGCCGCGATGACGCGCCGGACGGCGATCGGCAGGCCGTGACCGCTCCGGTGGCGCGGGCGCTTGCGCTTCAGGACGATGCGGATGCTCGGGTGGCCGAGGGCGCGCCAGGTGGCGGCGCCGACGATCCCGTCCGCGGTGAGGCCGTGGCGGCGCTGGAAGCGGCGGACGGCGCGGGCGGTCGCGGGGCCGAAGATGCCGTCGGCGGTCAGGTGCAGGCGGCGCTGCAGGAGCGCGACGCGGCTGGGGCGGCCGGCGTGGTGGCGATGGGCGTGGCGGCGGGGGTGGCGGCGGGGGCGCAGCAGCGCGCGCCAGGTGCCGGGGCCGACGATCCCGTCGACCGTGAGCCGGTGACGGCGCTGGAAGCGCTTGACGGCGCGGGCGGTGCCCTTGCCGAACAGGCCGTCGGCCGGGAGGCCGAGCGCGCGCTGCACCGTGGCCACGCGCGGGCCATGGGCGCCGCGCTTGAGGGGCTTGGCCTCCGCGGTCGCGGCGGGCAGGGAGAGCGCCAGAAGGAGCGCGACGAGCGCGCGCCAGGTGGTGATGGGCAACGTGGGTCCGTCCTCGTCTTCGGGGGTGCGCCTACGAGGTGAGCTGACGGGCTCGCGCGGCATGTCGCGGCGCTACACCGCGCTCAGGCGGCGATTCGCCCCAGTGGCCGGCTTGCTGGGCCGGCCACAACGGGTCCCCCGTCCGCCGCGTGCGTCGACGCGGCGGTTCGGCGATCAGGCGCGTCGTTCTAGCAGCCGAAAGTCCTGCTGCGTGCAGGATTTCTTGCACTCGCGTCTAGCCGGCGCCTCCGCGCAGGAGCGCCGCCGCCCCCACCAGGCCGTGGCGGTCGCACAGGTCGGCCAGCGCGTCGCGCGCCCCCTCGGGGTCCCGCGGCAGCGCCTCGAACGCGAGCAGCCCCCAGCGCAGGTCCCACCCGGTCACCTGCGGGCGCTCGAGCGCGAGGCGCGCCAGCCACCGGACCGCGGCGCGCTCCAGCCGCTCGGGCTCGCGGCGCCCGATCAGCAGCACCACGGCCAGCGCGTCCTCCAGCGGCACCCGCGGGAGCTCCGCGGCCGCCTGGCGCACCAGGTGCAGGTGCCCGGCGGCGAGGGCCCGGCGGAAGTGCGCGTAGCTCGAGCCCTTGACCGACATCCGAACACATGTTCGCATGCCCGGGCGATCGGCGGTTAGACCGGCGCCGCCTCCGGGCGCACGCCCGGTACGCCGTCGAAGACCCCGTCCACGACGGCGCGGTCCGGCCCGACGACGAAGAGCAGCTCCTTGTTGCGCAGGTGCGAGACGGCGCCGACCTTCTCGCCGCTGGGGCTGTAGATGCCGATCTGCGCGCCGACGTAGCGCTTGAAGTCCACCTCGGCGACGTTGACGTACCCGTGCTCGCGCAGGCGCGCGAGGACGCGCCGGGGGTCGTGGTAGCCCTCGTTGTTGAACGACACGACCATCCACGGGACCGAGAGGCGGTCGATCAGGTCGTCGAACGCGTGGGGGGCGCGGCGCTTGGAGTTGTAGTCCGACTTGGTCGTGCGGCAGTCGGCGCGCTTCATGGCGATCCCGTACGGCTCGGGGGCGTCCCAGCGGACCAGCGTCTCCCAGACGTGGTAGTTCGAGCGGTACGAGTGCTGGTTGTAGGGCGGGTCGATGTAGACGAGGTCGGCGTCGAGCTCCGGCGCGAGCTCGTTGGCCGCGCGGCGCGTGACCGCGCCCGGCGGGCCCTCGACGGTCTCGGGCATCCGCAGCTGCAACCGGTTGTAGGAGCGCGGCGCCCACGCCTTCAGGTAGGCCATCTGCAGGCCCGTCGTGCTGTCGACCCGGTCGGCCGCCTCCATCAGCGCGGTCAGGAGGAGGCCGCGCTCCGGCTCCGGGAGCCGTCGCTGGTCGATGGCGCTGCGGATGGCGTCGACGCGCGCGCCGTTGTGCGGCTGGAAGTAGCGCGCGTCCTCGCAGAACGTCTTGGTGAAGTAGCCGGGCTCGCCGGGCAGCGCGTCGAGCTCGCGGAGGACGTCGCGCACGGCTTCGCGTTGTGGTCGGCCCGCCACCACGTACGCCTGCCCGAGCGCCTCCGAGTATGTGGCCAGGTCGTTGGAGAGGACCGTCAGCCCGGCTCGCCGCATCGCCTGTCCCACCCGCGTCGTCCCGGCGAAGAGGTCACACGCCGTCTTCACCGGAAGCCGCGCGAACACCTGGGCGAGGAGCGGCACAAGCGTCCGCTTGGAGCCGATGTACTTGATCACGCCGGCGACGAACCCTACGCCTCAGGGGGCCACTCGATGGTCGGCGAGGCCAGGACGCCGGAACTCATCGCGGCGTGCGGCACCTGCTCATGCGGCCGAGAGGAATCGAACCTCCACGGGGTTGCCCCCACAGGCACCTGAAGCCTGCGCGTCTACCAATTCCGCCACGGCCGCGGAACGTGGAGAGAGTAGCGCTTCGCGGGCACGAGTTCAGTCCCGCGCGCCGCCGGGTCGGGCCGCGCCGCTTTGCTACCCTCGACGCCCCTGCGCCGCTATCGTCTAGGGGACTAGGACGCCGCCCTCTCACGGCGGAAACCGGGGTTCGAATCCCCGTAGCGGTACCTCAGAGAGCCCCGTGCCAGCGGGGCTTTCGTCGTTTCGGAGGCTGCAAGACGCGGCAGAGCATCGGCTGCGACCGCTCCTGGCGAATGTTGCTGCCCCTGTGGCGTGAGTCGCCGACCTACCTGGCGCTGCGGAACTCCCACGACCGCTACGAGCGCGTCCATCATCACTGGCGGGTGCGCTGGCGCTCCGGCGCCGACGACCACTTCCTGCGCCCGAAGCGCCGCGGCCTGGACAACCAGCAGCTGCGCGCTAACGCGGCGCTGCTGATCGAGTGGCTCATGATTTGTTGGTGCGAGGGCTGGATGCCCGACACCCGCCCGTTCGGCACGCCCGGCCCGGTTCGCATCAAGGAAGACACCGGCGACGACCGCGCGGACGCGCTGCGCGAGCTGCGCGCCGACCTCGGCCTCGACCAGCCCTACGGCCCGCAGGCGGTCGCGATGAAGATCGGACCGGCGCGACCGATCCCGCTGTCGGACGCGGAGAAGGAAGCCGACCCGACCGAGCCGGAGGAGCCGACCCCGTTCGAGAACGAGCTGCTCGATGTCGAGGAGCAGATGGACGAGCGGCTACCCGGCGACGCCGCCGAGGTGCCGCTCGACGACCTGCCGTTCTGACACAGCCGCACCGTAGGTTTCCAAGCATGGACCGCGAAGACCGCATGCGCGTCGTCCTTGGGCAGCTTGCGCTGCGGGATGCGGCCAGCTCGATCAACCTCAAGGCCGACGCTGATTCGGCCGAGGCCTTCAAGGGCCCGCCGGGCTTTACGCCCGACGAGATCCACCGCGCCTTCAAGGACGCTTGTTCGGCGGGACTCATGCATGGCAAGCCCTTCGAGGGGGACGGGTCCATGCGCCGGTGGGACGGGCAGCCGCGACCAACGCTCGCGGGGCTCGCATCGCTTGGGATGTGGCCGAGCACGCGCGGCCCGCTGCGCGATGACCGGTGGTGGAAGCGAGGACTGCGAGTCCTGCAAAGCCTTCACCAATCACCGCCGCACGGAGGCGTCCTCCATATGAACTCAGCGCCAGGCGAGCATCTCGCAGATGACGATGAAGCCGTCTTCTGGCGCGTGATCGAGTACCTCATCCAAGCACGACTTCTCGACGGCGAGGTCAGCTCTCATGGGGCGATCAACGTCGCGCTCACACCAGCGGGTGAGCGGGCTATCGCCGGGACGCGTGGTTACGGGGATCCGAGTCTCAGCCAGCTCACCGAAGGCCAGCAGCGCCTCTTCACCGAGATTGGCGAGGTGTCTGCCGGGCTCCCTCACCACCAGCGCGAGTTCTCATACGGCTACGAGGAGTTCGGCGGCGGCGACTTCATCAGCGGGGCCGACGGGTACGAGCTGCCGGCCATCTGGAACGACCTCTCGAAACTCGTGCAGGCGGGGCTTCTCGAATGGACCACGCAGGGCTCGCTCGGCTACAGGTTCGTCGTCACCGCGAAAGGCGAGCAGGCGTACCGCGAAGCCTCTCGCGTCACTGCCGACCGGTTGACCGGAGTCGAGGAGGCGGTCACCGGATACCTGCGCGGCGACCAGATCGCGGCGCGGTATCCACGGGCGTACAAGCGCTGGCTTGATGCCGAGCAGCTCCTCGTCTCCGGGCGCCGCGAGGACCTGACCGTTGTCGGACACACGGCCCGCGAAGCCATGCAGCTGTTCTCCTCGGAGCTGATCTCGCTCCACGGCCCTTCGGATGCGTCACCGGATCCCAGCAAGACAGTCCAGCGCGTCCGATCCGTGATCAGCATGCACAAGGAGCAGCTGGGCGAGACAAAGGAAGCAGTCCTGACCGCGTTGGTCGCCTACTGGGGCACGGTGAGCGACCTCGCGCAGCGGCTCGAACACGCGGCGCAGAAAGAGGGGCAGCCTGTCTCCCGCGAGGACGCGCGCCAGCTCGTCCATCTGACGGCGCAGGTGGTCTTCGAGATCGACCGGAGCCTTCCCCGCCCTTCGTCCTGAGCGGTCCCTTAGGGAATGGCGAGTGCCTACAACCGACCCAGCCGCCGAGCGGCGGTCTCATAGACGAGGCCGTTCCGGCGTTCGCCCGCCCAGATCACCTGGACCTTCTCAGGCGCCTCCTCGTTCGGCAGGAGGCGATACACAATCCGGTACGGCGGGGGCCATTCGACCTTCTTCTCGGCGAAGTCGATGAGATACATCGTGCGGGCGCCCGAGAGGTCACCGAGTGTCGGGTGGTTCTCAAGCTCCTTCCCGAACCGAGGGTTGATCCGGAGGTTGTCCAGCAGCTCCCAAGCGATGTCGTACTCCGGGTCCGGCAGGTCCTCGACCGACTGAAAGGCCGCGTCGTCTAGGAACTCGACGACGAACTTCTTGCTCACCGACGGCGGCGCCTAGCCTGCGCCTCTTCCCAGCTGATCGGGGCGCTCGTCGGGTTGTCGATGCGCTCAGCTGCGAAGGCCGCCCAAGCCAGGTTGTTCAGCATCTCGTTCTGCTCCACGATGGTGTCGTAGCGGTCCGCGCTGATCATCACGACCTCGCGCCGACGATGGCGTCCCACCTCGACCGCCTCGGTGGTGTGCTCGACCAGCGTCTCGATCAGATGGGGGAACCGCTCACGGGCTTCGGCGCTTCCAAGAACCTGGGTCATGGCGAGATCCTACCATGGGTCGTACGACAAGGTGTACGAACTATCGGGCACTTTCCCCAGAAACTTGAGCGCCCAGTCTCTCAGCTGCCGCGGGCGGCCTGCATGCGGCCGGCCATCTGGATCTTGAGCAGGAGCTGCCGGTAGAGGGTGCCGAACGGCGTGCTGAACAAGCTCGTGGCCAGGCGCTGCGAGACGCGGCTCTCGTCGCCCTCGCGGTTGGCGTGGATCGCATGCACGCCCGCGACCTCGTACGCGTAGAGGAAGTTCTCCGCGTACTTCTTCTGGCCGATCCCGTCGAGCAGCGCCGCGGTCTTCTCGATGAACTCGCTCACGCGCTCGACCTCGGCGTCGAGGCTGGGCAGCTGCTCGGAGAGGTCGATGTCGTGCGTGCCGCAGAGGGTCAGCAGCCCGAAGTAGGCGCGGTACTTCGGCCGGTGGTCGTCGTGCATGCGCGCGAACGGGTCGTTCTCGCCGAGCCCGGCCGCCATCTCCAACGCCTCGTCCGTCGCGCGCGTGATCCGGTGCAGCGTCGGATACAGCGCCGCCGGCGGCTCACCGTCCTCGAAGTAGGCCGAGAGCACATCCCAGCGCAGCTGCGAGTAGTTGTCCTCGGCCAGCTGGTTCGGCCGGTTGCAGAACAGGCCGATGAACAGGTAGCGCAGGTGGTCGAAGGTCTCCTCCCGCGCGTTGAGCGGCTCCATGACCTCGGTGAGCCACTCGTCGCCGCCGGCCGCGGAGGACAGCTCGCGCTGGACGAGCTGCTCGCGGAAGTAGCGGGCCAGGCGCAGGTCGATGCGCGCGACCGTGTTCTGGTTGTTGGCCGCCGCGGCGATGGGCCACGCGTCGCCCTCGGCCTCGACGACCTTGACCGCGACCTCGCAGTCGTCGCCGAGCTGCCGGCGGACCTCGGCGAGCACGCCGGTGGTCTGCCGCCCATTGACGATGGAGGCGTCGTGGAGCACGAGGTGGCCCTCGTCCTGATCGACGCTGCTGGCCCGGAAGACGATGCCGTTGTTGCGGGCCAGCATCTCCGCCGGCTCCTCCAGCACGGTGCGCCGGATCGACTCATTCACGGTCTCGTCGTTCTTGGTCGGATCCAGGCCCTTCCAGCCGCGGACATTCTCGAAGAACAGGCCCGGGCCGTGCGCGTCTTCGAGGGCCGCGAGGTCGCCGGCGCGGACGATGCCGAGTCGGACGGGGCCGGAGCTGTTCCAACCGGACACCGAGTCCAGCTCGACGGTCGGCGGGACCTCATAGCGGCGGCTCAGGACCTGGCGGGCGTCACGCAGGAGGTCGTCGCCGTCCCAGATCAGCAGACGCTGCTCGCGCTTGAGCTTGTCGTAGAAGGCGCGTGACGACGACTGCGACGCCTCGTACTTCTCGATGATCCCCGTGAGCCGGGAGGAGGTGGCAATGGCAAAGGTCGGCGGCGGCTTGGCGTCGTCGTTGAGCAGCGCGATCTGCGGCTGGTCGCCGTAGCTGGCCTCGTAGTCCTGGAACTTGGAGAGGATCCCGTCGAAGTCGCCCTTCTCGCGGATGCCGAGCTTCGTCTGCACCGCGATCTGCTCGGTCTCCGGATCAGCGGAGACGACATCGACGCCGTGATCGTGCGCTGCTTCGGCGACGGCTGCAGCCGCCCGAAGCGCCGGCCGCGCTGCGTCTGTGGCAGCAGCGAGATCACGAAGTCACGGAAGGTGTTCCCGCGGACGGTCGTGTTGGCGTCCTCCGGGAAGCTCTCCATCAACCAGGTTCGGAAGCTCTCGTAGTCCGCGAACTGCAGCGGGATCCGGTTCGTGGCAGTCGGCACCATCACGCCCGGAAGGCTACCTCCGGGACCGGCGGGACCGGAGGGCGTCCCCGCACTCTGCGGGAAGTCAGCGCAGGCCACGGCTACAGAGGCGGTCGCCGGGTCCTTTGATGTGCTTGAACGGGTGCGGTACGCGGATGAATTCAGCCGGCTTGCGGTCCTGCTGGCGGGCGGTCCGTTGGAGCAGAAGACTGCTCGGGAAGTAATCGTCTTCAATCGAAACGAGGTGGCCGCAGCGTTCGTCGATCACGAGCCCGCCATCCCACGCAGGAAGATGCCGGTAGTCCCAGGCGGCCGCGAAGGCGAGGTACGCGGCAAGGACAAAGACCAGCCGGATAGCGATTCGGAGGATGCGCTCGCGGGTCACTGACTGACCGTGCCAGCGGCTCGCCGCCGCCGCCACGGACCCAGCGCTCCCGAGCCTATAAGCGGCGGACGCGCCCACGCGTAATAGAGAGCGGCGGATAGCCCTCTCCATGAGCGTCATCCCGTCTCGCGCGCGGCCCTACAAAACGCCCGTGCCCGCCCGTAAAGGTCATGGAGAACAGATCCCGTGACCGGCACGGCGAGCCCGCCCGGTCCCTACTACAACGCGTCGCCGCAACCGCCCTCGGGCGCGTCCTCGGCGACTTCATCGTCCAGCTGATCGACTCGCTCTTGTCGTGATGGCCGGTGCAGACCTCACGGGCGGGCGCGGGCACCGCCAACTTCTTGCGTGCACGAGCGCGCGCGGGCACGGTCGAGAGATGCAGCGCTTCCTGCCGTACCTGGTCATCTTCGCGGTGGCCGGAGGCCTGATCGGCAAGTCAGCGTGGGCGGTGACCCACAGGCCCGTCCCAGGCCCGTGCGAGGAGACCCCGGAACTCAGATGGAGCCTCTACTGGGAACACGGGCGCATCCGGAACTGCATCGCCAACTGAGTGCCGCCACCCGCCGCCGTCCGTGCCACGATGTCGGACGCCCTGAGGGCCGGCAGAGCCGAACGACTCCCGCTTAGCGCGGTGCGTGTGTGCGGCGAGTGACCGGGCGTGTGTGTGGGAGGCGCGAAGTCCGGTGTACGGAATCGCCGTGAGCGGCCGGAACGAGAGTTCGTAGAACTCTCCTAGCTCAGAGAGCCCCGTGCCAGCGGGGCTTTCGTCGTTCCGGAGGCGCGCGTAGGGACACGCATGGGACATCGTGACCCGGAGAGCGCCGTCTTGGGCCGCCCATGATCAGCACGCTCGACGCGCGCTCTGACGGTTGAGGGTCTCTCGACCCGTTGTGTCTCCAATGCGACTCACCCCTCCGCTCGCCCTCGCGCTGCTCGCCCTCGCGCTGCTCGCCGGCGCCCTGTTGTCCGAACCCGCCGCCGCGGTAGTCGTCGGGCCCCCGAGCTGCAACGGCAAGGCGGCGACCATCTTCCGCGGCTCCGGCCACGCCGGGACGGACGGCGCAGCGGGCGATCCGATGAAGGTGACCGGGACGAGCGGCGCCGACGTGATCGTCGGCGACACGGGCAAGGACGTCCTGCGCGGGGCGAGCGGGGACGACACGATCTGCGGCGGCGGCGGGAACGACCTGCTGGTCGACGGCTCTGGCGCCGACTGGGTCGATGGCGAGGACGGCGGCGACCTGCTGTTCGCCGGCCAGGGCACCGACCGGCTCGGCGGCGGCGACGGCCGCGACGCCGTCTCCTATGAGGGGCGCACCGGTGACGTGTGGATCGCCCTGGGGGGCACGTCCAACAACGGCATCGCCGGCGAGAACGACACGATCGCCGACGACGTCGAGAGCGCCAAGGGCGGCAACGGCGGCGACCACATCGACGGCAGCGACGGGCCCAACCTCCTCACGGGCGGCAGCGGCAGCGACACCATCCGCGGCCACGACGGCAACGACAAGATCTACGACGGCCCCGGCGAGGACGCCGTCGAGGGGGGCAACGGCAACGACACGATGGTGGCCGGCTACGACGCCGACAGCATGTCGGGTGGGGCCGGGACCGACCTCGTGACCTACGCCGCCCGCACGTACTTCGTGGTCGCGGACCTGGCCGGCAACGCGCCGGACTCCGAGGACACGTTCCTCGACCCCGAGTCGGATGCGCCCGACGTCGAGAACCTTCGCGGCGGCTCGTACCACGACAGACTGCTCGGCAACGCGCAGGCCAACGTGATCCACGGGGGTGGCGGCGACGACGGGATCGCGGGGCGCGGCGGCGACGACATCATCTACGACGACGCGGGCCACGACACGGTGTACGGCGACGACCCCTACAGCGGCGACTCCGGCAACGACCTGATCGTCGCCGGGACCGGCGACGACGTCTACGAGGGCCAGGGCGGGTTCGACCGGGTCTCCTACCGCGCGCGGTCCCAGCCGGTCAGCGTCGAGATCGGAGCGGCGGGCCTGGCCGGCGAGGAGGGCGAAGGCGACACGGTGCGCGGCTCCGTCGAGGGCGTCCACGGCGGCTCCGGTAACGACATCCTGAAGGGCAGCCTCGACGACAACACGCTGTGGGGCGGCCCCGGCGACGGCGCCGACCGGCTCGACGGACTCGGCGGGTCGGACACGCTCTACGGCGAAGGCGGCCCCGACGACCTGTTCGACGGCGAGGGCGCGGACCTGCTCTTCGGCATGATGGGCGACGATGTCCTCGACCTGACGTCCGACGGGGCTTTCGACGCGGCGTACTGTGGCGCCGGCTCGGACACCGTGATCAACGGCAACACCCTCCTGGAGCCGATCGACGTGTACGACGCCGACTGCGAGGAGATCCCCCAGCAATAGCGCCGCGGGAGGCTCGGGACACGGCGTCTCCGCGTGCTCGGCCTCAACGGCGCCGGCAAGTCGACCCTGCTACGCATCCTGGCCGGGCAGGACACGGAGTACCGCGTTCCGAAACCCTCGCGTCAGCGGGGCTTGCCATCACCCGGGTTGCGGGCGCCTCACGTACCACTCGGTGAATTCGGAGCACCGGCCGCCGGCGTCGAAGCGCAGCACGAAGCAGTTGTCGTAGACCCGGTCGACCGGGCCGCCCGGCTCGACGGAATACGTGGTCGTGCCGACGGCGACCGCGACGTCGCCGTCGAGCGCGATCGTGCGGTACTCCGCTTGCCAGGTGTCCGGCTGATCTCGCGCCGATTCGTCCTCGCCGAGCCACGCGCGCACGATCGCGTCGCGCCCGTCGATCCACTCGTCGTACGGGTGATAGCGGTACTTCGCGCCGGCGCTGAACAGCGCCGCGATCCGCTCGCGGTCGTACGTGCGCCACGCCTCGACGTAGCGGGAGAGCCAGCGGTCGACCTCGTCGCGCTCCATGCGTCAATGACACCACGGCCCCTCGGTACCGTCGAGGCATGCTCCGCGCGCTGCTCGCCCTCACCGTCCTCACCGTCCTCGCCGCCGCCTCCGTCGCCTCAGGGAAGGCCGACAAGCGTTACTGGCCGACGATCGACGGCGTGTTCCGGCAGGCCCACTCGAAGGCGCGGACCTTCAAGGGGACGGACCGCTCCGACAAGCTGCTCGGCGGCCACGGGTCGGACACGCTGCGGGGGCGCGGGGACTCGGACGTCCTGTGGGGCGACCACAAGCCGAGCGGCCAGCCGGCGAGGCAGCGGGACAGGATCTACGGCGGGGGCGGGAGCGACTTCATCTACGGCTCCCACGGCCGCAACCGGATCTACGGCGGCAAGGGCAACGACGCGATCTCCGCCCACTACGGGCGCGGCACGATCGACTGCGGGCCGGGCCGCGACATCTACCACGTCCCGAGGTCGCTCAAGCGCCGCTACAAGGTCCGCAACTGCGAGAAGGTCGACCGGCGGCCGGAGAGCGAGCGCGGCGGCCTGAAGCCGCTGTCCTGAGGCGCTGCGCCCCGCCGGCGAACCGGCGGGGCAGGCGATACGGAAGCTACTTCGCGGCGGTGACCTGGTCCGCGTTGACGTAGCCGCCCTGCTGCTTGACGAGCGCGGCGTCCTCGGCGTCCAGGTTGAGCGTGCGCTCCGGGGACTCGGGCGCCGGGCGGACCGGGCCGCTGAGGTTGACCTTCTCGCCGACCTTCGGGGCGAACGTGGCCTCGTCGGTGCCGACGTCGCCGCCGTACTCGACGTACACGCGGTCGGTCTTGCTCGTGCCGACCCAGAAGCCCTCGAGGGCGTCGGGGTTCTCGG
Organism: Solirubrobacteraceae bacterium; assembly: GCA_036389195.1. Lineage (GTDB taxonomy): Bacteria > Actinomycetota > Thermoleophilia > Solirubrobacterales > Solirubrobacteraceae > JACCYI01. The sequence goes on from DASVQH010000131.1 coordinate 13,314, forward strand.
CGTTCTGGACGACCGACTGCACGACGACGGCCTGGCCGTTGGCGTTCTCGCCGACGAGGCTGCCGAGGCCGCCCGACGGGACGGGCAGGAGCTGCGCCGAGCCGGTGCCGAGGGTCGCCTTCTTGGCGGAAGCGGACGTGTCGTCGTCGCCGGAGAAGGCGCCGAGCAGCGCGGCGACGATCAGAGCGAGCGCGAGCAGCCCGAGGAGGGCCCAGAGCCAGCCGAGGCGGCGCTTGCCCGCGCCGCCGGCGGCGACGGCGCCGACAGAACCGCGACGCTGCTCAGAGGTGCTGGAAGACATGTGGATTTCCTTTGGGAGAAGCAGATTGCAGGGAGTTCGGTGTCTCGGCCTGTCCATGCGCCACGCCGGCCCAACCGGGCCGGTCGGATCGCTGACACCGCGTCCGCGCCAACTCGCTCGGCTAGGCTGCCGCCCGTGACTCCCGCGCGGATCGGCTGGATCGGGACGGGGCTGATGGGCGCGTCGATGGCCGGGCATCTCCTGGCCGCCGGCCACCCGGTCGACGTCTTCACGCGCACCCGCGAGCGCGCGGCGTCCCTGCTCGACCAGGGCGCGCGCTGGTGCGACTCGCCGGCCGCGGTCGCCCGCGAGGCCGACGTCGTGGTGACGATGCTCGGCTACCCCAGCGACGTCCGCGAGGTCGTGCTCGGCGGCGACGGCGTGCTGGGCGCGGCGCGGGAGGGGACGCTGCTGATCGACATGACGACGAGCGAGCCGTCGCTGGCGGTCGAGATCGCCGCGGCGGCCTCGGAGCGCGGCGTCGAGGCGCTCGACGCGCCCGTGTCCGGCGGCGACGTCGGGGCGCGCAACGCGACGCTGGTGATCATGGCCGGCGGCAGCGAGGCGGCCTTCGCGCGGGCGCGGCCGCTGTTCGACATCATGGGCCGCACGGTCGTCCACCAGGGCCCGCCGGGCGCCGGCCAGCACACGAAGATGGTCAACCAGATCGCGATCTCGTCGGGGATGATCGCCGTCTGCGAGGCGCTGCTCTACGCCGCCCGGGCGGGGCTCGACCTCGAGCGGACGGTCGAGACGATCTCCGGCGGCGCGGCCGGCTCGTGGTCGCTGGCCAACTACGGCCCGCGGCTGCTGCGCGACGACCTGGAGCCGGGCTTCAAGATCGACCACTTCATCAAGGACCTCGGCATCGCGCTCGACGAGGCGCGGCGACTCGGGCTCGCGCTGCCCGGGCTGGCGCTGGCCGAGCAGCTCTACCTCGGCGCGAGCGCGCAGGGCCTGGGGGAGAAGGGCACCCAGGCGCTCGTCGTGGCGCTGGCGCGGCTGGCGGGGCGCGAGTGGCCCCCGCCCGCAGCGGTCAGCTGAGCCGGATCTTCTGGCCGGGGAAGATGAGGTTCGGGTCGCCGGTCCCGATGCGGCCGCCGTTGGCCGCCCACAGGCGCTGCACCTCGCGCGCGATCCGGGCGTCGGAGGCGCCGTCGCCGAGCTGGTCGCGGGCGATGCTCCACAGCGAGTCGCCGCGCGCGACCGTGTAGGTCCCGCCGCCCGCACCGCCGCCCGACTGCTTCGCCGCGCCGCCCGAGCGCTTCTGCTTCGGTCGCGTCCGCGTGGCCGCGCCCTCCTCGCGCCGGTCGGTCACGGTGAGGATCCGGGCCGGCTCGCCGCTCGTGCCGATGACGATCGCGCTCGTCGTCGTGCCGCCGGGGACGCGGACGCCCTTGCGGCCGATCAGCTCGTCGGACGTGCCGGCGCGGACGGCTTGGAGGTCGTGGCGGCCCGGCTCGAGCTTCAAGTAGGGAGTCGCGTCGCCGTAGCCGACCTCGGCCGCCACTCGCTTGCCGTCGACGCGGACGTCGGGCTCGCCGAGCTCGGGCGCCGCGTGGATCACGCGCACGCGCGCCTCGCCGCGCGGCGGCGGGGCGGCGTCCTTGAAGAACTTCACCGCGAGGCGGGAGCCCTGCGGCATGGCGATCGCCGTGATCGGCCCGCGGCCGACGTCGCCGGTCCCCGTGGCCAGCGTGTCGCCGCCGCTCGTCAGCTTCCAGCGGATGGCGCCGGACTTCAGCTTGCGCACCTTCGTGAACTGGGCGTAGCCCGCCCGGCCGACCAGCGTCGTGCGCCCCTCCTGCTCGACGGTCAGCTTCGCCTCGTTGGCGCCCGGCACGGCGTGCACGAAGCGGACGCCCGCCCGGGCCAGCAAGTGAGCCGGCCAGAGGAGCAGGCCGAAGAGGACTGAAGCGAAGGACGCGAGGAAACGAGACACTTCGCGGCAACGTACCCGAGGACCGCTCGACCACGCATGGCCACCACGACCACCACCGATCTGATCGCCGCGTCGCGGGCGCTCGACCCCGCGGGGCGCGCCCTGCTGAACCTGTGGCTGCACCGCGGGCTCGACGACGCGGCCATCGCGCAGCTTTCCGGAGGCAGCGCGGCGGACGTCGCCGAGCGCCGCCGCCAGGTGGTCGAGCGGCTCGCGGGCGAGGTCGGCGACACCCCCGAGGCCGTCCGCGCCGCGCTGGACGACCTGGCGGTCGGGCGGCCGGCGACTCCGAGCGCGCCGACTTCGCGGCCTGCTCCGTCAGCGCCCGAACCGGTGGCCACCTCCGAGCACCTCGTCCTGCCCGGGACACCCGAAGCGACGGGCTCGCCGGACGACCTCGTCCTGCCGGGGGAGCCCGAGCCGGCGGAAGCGGGCACCCCGGAGGATCTCGTCGTGCCGGGCGAGCCGGAGCCGGCGACGGTCGGCGCCCCCGAGGATCTGGTGGTGCCGGGCGAGACGGAGCCGGCGCAGGCGGGCGCGCCCGAGGACCTCGTCGTGCTCGGCGACCCGGACCCGGACCCGGACCCGGACCCGGAACCTGACCCCGCCGCCGCCCGCCGCCCGTCCTCGGAGTTCCGGACCCGCCGCCCGGCGCGGGGCCGCTCGCCGATCCCCGCGACGCTCGGCGTCGCCCTCGGCCTCGTGGTGGGCGGCACGGTGCTCGCCGCGGCCATCTCCGGCGGCGGCGACAAGGGGGGCGAGCCGCGGGCCACCGCCACTCCCAGCGCCACCGCCACGCCCACACCGACCGCCACCCCGGCCGCCGCCCGTCCGCAGCCGCTCACGGCGGTCCCGGGCGGCCCGGGCGAGGTCGAGGGCACGCTGACCGCGCAGGACGGCCGGCTCACCCTCGACGTCAAGGGGCTGGACCGCCCCCCGAAGGACTACGAGGTCTGGCTCTACAACTCCCTCGCCGACGCGCGCCCCCTCGGCACGCTCGCCACGAAGCGCTTCGCGCTGCCGAAGAACGCCGACCGCTTCACCTACCTCGACGTCTCGCTGGAGGGCGACCGCAACCGCAATCACAGCGGCCGCAGCGTCCTGCGCGCCGAGCTACCCCGCTGAGCGGTAGCGCCCGGGCTCCCACAGCGGCTCCGCGCCGCCGTTGGCCCCGCGCGAGAGGATGAACAGCAGGTCCGACAGCCGGTTCAGGTAGCGCACGCACTCGCGGTTGACCTCGTCGCCGCAGTCGATCGTCCGCCGTTCCGCGCGCCGGCAGACCGTGCGGCAGACGTGCAGCTGGGCGGCCGCGGGCGTCCCGCCGGGCAGGACGAAGGACTTCAGCGGCGTCAGGGTCGCGTTGACCTCGTCGCAGGCCTGCTCCAGCCAGGCGGTCTGCTCGGGCAGGACCCGCAGGCGCTCGCGCTCGCCGCCCTCGGGCACCGAGATGTCCGCGCCGACGTCGAAGAGGTCGTTCTGGACCCGCTGCAGCCAGGCGTCGTAGCCGGCGGGCAGGCCGCCCTGGGCGATCGCCACGCCGAGCTGGGCGTTGAGCTCGTCGACGGTGCCGTAGGCCTCGATCCGCGGGTGCGTCTTGGGCACCCGGCTCATGTCGCCCAGGTGGGTCTCGCCGTCGTCGCCGAGGCGCGTGTATATCCGGGTGAGGTTGACCGTCATCTGCGCCGCCCGGGACGGACGGTAACATGCCCGTTTCAGGTCGGTGGACAGGGAAGCCGGTGCGACTCCGGCGCGGTCCCGCCACTGTGACCGGCGACGCTCACCGCACGCCCCGCGCACCGCGAGGCAGCCACTGGACCCGACGAGGGGACGGGAAGGCGCGGACGGGTATGCCGGAAGTCAGGAGACCTCCCTCCGGCCGTTCACCCAAGCCGATGCCCTCGTGGAAAGGGGTGGCTCCTCCCTATGAAGCTCCGTATATCCGGCCTGGCGGCCGGTGCCCTGTCCGTCCTCGCCTGCGCGACGCCCGCGCTGGCGGCGCCGACCGTCTCCGTCCGCGTCGAGGGGCGGGACGGCACGCTGCTCGAGCGCACGCCGGTGACGCTCGACGCCGCCACGCCCGCCCCCGGCAACGGCTGCCCCGGCGACAGCGCCGCGGCGGCGATCGAGGCCGGCACGCAGGGCGACTGGGACCGCCAGGTCTTCACCCAGCGGATCCTCGGCGAGACCCACAAGTTCGACGACTCCGACTACTGGGCCGAGTGGCTGGACACCGGCGGGGGCTACCGGCGCGGCGGCGGCATCTGCGACGACCGCCTCTCCGACGGCGACGAGGTCCTGATGCTGGTCGACCTCTCCCCGCCGCCGTCCTACGCGCCGACGGTCTTCCCGCTCGCCGTCGAGGGCCTCCCGTCCCAGGTCGAGCGCGGGCAGTCCGTCACCGTCACGGTGGTCGAGTACCGCAGCGAGACCGGCGGCACCGGCGAGGGCACCCGCACGCCGGTGCAGGGCGCCACCGTGGCCGGGGGCGCCGTCACCGCCACCACGGCGGCCGACGGCACCGCCACGCTGACCTTCGCCGACTCCGGCGCCTTCACCGTCAAGGCCACGAAGTCCGGCGACGCGCCGTCGGCCGGCGTGCGCGTGAGCGTGCGCGAGCCCGGCACGACTCCGGCGCCCGAGGACGGCAGCTCGACCGGAGCGCCGCAGCCGGGGGCGCCCGCGCCGGCGGGCCGCGACACCGGGCGCCCCGTCGGCCGCGTCCTCGGCATCGCCGAGCAGGCCGTCTTCTCGCGCGCCAAGGCGCCCCGCGAGCTGCGGATCGCCGCGACCGACCCCTCGGGCATCGCCCAGGTCAAGCTGCGGCTGCGCCGCCGCCACCGGGGCGACTGCGCGTACTTCTCGGGCCGCCGCGAGCGCTTCGTCGCTTCGCCCTGCGGGCGCTCGTTCGCCTTCAAGGCCAGCGAGAAGGGCGAGTTCAGCTACCTGCTGCCCGGGCGGCTGCGCCCGGGTCGCTACGTCCTCGACGTGGTCGCCATCGACCGCGCCTTCAACCGCGACCGGCTCGCCCGCGGCCGCAGCCGGATCGTGTTCACCGTCCGATGAGGCGCGCCGCCGCCATCGCGCTGGCCGTCGGGGCGGGGCTCGCCGCCCCCGCCGCGGCACCCGCTGCGACGGTCGACGTGATGGTGGTCGGCAAGGAGCGGGTCCTCTTCGGCCCGCGCGAGGTGACGCTCAAGCAGCGGCGCGTCAAGGTCGGCAAGCGGCGCTGCGCGGTCGGCCGCGCCACGCCGCTGTCGGCGCTGGCCGGGACGGGCCTGAAGCTGAAGGTCCGCGACTACGGGTCCTGCAGCCGGTCGCCGCGCGACGCCGGCCTGCTGTTCGTCCGCCGGATCGCCGAGGACGCCAACCGCGGCCGCGCGGGCTGGGTGTACAAGGTCGGGCGCCGGTCGGGGACGGCCGGCGCCGCCGATCCGTCCGGGTCCTTCGGCACCGGGCGGCGCCTGCACGACGGCCAGCGGGTGCTGTGGTTCTACTGCCGCCTGCGCGGATCGGGCTCCTGCCAGCGCACGTTGGAGGTGCGCCCGGCCGAGCGCGCCGTCGGGCCGGGTGAGCCGCTGTCGGTCTCCGTGCGCGGCTACGACGACGAGGGGCGCGGCAAGCGCGTCGAGGGCGCGACCGTGACCCTCGGCGACCAGACGGCCACCACCGGCCCGGAGGGGACGGCGACGCTCACCGCGCCGCCGCGCCCGGGCCGGGTGCCGCTCTCGGCCCAGCGCGACGGCCTGGTCCCCTCCTTCCCGAGCTCCATCCTGATCCGATGACCTCCCGCCGCGCCCGCCTCGCGCTCCTGCTCGCCGCCGTCGTCGCGGTGGCGCCGGCCGGGTGCGGCCTGGGCGCAGGCGAGGAGGGCAGCGGCGAGGTGCGCGTGCGCGTCAGCGAGGGGTTCGGCGCCGAGCGCGTCTCGGACCGGTCCTACGCCGGCGCCCGCAAGGACGAGACCGTGCTGCGGCTGCTGGAGCGCTCCAACGACGTCGAGACCCGCTTCGGCGGCGGCTTCGTGCAGGCGATCGAGGGGCGCGCGGGCGGGCGCGAGCAGGGGCGCCGGGTCGACTGGTTCTACTACGTGAACGGGATCGAGGCCGGAGTCGGCGCGGCGGAACGGCGCCTGCACGCGGGCGACCGCGTGTGGTGGGACCTCCACGACTGGGGCGCCGCGATGCGCGTCCCGGCCGTCGTCGGCTCGTTCCCGGAGCCGTTCATCTCCGGCGCGGAGGGCAAGCGCATCCCGGTGCGGATCGAGTGCGCCGACATCAAGGGCCGCGAGTGCGACGAGGTGGTCGAGCGGCTCGAGAAGGCGGGCGTGAAGCGGACCTCGCGGGCGATCCTGTCCCAGTTCGAGCAGGGCGAGGTGCTGCGGGTGCTCGTCGGCCGCTGGGAGCAGCTGCGGCTCGACCCGGTGGCCAGCAGGATCGGGCGCGGGCCGCAGCAGTCCGGCGTCTACGCGCGCTTCGACAAGAGCGGGCGCCGGCTCGACGTGCTCGACCCGCAGGGGCGCGTCGCGCGCTCGCTGGGCGCGGGCGCCGGGCTGGTCGCGGCGACCGCCAGCAGCGAGGGCAGCCCGGTCTGGGTGGTCACCGGGACCGACGTGGTGGGGCTGGCGGCCGCGGCCGCGGCGCTGGAGACCTCGGTGCTCGACGGCCGCTTCGCCGTGGCGATCGAGAACGGGCAGCCCATCCGGGTCCCGGACGACGAGGCGCCGTGATGTACCGGCGCGCGGTCAGCCCGCTGCACGCGGCGCGCGCGGCCGCCGGCGCCGCGTTCTGCCTCGCGCTGGTCTCCGTGACCGTCGTCCTCGAGCACCCGCTGGTGCTGGCCGCGCTGCTGGCCGCCGTGCTCGGCGCGGGCGCCGCCGCCGGAGTCGGCCGCCACGTCGGGCGCGCGGTCGCGCTCCTCGGCGTGCCGTTCGCCGTGGCGATCGCCCTGCTGAACGTCCTCGCGTCCCACCAGGGCGCGACGATCCTCGTGCGCGGCTGGACCGTGCCGGTGCTCGGGCGCCTGGACGTGACGCTGGAGGCCCTCGGCTACGGGGTCATCCTCGGCCTGCGGGCGATGATCGCCATCGGCTGCGGGGCGCTGTTCTCGGCCGCCGTCGACCCCGACGAGCTGCTGCGCGGCTTCCGGCGGCTGGGGCTGCGCTCGGCGCTCACCGCTGCGCTCGCGACGCGGCTCGTCCCGGTGCTGATGCGCGACGCGCGGCGCCTGCGCGACGCCCAGCGCTGCCGTCCGGGGGCCGCCGCGCCGGCGCGCGTCCTCGTCCGCGCGGTGACCGCCGGGGCGCTCGACCGCGCGGTGGACGTCGCCGCGACGCTCGAGGTCCGCGGCTACGGCGGCGCCGGCGCCCGCCCGGCGCGGCGCGCGCGCCCGTGGTCGCGCCACGACCTCGCATTCGCCGCCGCGGCGGCCGGCGTCGTCGCCTTGGCGATCGCCGCGCTGGCGGGCGACTGGGAGGGCTTCGACCCGTACCCGCGGTTCGCGGTGCCGTTGGGCGGGCCCGTGTGGCTGCTGGCGGGCGGGCTGGCGCTGTGCGCGCTGCTGCCGTTCGCCGACCGGCGGGGGACGCGATGACGCCGCTGCTGCACCTCGATCGCGTCACGTACGCGTACGCCGGAGCGGCCGCGCCCTCGCTGCGCGACGTCTCGCTGGCGGTCGAGCCGGGCGAGCTGGTCGTCCTGGCCGGCGAGTCCGACAGCGGGAAGTCGACGCTGCTGCGGGCGGCGGCGGGGCTCGTGCCCCACTTCCACGGCGGCGAGTTCGCCGGCCGGCTGGAGGTCGGCGGCCTCGACGTGCGCGAGCACGGGCCCGCCGACATCGCCGCGGTGGCCGGCTCGCTCTTCCAGGACCCCGAGACGCAGGTCGTGCTCGGGACCGTCCGCTCCGAGCTGGCCTTCCCGCTGGAGAACCGCGGCTGGGGCGACGCCGCGGTCGCGCGCGGCGTGGAGGAGGCGGCGCTCGCGCTGGGCATCGGCGGCCTGCTGGACCGGCCGACCCACGAGCTGTCGGGCGGGGAGCTCCAGCGCGTCGCGCTGGGCGCGGCGCTGGCCGCGCGGCCCGCGTTGCTGCTGCTCGACGAGCCGACCTCGCAGCTCGACCCGGTGGCCGGCGACGAGCTCCTGGGCGTCCTGCGGCGGCTCAACGAGGAGTGGGGGACGGCGATCCTGCTCGCCGAGCACCGCCTCGACCGCTGCCTGAGCGCCGCCGACCGCGTCGTCGCGATGCGCGGCGGGGCGATCGTGTGCGACGCCGCGCCGCACGAGTTCCTGCGGCGCGAGCCGGCGCTGCGCACGCCCGCCGCCGAGCTGTTCGCCCACGCGGGGCTGGAGCCGCTGCCGGTCTCGGTCAAGGAGGCCCGCGCCGGGCTGCGGCGCGCGGGCGTCGCGCCGCCCCCGGCCGAGCCGCCCGCGGCGGCGCCCGCGCCCGCGCCCCGCCGCCGTCGCCGCGGCGCGCCGGCTCCCGCCGTCGCCGCCGAGGGCCTGTGGCACGAGCTGCGCGGCGGCGCGGCGATCCTGCGCGGCGTCGACCTGGCCCTCGCGCCGGGCGAGCGGGTCGCGCTGATGGGGCGCAACGGCGCCGGCAAGTCGACGCTGCTGCGCCACCTGGCCGGGCTGGCGCGCCCGACCCGCGGGCGCGTGCGCGCGGCCGGGCGGGTGGCGCTGCTGCTCCAGAACCCGGGCGACTACTTCGTGCGCGACCGCGTCGGCGACGAGATCCCGGCGGCCGCGCTCGAGGCGGCCGGGCTCGCCCACCTCGCCGGCCGCCACCCGCGCGACGTCTCCGGCGGCGAGCGCCAGCGCCTCGCGCTGGCCATCGTGCTGGCCGGGGGAGACGCGCCCGCCGCCGTCTGCCTCGACGAGCCGACCCGCGGGATGGACCGCGCCCACCGCGACGCCCTCGTGGCGGCGATCGAGCGCCTCGCCGCCGGTGGCGCCGCCGTCCTCGTGGCCACCCACGACGCGGAGTTCGCCGCCGCGTTCGCGCAGCGGATCGTCCTGCTCGGCGACGGCGCGCCGGTGGCCGACGCGCCGGCCGGTGAGATCCTGGCCGGCGGCTGGTACTTCGCCACCCAGACCGCCCGCGTCCTCGGCGGCGCGGGCGGCGCGCTGCTGCCGGAAGCCGGCGCGGCGGTGCTCGCGGACGCGCTCGCCCGGGAGGTGACGGCGCCCGCATGAGACCCCGCGGGTCCTCCGCATGGGACGTTGCGTCGATCGCGGCGGTGTTGGCGTGAGCTGGCTCGCCGCGTCCCTCGTGGTCCTCGCGTTCGTCCTCGTCAGCGGCTTCGCCTGGTACGAGCGCTCGCACCCCAGCGCGCGGGTGCTCGCGCTGATCGCGGCCCTCGCGGCCCTGGCGGCGCTCGGGCGGATCGCCTTCGCGCCGACGCCGCAGATCAAGCCGACCACCGACATCGTCCTGCTGACGGGCTACGCGCTCGGCGGCGCGCCGGGCTTCGCGGTCGGCGCGGTGGCGGGCTTCGCGTCCAACGTCTTCTTCGGCCAGGGTCCCTGGACGCCGTGGCAGATGGGGGCCTGGGGCGTCGTCGGCATCGCCGGCGCGCTGCTGGCCCGCTTCGCCGGGCGCCGCGAGCCCGGCCGCCTGTACCTCGCCGCCGCGTGCGCCGCGGCCGGCCTGCTCTTCGGAGGGATCATGAACTTCTCGATGTGGGCGACCTTCGCCGGCGATCACTCGCTGGCGACGCTCGCCGTCTTCGCCTCGACCTCGCTGCCGTTCGACCTCGCCCACGCGGCCGGCAACGTGGCGTTCTGCCTGCTGTTCGGGCCCGACCTGGTGCGCGCGCTGCGCCGCTACCAGGCGCGCTTCGAGGTCACGTGGCGGCCGGCTCCGGCGGCCGGGACGCTGGCCGCCGTGGCGCTCGTGGCCGGGCTGGTCGCGGGCGCGCTCGCCGCGCCCCCGGCCGCCCGCGCGGCGGTGCCCCAGCGCAGCGTCGACTACCTCCGCGGCGCCCAGAACGCTGACGGCGGGTTCGGCGGCGCCCCCGGGCAGGGCTCCAACCAGCTGCACACGGGCTGGGCCGCGCTCGGGCTGGCCGCGGCCGGGCGCAACCCGCTCGACGTCCGCCGCGGCGACCACGACGTCCTGGACTACGTGGCCGCGGGTGAGGTCGACGACGTCGGCGAGCTCGAGCGCACGATCCTCGTCTACGCCGCCGCCGGCCAGGACGCGGGCGCGCTCGCGAAGGGGCTGGCCGCCAAGCAGCGCCGCGACGGCTCGTTCGCCGGGCGCGTCAACCACACGGCGTTCGGGATCCTCGCGCTGCGTGCCGCGGGGCGCCCCGCCCGCGGACGCGCGATCCGGAGAGCGGGCCGCTGGCTGGCCCGCCAGGCCAACCGCGACGGCGGCTTCAACTTCGCCGGGCGCGGCGGGCCGTCGGGCGTCGACGACACCGGCGCGGCCCTGCAGGGGCTGGCCGCCGCGGGGCGGCGACGCTCGAAGACCGTCCGTCGCGCGGCGCGGTGGCTGGGCGGGCGCCAGAACGCCGACGGCGGCTTCCCGCTGCAGCCGGGCGCGGCGTCCAACGCCCAGTCGACCGCCTGGGCGGTGCAGGGGCTGCTGGCCGCGGGGCGCGACCCCGACGGGGTGCGCCGCGACGGCTCGCGGACCCCGCTCGGCTACCTGCGCTCTCTCGTCGGATCCGACGGCGCGGTCCGCTACTCGCGGACCAGCCGGCAGACGCCGGTGTGGGTGACCGCGCAGGCGCTCACGGCGCTGGCCCGCAAGCCGTTCCCGCTCGCCGCCGTCCAGCGGGCGCGGCGCTCCCGCGCCGCCCAGGCCCCCGCCGCGGCGCCGGCGAGCACGCCCGCGGCCACCCCGCGCCCCACCGCCACGCCCGCCACCGCCGCTCCGGCCCCGGCCCCGGCCGCGCCGCCTGAGAAGGCCGGCCCGCCGAGCCCCGCCGGCCCGCCCGCGGCCGCCCCCGGCGCGCCGCTCGACCTGGCCGCCGCGGCGGCGCTGGCGCACGACGCGGCGATGGTCGTCGCGCTGACCGCGCAGGCCGGTTGGTAGCACCGGAAGGCGAACACCTGTCCGCATCGGATAGGTTGCCGCGCCCGTGAAGATCGGAGTCCCCAAGGAGACCGCCGAGGGCGAGCGCCGCGTCGCCCTCGTGCCCGACATCGCCCGCAAGCTCGTCGCCGCCGGGCACGAGGTCGTGATCGAGCCCGGCGCCGGCAGCGGCGCCGACCTGCCCGACGACGCCTTCACCGCCGCCGGCGCCACGATCGGCGATCCGTGGAGCGCCGATGTCGTGGCCAAGGTGGCCCGCCCGTCCGCCGAGGAGATCCGCAAGGTCGGCGCCGACACCGTGCTCGTCGGCTTCCTCGCCCCGCTGACCGCCCCGGACACGATCCGCGGCCTGGCCCAGCAGGGCACCACGGCCTTCGCCATGGAGGCGATCCCGCGCATCTCGCGCGCCCAGTCGATGGACGCGCTCTCCTCCCAGGGGAACGTCGGCGGCTATCGCGCCGCGCTGCTGGCCGCCAACGAGCTCGGCCGCTACTTCCCGATGCTGATGACCGCCGCGGGCACGATCCCGCCCGCTCAGGTGCTCGTGCTCGGCGCCGGCGTGGCCGGGCTGCAGGCCATCGCCACCTCGCGCCGCCTGGGCGCCCAGGTCACCGCCTTCGACGTCCGCGCCGCCGTCAAGGAGCAGGTCCAGTCGCTCGGCGCCAAGTTCCTGGAGATCGAGGGCTCGGCCGACGCCGAGGCCGCCGGCGGCTACGCCCGCGAGCTGACCGAGGAGGAGCAGGCCCAGCAGCGCGAGCTGCTCGCCGCCGCCGTCGCCAAGGCCGACGCCGTCATCACGACCGCGCTGGTCCCCGGCCGCCCGGCTCCCAAGCTGATCACCGCCGCGGCGGTCGCCCAGATGAAGCCCGGCTCGGTGATCGTCGACATGGCCGGCGAGGCAGGCGGCAACTGCGAGCTCACGCAGCCCGGACAGACCATCCGCACCGAGACCGGCCAGATCATCGCCGCCCCCCTCAACCTCCCGTCGACCATGCCCCAGCACGCCTCCCAGCTCTACGCCCGCAACGTCCAGTCGCTGCTCGAGCTCTTCGTGCATGAGCAGGAAGGTTCCACCGCGGCGCTCGACCTGAACTTCGAGGACGAGGTGATCCGCGGCGCCTGCATCACGCGCGGCGGCGAGATCGTCCACGAGGCCGCCCGCAAGACCGTCGAGAAGGCGGGGGCCTAGGCCATGGACCTGCTCACCGAGCTCGCGATCCTCGTCCTCGCCGCGTTCGTCGGCTTCGAGGTCATCTCCAAGGTGCCCAACACGCTGCACACGCCGCTGATGTCGGGGACCAACGCCATCCACGGGATCGTGCTGCTCGGCGGCCTGCTGGTCATCGGGCCGGCCGAGGGCCTGCTGGAGGACATCCTGCTGGTGATCGCCATCGCCTTCGGGACGATCAACGTCGTCGGCGGGTTCCTGGTCACCGACCGGATGCTGGCCATGTTCAAGGGCAAGAAGAAGCAGCCGCAGCGGGCGGCGGAGTAGCGATGGACCAGGATCTCGTCACCGCGCTCTACATCGTCGCGTTCATCCTCTTCATCGTCGGCCTGCGGATGCTGCGCGGCCCGCGCACCGCGGTGCAGGGCAACCAGGTCGCGGCCGTCGGCATGCTCATCGCGGTCGTGGCGACCCTCGGACAGAAGGGCGTCGGCGACTGGGGGCTGATCGTCCTCGGCCTCGCCATCGGGACGGCCATCGGCGTCCCCAGCGCCCGCGCGGTGAAGATGACCGCGATGCCGCAGATGGTGGCGCTGTTCAACGGCGTCGGCGGCGGCGCGGTCGCGCTGATCGCGTTCGTGGAGTTCCGCGAGGCGGGCGGCGACCTGCCGCTCGACGAGCTGATCCCGATCCTCTTCGCGGCGATCATCGGCTCGATCTCGTTCTGGGGCTCGAACGTCGCGTTCGCGAAGCTCCAGGAGCTGACCAAGGCGCGCCCGCGGATCCCGTCGCTGGTCAACCTCGGTCTGCTGGCCATCGCCTGCGGCCTCGCCGTCGCGGTCGCCGCCGGGACGGAGTCCCAGGCCGTGTTCGCGGCCATCCTGCTCGCCTCGGCGCTGCTCGGCCTGCTCGCGGTGTTCCCCATCGGCGGCGCCGACATGCCGGTCGTCATCTCGACGCTCAACGCCTTCACCGGCCTCAGCGCGGCGGCGGCCGGCATCGCGCTCGACAACGTCGCGCTGATCGTGGCCGGCATGCTCGTCGGCGCCTCGGGCTCGATCCTCACCAAGCAGATGGCCGACGCGATGAACCGCTCGCTCGGCAACGTGTTCTTCGGCAACTTCGGGGCGGCCGCCGCGGCCGGGCCGGGCGCCGCCGACGACGGCGACCGCACCGTGCGCTCGACGAGCGCCGCCGACGTGGCCATCCAGCTCTCCTACGCCGAGCGCGTGGTGATCGTCCCGGGCTACGGCATGGCCGTCGCCCAGGCCCAGCGGGCCGTCGCGGACCTGGCCACGGAGCTGGGCAAGCGCGGCATCGACGTCTCCTACGCCATCCACCCGGTGGCCGGCCGCATGCCCGGCCACATGAACGTGCTGCTGGCCGAGGCCGACGTCCCGTACGACCGCCTGAAGGAGATGGAGGAGGCCAACGCGGAGTTCGCGCGCACCGACGTCTCGCTGGTCATCGGCGCCAACGACGTGACCAACCCCGCCGCGCGGACGGTCTCGGACTCCCCGATCTACGGCATGCCGATCCTCGACGTCGACAAGTCGTCGTCGATCATCGTGCTCAAGCGCTCGATGTCGAGCGGCTTCGCCGGGATCGACAACCCGCTGTTCTACGACGAGAAGACGGCGCTGCTGTTCGGCGACGCCAAGGCGTCGGTCTCCGACGTGCTGTCCGAGGTCCAGGCGCTGTAGCCGCGGCGCAGCTCGCCCGGGACCTCGACCCGGGCGTTGATGCCGAAGTTGGTGCCGTGCTCACGGGAGAGGTGTTTCAGGAGCTCGGGCCACTTGGCATGCGTGTCGGGGTGGCGCGTCGGGATGACGCAGCGCTCGCAGGGATGCAGCAGGCGCAGCACGACGCCGCCCTCGAGCTCCAGACGCCCGCCTTCCCAGCTCTCCTCGGCCCAGGCCGGGGCGTCGAGGTCGAGGTGGAGGTTGGGCCGGAAGCGGCGCAGGTCGATCGCCGTCCCGAGCTCGTCCTCCAAGGCCCGCCGCGAGGCCTCGAAGGTCAGCAGCAGCGAGCGCCCGAGGTCCTGCTGGCCCTCCACGTCGCGGCGCAGGGTCAGCGGCCGGCCGAGGTCCGCGGCCAGCACGTCCGGCAGCGCCGGGTCGTCCCAGTCGTAGGCGCGCCCGTCGGGGCCGGTCAGGCGGGCGAGCGGCGGATGCTCGGGCGCGACGTCGGTCTGCGGCCCGTAGCCGGCGCGCCAGCCCAGCATCCGCGGCGCCTCGCGCACCGTCAGCCGCTTGGGGGCGCCCTTGTGCTCGAAGTGCAGGGCGTGCGTGCGGTCGCCGCCGGCGCCGCGCCAGTCCACCCGCAGGGCGTCGACCGGCTCGCCGGCCATCGACTTGACCGGATAGCGCCAGAGCTCTGAGATCGTGCCGGAGTGCCGCATGTCCGACGGATAGCCTGCCAGGTGTGCTCGACGAGCTCATCCGCACCCGCCGGACCCAGAAGGCCTACGCACCCCGGCCGGTCGCGCCGGAGATCCTCGACGAGCTGTTCGAGCTCGCCCGCTGGGCGCCCAACCACCACCTGACCAACCCGTGGCGCTTCCGGGTCCTCGGCCCCGGCGCGCTCGCGGCGCTGAAGGCGGCGGCCGGCTCGGAGGCCGCGGCCAAGCTGGACCGCGCCCCGACGCTCGTCGCCGCCTCGGCGGTCCAGTGCGGCGACGATCCCGTCGCCGACGAGGAGGACCGCCTGGCCGCCGCCAACGCCGTCTTCATCATCCTGCTGGCCGCGCACGAGCGTGGCCTGGGCAGCTACTGGCGCACGCCGGGCGTCCTGCGCACGGCCGCGGGGCGCGCCGCCTGCGGGATCCCCGACGGCGAGCACGTCCTCGGGCTGATCCACCTCGGGAACGCGCGCGGCCCCGAGAAGGCACCGCCGGAGCGCGCCCCGCTGGACGCCTTCCGCGAGTACCTGACGTAGCGCGTGCTGCCCCGCGCCCAGGCCCTCGCCGCGCTGGCCTCCGAGCCGTTCGACGTGCTCGTGGTCGGCGGCGGCATCACCGGCGCCGGCGTGGCGTTCGACGCCGCGACGCGCGGCTACACCGTCGCGCTGGTCGAGAAGGCCGACTACGCGTCGGGGACGTCGTCGCGCTCGAGCAAGCTGGTCCACGGCGGCCTGCGCTACCTGCAGAACTTCGACCTCGGGCTGGTGCGCGAGGCGCTGCTGGAGCGCCAGCTCAACGCCGCGCTGGCCCCGCACCTGGTCACGCCGCTGCCGCTGATCGTCCCCGCCTTCGGCGGCCAGCGGCTCGACCGCCTGACCGGCCTCGGGCTCAACATGTACGACGTCATGGCGGTCGACAAGCTGCGCCGCCGCGGGCGCGGCGCCGACCGCAACGCCGACGGCGTGGCCGACTGGAGCCCCGCGCGCCACCGCGTGATCGGCGGCGCGGAGGTGACCGAGCTGATCCCCGCGCTGGCGGGGCGCGAGCCGTCGAGCGGCTACCTGTTCTACGACTGCCAGACCGACGACGTGCGGCTGGTCCTGACCGTCCTCGGCGAGGCCGAGCGCTTCGGCGCGGTGTTCGCCAACGGCGTCGAGGTCCTCGGCCTGGTCGAGGACGGCGGGCGCGCCCGCGGCGCCCACGTCCGCGACGCCGAGACGGGGGAGACGTTCGCGATCGCCGCCGACACGGTGGTCAACGCGACCGGCGTGTGGGCGGACCGGCTGCGGCCCGGCGAGCTGCACGACGAGGCCGAGGTGCCGGTCATCCGGCCGAGCCGCGGCACCCACCTGATCGTCCCGCGGGCCAAGCTGCCCCTGACCGTCGGGGCGATCGCGCCGGCCGGCGGCGGGCGGACGATCTTCGTGCTGCCGTGGCTGGGCCAGACGCTCGTGGGCACCACCGACAACGACTACGAGGGGGCGCTCGACCACATCCGGCCCGCCGACTCGGACGTCGCCTACCTGCTCGAAGCGGTCAACAGGTTCTTCGGCACGGCGCTGGAGCGAGGCGACGTGGCGGGCGCGTTCGCCGGCGTGCGCCCGCTGATCTCGACCGGGGATCCCAAGAAGTCCGTCGACATCTCGCGCAAGGCCGAGCTGTACGAGACGTCGAGCGGGATGATCACCATCACCGGCGGCAAGCTGACGACGTGGCGCCGGATGGCCAAGATGACCGTCGACCGGATCGTCGAGCGCGCGGGCCGCGAGGCGCCGTGCCGGACCCACGAGATCCCGCTGGGGATGGGCGTCGACCCGGCCGAGCTGCCCCGCGTGGAGGGCGTGCCCGAGGCGTCCTACGCGGCGCTGGCTGCCCGCTACGGCCACGCCGCCCACGCCGTGCTGGCCGTGGCCTCCGAGCGCGGCGAGCTGGCCCAGCCGATCGTGCCCGGCCTGCCCGACCTGCTGGCCGAGGCCGCCTTCGCCGCCCGGCGCGAGCAGGCCGAGACCGTCGGCGCGGTGCTGCTGCGGCGCACGCGCCTCGGGCTGCTGGCGGCGCGCGAGCTGTGCGCGGAAGGCTCGGAGGCGCCCGAGCGCGTGGCGCGGGCGCTCGGGGCCGAGCTGGGCTGGGACGCGGCGCGCGCGGACCGGGAGGCCGCGGCCTTCCGCGCCGAGGCGACCGCCGAAGGGATCCTCGTGGCCGCGTAAGCTCCCGCGACCGATGCCCAACCGCCTGCGCCTCAGCCTGCTCGTCCCGCTGCTCCTCCTCGCCGGAGCGGCCGTCCCCGCCGCGGCCTCCGCCGCCTGGTTCCCCGCCGACGCGATCGACGGCCCGAGCCCCGACATCGTCGCGGCTGGTGACGTCGACGTCGCGCGCGACGGCGGGGGCGGCGTCGTGTACCTGCGCCGCGACGGCGGCGTGCCCCACGTCTTCCTCTCGCGCCTGGTCGGCGGGGTCTGGCAGGCGCCCGAGCGCGTCGACGCCGGCCTCTCGGCGCCCGCCGGCGCGCCGACCGTCGCGGCGGCCGACGGCGGGCGCATCGTCGTGGCCTTCGAGTCCGGCGACCGGCTGTTCGCGGCCTTCGCGCCCGGCGGCGGCCCGCCCGCGCCGGTCGGCGCGCCGCAGCAGCTGTTCGACGGCGCGGCGGCCGCGCCGCACGCCGACGTCGGGATCAACGGCACCGCCTACGTGACGTTCGCCGCGGGCGGCGACGTGCGCGT
>DASVQH010000132.1:0-12898 GCA_036389195.1 Solirubrobacteraceae bacterium
GACCACCGACTGGTCGGAGCGCCCGAAGCGGTCATAGCCCAGGCGGCCGGTCAGCTCGGCCCAGTCGTCGATCCCGTGGCGGGCGTGCAGGTCGGAGCCGCAGATTCCGCAGCGCGCGACGCGCA
Source organism: Solirubrobacteraceae bacterium (assembly GCA_036389195.1). Classification (GTDB taxonomy): domain Bacteria; phylum Actinomycetota; class Thermoleophilia; order Solirubrobacterales; family Solirubrobacteraceae; genus JACCYI01. Next base: position 126 of record DASVQH010000132.1, read on the forward strand.
GCCGCACCTGTCCGCGGCCGGGGACGGGCTCCGGCCGTTCCTCGACGGAGAGCTCGGCCTGCTGGCAGACGACGGCGCGCATGTGGGGAAGCATCCCTCATCCGCGCCGCAGCGCCTGTTCCGCCCGCGCCAGCTCGCGCCCCAGCCACAGCGCGTGCGACACCACGCTGACCGCCATGTCGGCCGCCACCTGGTTCTCGACGTCGACCGACCGCTCGCCCTCGTAGCGCTTGACGAGCACGCCCGCGTGGCGGTGCTCGGCGACGATGCACGGGCGCTCGCGGTCGCGGTCGACGGACACCAGGAAGTAGCCGTGGGGGTCCTCGCGCAGCGTCCGCTTGCCGGTCGCGCGGTCGACGTCGTCGTCGCTGGTCCACCCCTCGGCCAGCGAGCGGGCGAGCTCGTAGCGCGGGCTGGCCGGATCGATGCCCAGCGAGTGGCTGACCACGGTGATCGGCCCGGCGGGGAGGTCGACCGCCGCGGCGACGTGCCGCTGGATCGCCATCAGCCCGTAGACGTTCTCCAGCCAGGCGACGAGGAGGTTGTGCGAGCGGTAGGTGGCGGTGAGCGCCAGCTTGTCCTCCGTGCGGCGGAAGAACAGCGTGGTCAGACAGGGCGTGTCGGCGACGCGGCGCGGCAGGTCGGTCGCGGTGTCCCACAGCGCGACGTAGCCGTGGCGCGACTCGGGATCGCGCCGCAGCGCGGCGATCACCGACTGCAGCGTGTCGGTCCCCGCCTCGGCGTCCTGCGCGAAGTAGCCGCGCAGCCGGTTGCCGTAGGTGTAGGAGATCCCCTCGGGCAGCGCCGGGTCGAGGATCCGCCGCTGGTAGGCGCGGAAGCGCTCGAGCGAGAAGCCGTGCTCGGCGAGGGCCGGCGCGGGATCGTCGGCGGGCTCGGTGATGACCACGCGGGCGTTGAGCAGCTCCAGCCGCGCGCCCTTGCGCAGCGCGACCGGGCGGCCGAAGCGCACGCAGCGCACCACCAGCTCCGTCCAGCAGTCCAGCGGGCGCCGGCGCACGACCTGATGGGCCGCGACCTCCGACGGCCGCCGGCTGTCCTGCGCCGGCGCCTCCTCCGGGATGTCGACCCGGATCCGCTCCTCCCCACCGCCCACCGCGGGCAGGCCGTCGACGTGGGCCTGCAGCTCCGCGGCCAGGCCCGGCCGCGAGAGCTTGCCGAACGCCGCGAAGGTCAGCCGCGCGCGCAGCACCTCGGCGTCGAACTCCGGCAGCGCCGGGAACAGCCGCTCGGTCCCGCGGATGCGCGCGAAGGGCCGCCCGAGCATCGTCGCCGCCTCGAGCCCGTCGCGCAGGAACGCGCGGATCTCGTCGCACGTCGGAAGCCCGAGATCCTCGCCCACGGCGACCAGGTGGCGGATCTGCGGGTTGAACAGCAGGTTGCAGAACATCGCGTACATGCCGTCCCCGTAGAGGTTGGCGACGACCGCGACCCGGCTCGTCGGCGCGTCGAGCAGCCCGGGCGCCTCGGCGCCGAGCTTGCGCTCGACCGCCCGCAGCGGCGACCACAGCGTGAGCATCCCGACGTCCCCCCGCGGGTTGACGGTGCGCAGCCGGTCGGCGTGGTAGAGCGGCTCGAACGACAGCGGCGGCACCGGACCGCAGAGGCTACCCGGCGACAGCGGCGCCGCGACACGTCCCGCGCCGCCCGTGATCCGCGTTCCAGGAACGCGCGAAGGGGTCAGCACGATGACCGACGCCACCCCCAGCCGGAGGGCCTGGAAGCAGGACCTCGCGCCCTACCTCGCCATCGACCCCGCCCGCAGCCTCGGGCAGATCGCTTCCGTCGTCGTGCCCTACGTGGGCCTCTGGGGCCTCGCGGCCGTCGTCTCCCCCGGCCCCGCGCTCGCGGTGGCGATCGGGCTCGCGGCGACCGTCTTCCTCGTGCGCATGTACTCGCTGTTCCACGACCTGACGCACAACTCGCTCTTCGTCTCGCGGGCGGCCAACGCGCGCTGGGGCACGCTGCTCGGCTTCCTGCTCTTCACCCCGTACCGCTGGTGGCAGCGCCAGCACGCCCTCCACCACGCGCACACCGGCAACCTCGACCACCGCGGCCCCGGCGAGATCTACACGATGACGCTCGCCGAGTACCAGCGCGCGTCCCGCCTGCGGCGGCTCGGCTACCGCCTCTACCGCAATCCGCTGCTGATGCTCTTCGTCGGGCCGAGCCTCGTCTTCCTGTTCGAGCGCCGGTTCCCGCAGCGCGGGATGACGCGCCGGATCCTCTTCAGCGTCGTGGTCACCAACGTCGCCCTCGCGGCCTGGGTGCTCGGCTGGAGCGCGCTGGTCGGGTGGCCGGCCTACCTGCTGATCCAGGGGACCACGCTCGTCGCGGGCGGCGCCGTCGCGGCGTGGATGCTCTACATCCAGCACCAGTACGAGGACACCTACTACGAGTCCGCCGGCGACTGGCGCTTCGAGCTCGCCGCCCTGCAGGGCAGCTCCTACCTGCAGCTCCCGCGTATTCTCGCGTGGGCCGTCGGCAACGCCAACTACCACCACGTCCACCACCTCAGCGCCAGGATCCCGAACTACCGGCTGCGCGCGGCGCACGAGCAGCAGCCGATGTTCGCGCGCACGCCGGTGGTCACCGTGCGCGGCAGCGCCGGCGCGCTGCGGCTGAAGCTGTGGGACGAGGAGCGGGGCGCGCTCGTGCGCTTCCCGCCCCGCCCGGCGCGCGGTCGCGTGCCGGGCGGGGCGGTCGGCGAACCCGCCTGACCGGGGGCCTAGCCCCGGCGGCGGCTCTGGGTCACCCGCGTCACGATGCGCCCGCGGGTCTTGCGCCGGGCCGCCTTGACGGTCACCTTCAGCCGGCCGCCGGGCTCCAGGCCCGTGATGTGCAGCGACCGGAAGTGGTTGCCGTGCGCGGCGGCGAGACCGACCCGGCGCGCGGCGGAAGCGGAAGCGCCCTCGACGTCGTCCTCCTGGTCCGCGTAGGGCTCCTCGTCCTCGGCGTCCTCGATGTCCTCGTCGTCGAGCTCCTCGACCACGTCGCCGTCCTCGTCGAGGACGTCGACCTCCTCGAAGTCGTACTTGCCGGCCCCGTCCGGCCAGCTGACGGTCACGTCGGCCGAGTAGGCGTCGTCGTCGATCTCCACGTCGGCGACCTCCTCCTCCTCGCCGGCCTGCAGCTCGTCCTGGAACCGGTCGACCTCGACGTCGCAGCGCAGCCGCGACTCGATCGCCTCCAGCGCCCGGCGCAGCTCGGCCGGGTTGCGGGTCTCGTAGTAGCGCGCCTTGGTCTTCTTGGCCACCAGCTTCATCTGGCGGATGTCGGCCTTGTTGCGGTCGGGCGGGTGGCCGATGGCGACGATGTATGTCGGCTCGGCGCCCGCGGTCAGCCCCTCGATCCTGCGGACGTCGCGGAACAGGTAGCCGTCGACGACCATGATCCGGGCGTCGGCCGCCGGGTTGTCGTCGGCCAGCGCGCGGAACATCTCCGAGTAGCCGGGGAACTCGTCGTTGCCGGTGATCGCCTTGCCGAGCACGGAGCGCAGGCCCGCGTCCTCGTCGGCGCTCAGCTCCGTCGGCGCGAGGACCGTGGGCCCTTCGTCCTCGCCGTCGTCGCCGAACCCGGTGACGCCGAGGACCGTCCCGAAGTTGCGCGGCGTGGAGACGTAGTCCTGGAAGCCGCTGAGGCGGATGCGCTCGGGGTCCGCGCTCTCCTCGGTGTAGCCGTTGTCCTCGAGCACGGCCTGGACGTTGGTCCGCGGCTTGCAGCCCTCTGCGATGGCCTCCTGGTAGCCGGGATCGGACTTGATCTCGCCCGCGGGAAGGTCGCCCGCGCCCGCGGCGCCGTGCGCGATCGCCAGGCCGCCGGGGCCGGGGGTCGACGGGCCGAAGCCGTCGGACACCTTGAAGGCCGGCATGCCGATGGCGAGGTCGTCGCCGCCGTCGCCGTCGAGGTCGCCGGCCGCGGCGAGCGAGAAGCCCACCGTGCCGCCCGGTGCGCCGCCGGCGATCCGCAGCGCGCGGGTGCCGAACTCGGCGAGGTCCAGCGCGCCCGCCTTCTTCTTGGTGCCGAACACGACGTAGGCGGCGCCCGCGTCGGTCCGCGCGAGCGGATCGGCCAGCGGCGCGCCGACGGCGAGGTCCTGCAGCCCGTCGGCGTTGATGTCGCCCGCCGGCGCGACGGCCATGCCGGTCGCGTCGCCGGCGCCCACGCCGATGATCGCGTAGCCGGCGCCCGCGGCCGGAGCGGTCGGCCCGCCGGGGACGACCCGCGCGCGACCCGCGCCGGCGCGGTCCGGGCCGTCGGCGAGGTGCGCGCCGATCGCCAGGTCGGGCTTTCCGTCACCCGTCACGTCACCGAGGCCGGCGACCGCGCCGCCGAACCAGTCGCCCGCGCCTTCGCGCGGCTCGCCCGCCGCGTTCGCGCGCCCGCGGATCGCGTACCCCGCGGCACCCAGGGCCTCCAGATCCACCGACCCGCCCGCCGCGCTGCCGAACACCACGAACGCCGCCCCGTTCGCGCGCGTGCCGATCGCGCCCGTCCGGGCCCGCGGCGCCCCCACGACCACCTCGGCCAACCCGTCGCCGTTCAGATCGCCGACGGAATCGACCGCGTAGCCGGCCGACGCGCCGCCGTTGGTGGTGCCCGCCGGCCCGTCGATCCGCAACCGCGGCCCCGGCGCCGGCTGCGTCAGGTTCACGTCACCGGTCACGTTCCCCGAGACCACGTGCACCGCGCCCGAGTCGGTCCGGCCCGCGCTGTCGCGCTTCGGCGCGCCGATCACCAGCTCACGGCGCCCGTCACCGTCGAGATCGGGCATCGACGCCACCGAGTGGCCGACCCAGGAGTGCTCGCCCGGCGCGACGATCCGCACCCCGCCGAAGTCCGGCGCGGCGAGGTCGACCTCCGTGCCGGTGCGGCGACCGAACACCACGTACGCCGCCCCGTCGGCCTGCGGCGCGTCCGCCGGATCGCCCGGCCCCGCCAGGGGCGCGCCGACCAGCAGATCCGCCAGCCCGTCGCCGTTCAGATCGCCCGTCGCGGCGATGTCGAAGCCCGCGCGGTCAGCCGCAGCGGCGCCCCGGATCACGATCGCGTTGGCGGCCTCCAGCTTGCCGCCCTTCGCCGGCTCGAGCAGGACGTGCACCAGGCCGCCGTCCTCGCGCCCCGGGGTGTCGCCCTGCGACTCGCCGATCGCCAGGTCGCCCTTGCCGTCGCCGTTGAAGTCGCCGATCGGCGCGACCGACCGCCCGGCGAAGCCGCCGGCCTTCGCGGTCACGCGCGTGACCTCCTTGGCCGTCGCGGTGTCGAAGTCGAGCGTCCCGGAGGCCGGAAGCGGGGCCGCTGCGGCCGGGACGGCGCCGGCGGACAGCACGACGGCGGTGGCGAGGGCCAGCGCGTGGGGAATCTTCATGATCGGCCTCAACGGTCGGGGACAGGCGAAGTAGCGACGCTTTGCTCAACGTAAGACAACAAAGGCGTCGACTGCAACCTTGGGATGGCCCGCGGTGCCGTCGACGTTGACGCGATAGGCGTGGGAGGCGGTGGAAATCGTGCGCCGGTGCACCAGCACGGCCGTCGTGGTGGACGGCGCGTTGAGGTCGACCACCCCGGCCGCCGCGCCGTCGAAGAGCACGTGGGCGCCGCCGCTCCCGGAGCCGCGCGTCGACACCCAGCCGACCTCGAACGCGCCGCTGACCGCCAGGCGCGCGTACGCGCCGGCCGCGGTGGCGACCTTGACCGAGCCGCCGCTCGCGCCGGTCTGCGTCGTGCGCGTCCAGGTGCCCGAGTAGGCGATCGCGGTGTTGATCTCCTGCAGCACGTTGGCCTTGAACACCCGGCCGATCGAGTAGGCGCTCGCGTTGCCCGCGCAGTCGATCGCCCGCACCCGGTAGCGGTAGCTGGTGGTCTCCGGCACCTCGTTGCGCTTGGCCTGCGTGGCCGTCGGCGAGCTGAGGGTCACCGCGGCGTAGGCGCCGCCGTTGACGCTCTCGGAGAGCTCGTAGCGGCAGATCCCGCTGGCCGGGTCGCTCCCGCGCCAGGTGATCGCGACGGGAACGCGGCCCGAGCGCAGCAGCCCGCCGGTGAAGAGCGCCGGCGTCGGTGGCGCGGCGATCCTCGGCGGCGTGACGTCGTAGACGATCGAGTCCTTGGCGGTGCCGGTCCCGCCCGCGCCGTTGCGGTACTCGACCTGCACCGTCTTGGTCCCGTCGCCCGGGGGCAGCGTGAGCGAGCGGCCGGTTTTGTAGGCCTCCCAGTCGGTCCACGTGGTCCCGGCGTCGGTGGAGAACCGCATCTCCATCACGGGGTCGCCCGCGGTCGCGTTGGTGGCCGACAGCTTCAGCGTGGCGGCGGTGCTGCGCGTCGTGCGCGCGCCGTTGTCGATCGAGATCGTGCCCTTGGGCACCGCGTAGTCGCGCCAGACCTTGTAGCTCCCCGCGACGCCGCTGGCGTTCTGGACCACCGCGACGTTGTTGGACGTGGCGTCGCCGTTGGTGAACTTCGCGAAGACCGGCTCGCCGGGCGCGCCGATCGCCGAGGCCCCGGACGCGTTCGGCGCACCCTGGTAGGGGCCGGTTGCCGCGCTGTGGAGGCGCAGCTGGTAGCTGGCGGTGTTGTCGGCGGCCGGGCGGACCGCGGCGTACACAGTGCGGTTGGCGCCGTCCAGCATGCCGTAGAGCTTGGCCGTGTCGGCCTGCGCCATCGAATCGGTGAGGCTCGTCACGAGCAGCAGCTTGCTCTGGACCCACTGCATCGTGTAGGCGCCGCCGTAGCTGCCGTAGCTGCGGACACGGGCGTGGTACTGACGGACCGGCGCCTGACCCGGCCGCAGGTTGATGAGCAGGTAGTCGCCGCTCGGGCGGCCGAAGGTGCTCGACGCCAGGACGTCGGACCCGTACCGCGTCCGGTACAGCGACACGTCGTTGTCGACCGTGCCGTTGTCGGCACCGTTGCGGATCGCCAGCACGTTCCACACCCCCGCGCCCGACCCGCCGTAGGCCGGATCGGTGTTGAGGGCGAAGCCGTCGCTGAACGAGGTGCCGTCGGAGTGGTAGTAGCCAAGACTGCCGCCGGGGAAGAGCCGCGTGTCACACGGCTGGTAGCAGAGGTTCGCGATGCGGGCGTGCTGCGCGCCGCCGGAGATGCCGGTGAACACGGCGGCGGTGTCGTAGCCGTTGTCGTTGGAGGTCTGGCCGCTGTACTCGCCGATGTACGGGGCCGAGCCCGGACTGGACGAGGCGAAGTCCAGCGTGTCGGTCGCGAAGTCGCCCGCGGCGCCCCGCAGCCGCGACAGGCTGCTGGCCCAGGTGTAGTGCTGGTTGAAGCTCGTGCCCTTCGGGTTCTCGGTGGTCGCGCTCACCTCGCGCGAGGCGAAGGTCACGTTGAAGCGCCCCGTCGATGCGAAGGACGCCCAGGGCAGGAACTTGTCGCCCGGGTTGTTCGAGGACGCGAAGAACGGGCCACCCCAGGTGGCGCCGCCGTCGACGGTCGACAGCCCCTTGATCTGCGACACGTTGACGCCCCCGACCGGCTCGTTGTCGGCCCAGACGATCGCGAAGGCGCCGCCGCCCGAGTCTCCGGGCCAGGGATCGCCGGCCAGGCTCGGATAGGAGTTGCAACGGAACTGGCTCCCCGTGGCGTAGGTGTTGAGCGAGCAGACGCCGCCGGTGCCGATGTCGTCGATGCCGGTGATCGTCAGGTCGCCGTTGGGCCAGCTCTGGCCGCCCGTCGGCGAGAGCTGCTCGCGGAGCTGGGTGCCGCTCGTACAGCTCCACCACGCGACCATCAGGTCCCCGTTGGCGTCGAACGCCGGGCTGGAGCCGTTGCCGCAGCGGCTGGCGGTGGTGTTGACGCTCACGCCGGCGCTGGACCACCCGGCGCCACCGCCGTCGCTGTAGTCCCCGAAGACCAGCAGGCCGCCGGTGTCGTAGTGCGACCAGGTCACGACCGTCCGGCCGTAGTGCGGGCTGCCGGGGTTCATGTCCGTCGTCGACATCGGCTTGTCGACGGTGACGCCTCCACCGTCCTCGTCGAGGATGTAGGTGGTGTACCAGTTCTCGCCGTTGTCGGTGGACCGCGCGGTGCGGATTTGCCCGTTCGAGATGTAGCCGCCGCTGTCCATGTCGAACGCGAGCCACGCGTAGACGAAGGCGTCGCGCACGGGGTCATAGGCGACCGTGGGCTTGCCTCCGGCCCGGTAGCTGACCGGGATCACCCGGTGCTTCCAGTGCCCCCCGCCGTCGTGGCTCGTGAACACCCAGGGATGCGGCTGTCCGCAGCCGTCGTCGTCGGCGTAGGCCTGGGCGGCGACCACGATCACGTCCGGGTCGCGGCTGCTCTGGGCGACCTGCTCGTTGGTGACACCGGGCTGGGCGCACACGGCCGAGAGCCCGTCGACCTCGGTCGAGTAGTACGGGGAGGAGACGCCGTCGGGCGCAGCGCCGGCGCGCGGTGCCGCCGCGACGGCCCCGGCCTGCTCGGGCTGCGCCGTCAGCGCCTCGTCGGGCCGGGTGAGCATCCGGCCGGCGTAGGCGTCGGCGAGCCACTGGTCACGGGTCGGCACCGGCTGCCGGCGGTTGCCGGGGTGGTCCGCCGCCGTGTTGCGAGCCCGGGGGTTGGCGACCATCGCGTGGCCGTCCCAGTAGGCGGCATGATCGCCCGGCGCGACCGCGTGGTCGGGGAAGGCCGGCCGGTGGACGCCGGCCTGCGCCGGTGCGGCGGCGAGCGCGACGACACCGGCGACGAGGGCGACGAAGCGCCGGGTACGGCAGCCGATGGCCATGACCACGGTCTCCCAGTTCGATCCCAGGCGGCAGCGCGCCGCCCGTAGAGGCCGATCCAACCAGTTCGCGCGCCGCGAGGCAAGCGACCGGTCTCCACGGCGACGTCGTCGGCCTTTGACGCGCGCGGCGGCGGCCTCGATACTCCGGCGGGACGGCACGACGTCGACCGAGGGAGCTTCGAGGACATGGCGGGACGGTCAGAGGGGCGGGCCTCCAGGACGCTCGGGGCCGCGGCGGTCGTGCTGGCGCTGCTGCCGGCCGTGGCGTCGGCGCACGTGGAGCGGTCGGGCTACTGGCCCGACCCGGCACCGGACTGCTCGGTGACGCCGTGCGCCGGGGGCGCGGTGCCCAAGGCGCGCTCGCTGGCCTCGGCGCTGAAGAAGCGGCCGCCCGGCAGGACCCGCGTCGTCTGCGAGCCGGACTCGCTGAAGCTGGCGAAGCGCTCGATCGCGCGCGCCCGCCGCGACGGCTACGACATCCGCCCGACCGACCACCGCACGCTGAGCAAGCGCCGGGCCAAGCGGCTGCGCCGGATCAACCGCCGTCTGTTCAAGCGCTGCAGGTTCCGCGAGATCCAGCCCGCGGTGACCGCCTCGCGCACCAACGACCGCGTGGTGATCCTGCCCGGGCTCTACACGGAGCCGACGGCCCGCGCCCAGCCGACCCACGACCCCACGTGCGACCAGTACGAGACCCACGCCGACTCGGGCGACCCGGGCGCGCTGTCGTTCGCCTACCAGACGCACTGCCCCAACGACGCGAACCTCGTGGCGGTGATCGGGCGCGAGGTCGGCCCCGGCACCGACCCGGACCCCGCGCCGGCCGACCGCCACGGCATCCCCAACGCCGGGGCGTGCCTGCGCTGCAACCTGCAGATCGAGGGCTCGGGTGTGAGCGCGGACGACGTCGTGATCGAGGCGGGCGATCCGGCGGCCGGCAACGGCGGCCCATCGGCGGCCGGCCACAAAAAGGACGTCGGCGTCTACGCCGATCGTGCGGACGGCCTGGTCCTGCGCAAGCTGACCGTGCGCCACGCCGCCGAGCACGCCATCTACATCCTCGAGTCCGACGGCTACCGCTTCGACCAGTTCAAGGTCTACTACGCCGGCGCCTACGGCGTGCTGACGTTCGTCGAGGACCACGGGCTGATGCAGAACTGCGACGCCGCCGGCAGCGGCGACTCCGGGCTCTACCCCGGCGCGGGCGCGAAGACCAACGCGGGACGCGATCCGGAGCGCTACCCCGAGGCCCGCTACAACCAGGAGGTCCGCCGCTGCGACAGCCACCACAACGCGAGCGGCTACTCGGGCACCAACGGCAACGCCGTCCACGTCCACCACAACGACTTCTACGACAACGCGCTCGGCTTCACCACCGACGTCTTCACCGCGCCGGGCCACCCCGGGTTCCCGCAGCAGGGCGACCTGATCGAGGCGAACAACTTCTACGCCAACAACTACAACCCGTACGCCGAGGGCGCCGACGTCAAGCCGTTCATCGCCGCGCCGGTCGGCACGGGCCTGTGGATCGCCGGCGGCAACGACAACGTGCTGCGCGGCAACCGCTTCTTCGACAACCACCGCCGCGGGGTGATGCTGTTCGCGGCGCCGGACGCGACGATCTGCGGGCCGGGGGTCGGCTCCTCGACGCCCGTGCCGGGCTGCGACCCGGCCAGGACGTCGACGTCCTACAACAACGCCTTCACCGCCAACGTCATGGGCGTCGCGCCCGGCGGCGCGGTGCAGCCGAACGGGACCGACTTCTGGTGGGACAACTACCCGGGCAACACGGGCAACTGCTGGTGGGCCAACCAGACGGCGCCCGGCCGCCGGATCACCAGCTCGCCGGCCAGGTTGCCGGACTGCGCCGGCGGTACGAACCCAGGCGCCAGCATCGGCACGGGCGACCCCGGCAACGAGGCCGAGCTCAGCGGCTGCCTGGCCGGCTACTCCGTGGGCTCCTACCCCGAGGGCGAGCCGGCGGTGTGCGACTGGACCAGGACGCCGCCGAAGCCGGGCGGCGCGTCGGCGGCCGGCGGCTCGGCGATCGCCCGGGCGCGGCGCGACGAGTTCGCCGCGCTCTGCCGCTCGCTGCCCGCCAACCGCACCTGCGGCCCGTTCGTCGCCACGGCGGCGCCGGCCCCGGCGGCCCCGCCGGCGGTCCGTATGGAGGGCGCCTGGGCGCGGCGCCCGCTCGGGCTCTCCACCTGCCGCGACTGGCGACGCGCGTCGCCGACGCTGCAGACCCGCCTGCTCGCCCGCCTGCGCCGCTTCACCGGCGGCGCGGTGGCCGGCGACGCCCTCTCCGCCGGCTTCGGGACCGTGCTGACCGACGACCACGCCCGCCGGCTCTTCGACAGCCGCTGCGGCGAGCGCTTCGCCGCATCCTTCGCGCTCTACAAGCTCTACGGGCAGGCCGCCGCCTTCGCGGGCGTCGCGCCCTGAGCGGCGATCAGCCGAGCGGCACCACGTCGGGCGAGCGCGCCGCGGCACTGCCCGGCTCGACCGGCTGCAGGGCCGGGTCGCCGCTCGGCGGCGCGGTGCTCGTGGCCGAGCTCGAGTACCGCGACGCCACCGGCACCGACGTGCGGTTGGCGTACTCCAGGCCGGCGAAGATCACGCCGACGCCCAACTCGGCGCCGATCTCGTAGCCCACCGTGGAGCAGGCGGTCGCGGACGTGCACGCGACACCCTCCGAGTAGCCGAGGACGTAGCCCTTGGTCGCCCAGCTCGCGCCGTCCCAGCCGCGCGCGTGGCCGTACCCGCCGACGGCCGTGCAGCTGCTCAGCAGGGGGCAGCTGACGTCGTAGAGCTCGCCGTTGCCGGCGTCCTGCAGCGTCCAGCCCGAGGCGCTCGTCCAGCGCTCGGCGAGAACCCTGTCTCCGGTGTACGGGCTGGTCGTCGAGTACCCGCCGACCGCGGTGCACGGGCCCGTCGGCGAGCACGAGACGGAATGGAAGGCCGCGTACTGGGCGTCGGTGGCCGGGGTGGCGGGGTTCTGCGCCGTCCAGGACGTGCCGCCGAGACGCAGGACCAGCGGCTTCTGCGACCCCGACGCGACGGTGTTCGTCGTCCCGCCGACCGCGGTGCAGGCGGTGGCAGAGCTGCAGGCGACGTCCTCGAGCGTGCTGCGGACCGCCCCGGCCGGCACGGGAACCGACCTGACGGTCCAGCCCGATCCGTCGTACTGCTCGACGAGCGGCTTGGTGGCGCCGGCGGAGTCGTAATAGCCGACCGCGACGCAGGCCGTGCCCGACGTGCAGGCCACCGACGTCACGAACAGGTTGAACCCGATGTCGGAAGGGACCGCCAGCCTCTGCGACGTCCACCCCGTCCCGTTCCACTTCTGCGACTCGCCCCGCGAGGGGGTGAACGGCGGATCGGCCGGGTTCGCTTGCAGATAGGTCCCGACGGCCATGCACACGGACGCCGAGGGGCAGGAGACCGCGTTCAGCCCGTCGCCGTTGCGCCCGCTGCCGAAGGGGACGCCAGGGGTCTGCTGCGCCCAGCTCGTGCCGTTCCAGCGCGCGATGTAGGCCCCGCGGGCCTTGCTGCTGAAGTACGAGCCGACCGCCGTGCAGGACGTCGCGGAGGAGCACGCCACGTCGTTCGGATCGGTGCGCACGACGCCGGCGGCGTTCGGCGTGGCCTGGATCTTCCAGTCCGTGGCGCCCGCGGCTCGCCGCTCGGCCAGCGACGAGGCCGCGTCGGCGGCCTCACCGAAGGCCGACGACCCGCCCACCGCCGTGCAGGCGCCGGCGACGCACGAGATGGCGCTCAGCCAGGCGAAGGAGGCGCCGCTCGCGGCGGGCTTGGGCGCGGGCTGCACCGCCCAGCTCGAGCCGTTCCACTGCTCGACATGGGGAGCGCCGCCGCCCGCCGCGGTGTCCGTCTCGGGCCCGACCGCGGTGCAGGACGTGGCGCCGGAACACGCCACCCCGCTGAGCTGGCGGCGCAGCACCGAGCTCGGCTTGGCCGGGGTCTCCTGCCGCACCCATCCCTTGGTGGTGTACCGCTC
>DASVQH010000133.1:0-11769 GCA_036389195.1 Solirubrobacteraceae bacterium
TGCCGCCCCTCTACATCCAGGCCGGCTCCAGCGAGGTCCTGCTCGACGACGCCGTCCGGCTCGCGGGCGCCGCGGGCGCCGCCGACGTGCCCGTCGAGCTGACGATCGCGCCGGGCCTGCCGCACGTCTTCCCGGTCTACGCGCCGATGCTCCCCGAGGGCCGCGCGGGCATCGCGGCGGCGAGCCAGGCGATCGTCCGTGCTCTGAACGGCTGACCCTCGGCCGGCCTCAGTTCACGAACGGGCCGGTCTCGGTCGCGTCGAACGTCACTTTGAGAGCTCCGTCGGAGAACCTCTCGAGCGTCACGGTCCTGCCGGTCAGATCGTCGGCGCGCAGATGCGGCTGCAGGAATGCCAGCGCAGCATGGTCGTACGGTTCCTCTGGCCGGACTCGAACACCAGGCCGTGATGGCGGCGGTCTCGCGCCCGTCGGCGTCCGCGGTGGCAGGTGCAGTCGCCGAAGAAGCGATCGCGGAAGTACGTCTCTTCACTCAGCGAACGGCATCGCCTGCGCGGTCAGGTGGCGCCGCCTGACTTGCGCCAGGATCGAAGGGCGTCGCCGCCGGCCTCGATCAGCTCGATGTCGCCGGGCGTCAGCCCGAGTCGACGGCGGAGCACCATCTCGCTTCCCCACGCGGCTGCGAGGCGCATGTCGCCGCTGCGGACGGCCTCGTCGAGCGCCTTGAGGTCGCCGTCGCGCCCCTCGATGCGCGGCAGCCTCACGCGACCGAGCTCGTTGGGGACCAGGACGAACACGCCACCGCCCAGCGCGTGGACGTTCAGCTCGACCTGAAGCGCGGTGAGCGGCGTGTACCAGGCCGCCACGAGCGCCCGGGCATCGACGCCGCGGTGGGCGTACCCGCACAGGAGGCTGTTCGACGCGAGGAGCCCGGCGTCGTTGAGCACCATGGCCGGACGCTCGCTGAAGACCGAGACGAGGACGTCGGGGACCTTGAGCCCCGGCACCTTCCACCACGGCCGCCTGATGCGGCATTTGTAGCGGTCTGAGACCCCGCCGGCCTTGCCGGCCTCGACGTACCGGCGCTCGCTCTCCGACAGACCTTCTCCGGCCGGTGCGAAGAGCCAGCGGCGTCGTTCTGAAGGGAGGCCGCTCGTGAAGACGCCCGCCCCTTTGAGCTGCCGCGTCGACGTCGCCGCCGGACGCAGCGACGAGTCCGGCAACGCGTAGTCCCGGACCGTCGCGGCGTCCGGTTGGAAGAACCGCTTGTCGCCGGACACGTAGCCGATGTTGAAGCGCGCGAGGTCGCGGGCGGGCACCGTCATGCGGTCGACGGTCGTCCGCAGGAGGTGGCGCAGAGCCGGAGGCAGCAGCGCCTCGATGAACGGGCGGTCACCGGCCAGGACGTCGGCGACGGGGATCGTCGCCGTGGTGCTCGGACGGTCCTGGGCGAAGTCCGCCCTCGTCGCGAAGGCGCGGAAGTCGACGTCGTCGGTCGCTCCGCCGTAGTCGTCCGCCAGGAGGACCACCACCTCCTGCAGCAGGCCTTCGAACAGCCGCTCGCGGACCCGGATCACCGCCAGCGATCCGAACTGCTCCGCGAGGAAGCCCCACAGCGGCCGGGCGTAACGGACGTAGGTCAGGTCGTGGGGCAGCACGAACGCGAGCCGCCCGCCGCGGCACAGGAAGCGGGTGGCGTGAAGCACGAACGGCATCCAGACGCTGCCGGCCGGGTCCATCGGCGCGCCGAGCACCGCCTCGGCCGCCGCGCGCGCGGTCCGCGCCTGCGCGTCGGGGAGGTGGCGGAGCCGGACGTACGGCGGGTTGCCGATCACGCCGTCGCACGGGATGGGCTCCACGCCGAGGAAGTCGGCGTGGATCGCGCCGGCCCGGGGGAGCAGGCCTCGGTCGACCGCCTGCGCGAACGCCTGCCCGGAGAGCTCGACGCCGAAGAGGTCGATGTCGGCCCGCGACCGCCGCGCGGCCGCCCGCGAGATCGCCTGCAGGAACACGCCGTCGCCCATGCTCGGCTCGAGCACGCGGCCGCCGCCGTCCCGGAGCAGCCAGTCGGCCATCACGTCGGCCGCGAGATCGGGCGTGTAGTAGGCGCCGAGCGCCCGCTGGACGGTGAACGCCGGGGCGGTGGCGTGCGGCCGCGGAAGCTCCACCGCCGGGCACGCTAACGCGGGGCGCGGACGGGCGGCGTGCCACCCAGAGGTTCTTCACCGCGCACCGATCCCAATCACTAGAGTCCGGCCGATGAAGCCGCGCCCCGCCGTTCTCCTGACCGTCCTGGCGTCGCTGCTGCTGGCGCCCTCCGCGAGCGCCGAGACGCAGGTGAAGCTGGACTACACGCCGTTCGAAGGCGCTCCCCCGTTCATGAGCGTGCGCAGCGGCGACGAGGACAACGTCCTCTCGCTCAGCGACGACGGGGTGCATGACGAGGCGAGCATCGTGGTCGCCGAGGCCCCGTGCGAGAACGTCGACGAGCACACGGCGCGGTGCCCAGACGACGAGGTCCACGTGATCGACGTGCACCTCGGGGGTGGGGACGACACCCTGACCTCCTCCCAGGACCGTCACATCGCGATGTTCACCGGCGGCGCGGGCGACGACGAGATCACGGCTTCGGGCTCGCGGACGAACTGGTTCTGGACGGGGCCGGGCGCGGACGTCATGCAGGGCGGGACCGGGACCGACATCGCGGCCTACGCCTTCGAGTCCTCCGGCGACGGCGTCGCGGTCTCCTTCAACGGGCTCGCCGACGACGGTGTGCCGGGCGAGGGGGACACCGTCGGGGCCGGATTCGACGTCGTGCTGGGATCCGCGGGCGACGACGTGCTGGACCTCGGGGCGACCGGCCCCTCGGGCGCCGTGCTCCGTGCCTTCGGCGGAGGCGGGGACGACGTCCTGCTCGGCGGGGCGGGGCCGCAGATGCTCAACGGCGGGACCGGAGACGACCGGTACGACGGGGGCGCGGGGGACGACGTCCTCACGGAGGCCCTGCCGCGCGACCTCGGCGAGATGTGCCCCGGGGATCCGCTCTACTTCGTCTGCCCGCTCACCGACGAGTCACCCGGCACGTCGGACGTGCTCGCCGGCGGCGACGGCGACGACGAGCTGCTGGGGTGGCTCGGGGACGACCAGCTCGACGGCGGGCCGGGCGACGACGTGACCAGCGGCGGGGCGGGGGCCGACGACGTCCACGGCGGGGAGGGCCTCGACACCGCGCCGAACGACGACCAGCGGACGGACTACAGCCCCGGGTCGAAGCCCTCGCCGGCGCTGCCGGTGACGATCACCCTCGACGATCAGCCGAACGACGGGGCCGAGTCCGACCGCCACGCCGACAACCTGCACACCGACATCGAGGAGGTGCAGGGCACCCAGAAGTCCGACACGCTGACGGGCGGCCCGGGCGCCGACCTCCTGCGGGGTGGAAACGGCGACGACGTGCTGACGGGGCTCGGGGGGCGCGACGAGCTCGTCGGCGACGCCGGAGACGACCGCCACCAGGCCCGCGACGGCGAGGCCGACGCCATCTACTGCGGCCCGGGCGACGACGCCGTCGAGGCCGACGCGGTCGACGTCGCGGAGGCCACGTGCGAGCGGCGCGAGGACCCCGCACCGGCGCCACCGACCGAGGCGGGGCCGCCGTCGGGCTCGTCGCCCCCGGGGACCTCGCCGATCGCGCCGCCGATCACGGGCACCTTCCCGCCGCCCGCCGACACGCTGCGCCCGCAGCTCACCGTCAAGGCCGCCAAGGGGATCCGGCGCACCACGCTGCTGCGCCGCGGCCTGAAGCTGACGGTCGCGACGAGCGAGCCGGCGACGATCAGCGTCGCGCTGCGGCGCGGCGGCCGCCGGCTGGCGCGCAAGCGCGTGAAGGTGAGCGACGGCAGGCGACGGGTGCGGCTGCGCATCCCGCGCGCCCGGCGAGGCAAGGTGGCGGGCCGCCGGCTCAGGCTGGTCATCCGCGCGACCGATGCGGCCGGCAACGTGACGACCACGCGCCGGGTCCTGCGGCTGCGCTGAGCGCCCGCGTCAGGGGAGCGCCGTCTCGCAGCCGCTCGGCGCGTCGACGGCGTCGGCCTGGAAGCTGTCGGCCCCGGCCCCGCAGTTGACGTGGTCGACCGCCGCCCCGCCGTCGCGCGCGAGGAGGCGGTCGGCGCCGCCGTTGCCGGTCAGGATGTTGGCGGTCGCGAGCTGCGCGCGCAGGAGGTCCGGGCCGGCGCCGCCGGTGGCGTTCTCGATCGAGACGTCCCGGTCCCGCTCCTCGCCGATCGACGACTCCCCGTCCTGGTTCGGGTCGGCGCCGTCGTTGCGCACGCCGTCGAGCAGGATCGCCACCGGCTGGGTCGCGCCGCGCAGCCCGTAGTAGGCGGTGTCCAGGCCGGTGCCGCCGTCGAGCGTGTCGGCGCCGAAGCCGCCGTCGAGGCGGTCCATCCCGGGCCCGCCGGCCAGGACGTCGGCGCCGGCGCTGCCGGTCAGCCGGTCGGCGCCGGCGCCGCCGGTCGCGCGCTCGACGGCGATGTCGCGGTCGCGCTCCTCGCCGGCTCTCGAGACGCCGTCGCGGTCGGGGTCGAGACCGTCGTTGGCGAGCCCGTCGAGGGTCACCGCCACCGGGGCGCTCGCCGTGCGCGTCGCGTAGCTGATGGTGTCGGCGCCGGATTCCCCGTCGAGCACGTCGCCCTGGGCGCCGCCGTCGAGCGTGTCGCCCCCCGGGCCGCCCCGGAGGACGTTGGGCAGCGAGTTGCCGACGAGGGTGTCGGGCCCCTCGCCGCCGATCGCGTTCTCGATGGCGCCGAGGGCGTCGCGCTCGCCGCCCTCGTCGGCGACCCCGTCGCGATCGAGGTCGGTGCCGCCGGAGCCGCCGAGCGTGACGGCGACCGGAAGTCCGCGCGGCCCGTAGTCGACCGTGTCGATCCCGCCGCCGCCGGCCAACCGGTCGGAGCCCTCGCGGCCGTCGACGACGTCGTTGCCGTCCCCGCCGCGGAGCTCGTCGTCGTGGCGGGTCCCGACGATGACGTCGTCGCCCGGCCCCCCGACGGCCAGCAGCTCGGCGAAGGTGAAGTCGGTCGCGTCCACCACGTCGGTGCCGGCGCCGGAGGCGACCGCCGCGTCCCACCACGCGTAGTCCTCCTCCGGCGCGCGCGACTCGCACCACGCCTCATGGGCGCTGCGCAGCTCGCAGCCGTACCCGGCGACCACCGGGGCGGTCTCGTCGCGGACCGAGACGTCGCCGCTGTCGAGCGAGGTCAGCGTCACTGTGTTGTCCTCGGCCGGGCCGGGGTCCACGGCGTTCGACGGGTCCTCGTAGCCGACGGCCTCGTAGCTGACGCAGGCCTCACGATCCTGGTCGCACTGGAGGAAGTACTGCATCGAAGCCGTCCCGGCGTGGCTGGTGGCCGGCGCCAGCAGGGCGGCGGCCGTCAGCAGGAGGGCGGTGAGAAGGCGAGGCTTGAGGTGAGGCACATGGACCTAACGCGCAAGACCCTCCATTACTTGCGACGCGGCTCAGGGGCTCGCCCACGTCGTCCCCTGCGCCTGGAAGCCACAGGGCGCTCCGGTGCCGTCCTGCAGGGCGTTCGCGCGGAACGTCGCAACGCGGCGCGGACCGGGATCCTTGCCGGCGCCGATGCTGAAGTCGCCGGACGCGTCACGATCGACGGTGCTCTGCACCACCACGCCCTGGTTCGGATGGACGACGGCGCCGTTCGGGAAGGCGACGTCCGACCAGAAGTCGAGATCGCCCGTCGTCGTGTTGGTCCACGTCACCCAGGCACCGTCCGGCTGGCAGGTGCCCGTGAGCCGGCCGAGCCCGGGGATCGTCAGGAGCGTCTTGCTGCCCGACGGCACGAAGGCCATGCGAGGCGCAGCGCCGTCGTCGAGGGCCCGGTGCCGGTGTTGCCCACGGCCAGCTGCGCATCGTCGACGGACCCGTCGAGGGTCGATCGAGCGTTGACCGTGTTCGTCTGGCCGAGGTTGAACACGGCGCCGATGCCCGTCCCCGCGAGCGCCGCCGTCGCCGACGTCATCACGGCCGCTCCGACCCCGCCCGCCATGGCGCCCTTCCAGAAGCTGGTCCCGGCCATGCGTTCCCCCTGATCGTGAGCCTGGGGCGAGCATCGCGGTCCGGGGGAGCCGCGTCAAACCGGGCCGTCCCCGGGATCAGACGCTCGCGACGCCGCGCTCGATCAGCTCGACCCGGTAGCCGTCCGGGTCGCGCACGAAGCAGATCCGCGAGCCGCCCTCGCGCAGCGAGTACGGCGGCCGCTCGGGCTCGATGCCCTGCTCGCCGAGGCGCGCGAGCAGGCCGTCGAGGTCCTCGACGGTCAGCGCGATGTGGTTGTAGCCCGTGCCGAGCTCGTACTCGTGGACGCCGAAGTTGTGCGTGAGCTCGAGCCGGTCGCCGTCGCCGGGGAGCCCCATGAAGACGTTGACGGCCTCGTCGCGGATCGGCAGGCGGCGGCGCTCCTCGAATCCGAGCGCCTCGTAGAAGGCGACCGAGCGGTCGATGTCGCCGATGCGGTAGCAGGTGTGGATGAGCTCCATGGCCCAGGGAGGGTAGGGCGCGGCAGCCGCTAGCGTGGATTCACGTGAGCGGCGACTCCAAGGAACCGCGCGGCGGGCTCTCCGTCCAGACCCTCGTCATCTCCAGCATCTCGGCCGTCGCGGCGAGCGTGATCGTCTCCCAGTTCTGGGAGTCCGGCACGCTGATCTTCACGGCGATGGTGCCGATCGTGGTCGCGCTGGTCTCCGAGGCGCTCAAGCGGCCGGCCGAGAAGATCACGCAGGTCGCGCCGCTCGTCGTCCCCGTGCGGCGCCCCTCGACGGGCACGGCGGTCTACCAGGAGGCACCCGGCGAGCCGCGCGTCCCGCAGGAGGCGCGGCGGGCGCTGCCCGAGCGCGAGGACCGCTTCGGCCTCTACGAGGACGCGCGGCGAAGCGACCGCGGCCGCCGCTGGGTGCGGGTCGGCCTGATCACCGGACTCGTGGCCTTCCTGGTCGGCGCGGCGACGGTGACGGCCTCCGAGCTGGCGATCTTCGGCAGCTCGGTCGGCGGCGGCGACCGCAAGACGACCTACTTCGGCGGCACCTCGTCGAGCAGCAAGAAGAAGTCCGTCCGAGAGACGAAGACCGGCGAGAAGCCGGCGCCCGGCGCCACCGCCACACCCTCGCCGCAGGCCACGCCGGCCCCGGACGACAGCGCGACGCCGGCGCCCACCGAGACGCCCGCGGCGACCGCGACGCCGGCGCCCGAGGCCACGGAGCCGCCGGCAAGCACGCCTGCACCGGAGGAGACCGACCCCGCCGCCCCGTAGGATCGCCCGAGCGATGGCCGACGACCGGATCCCCACCTCCCGGATCGCCCGCACCGCCCGGGTCTCCCGGCTGGCCGCGGGGCAGGCCGCCCGCAACCTCGGGGTCAAGACGGCCAACCTCACCCGGTCGGAGGAGGCCCGCCGCCAGGCCGCCGAGCGGCGCAACCTGGAAGCGGCCGAGCAGATCGTCACCGCGCTGGGGACGATGAAGGGCGCGGCGATGAAGCTCGGCCAGGTGCTCAGCTTCCTCGACGTCGGGCTCGTCCCCGAGGAGCACCGCGAGGCGTTCCAGAAGAAGCTCGGGGCCCTGCGCGACGCCGCGCCGAAGGTCCGCTTCGCCGACATGCGAAAGGTCATCGAGGCCGAGCTCGATGGGCCGCTGCGCGAGACCTTCGCCGACTTCGACGAGACCCCGATCGCGGCAGCCTCGATCGGCCAGGTCTACCGCGCGACGCTGCACGACGGGCGCGCCGTGGCGGTGAAGGTCCAGTACCCCGGCGTCGCGCAGGCCGTCCGCGCCGACATGCAGAACCTGGGGATGATCCTGCGGGTCATGAAGTCGATCGCCCCCGGGCTCGACGTCAAGGCGACCGCCGAGGAGATCCGCTCCCGCATCCACGAGGAGCTCGACTACGAGCTCGAAGCCCAGAACCAGCGCGCGATGGCGCGCGTGTTCCGCGGGCATCCGTTCATCGTCGTCCCCGAGGTCGTCTCCTCGCTCTCGCGCGAGCGCGTGCTGGTCTCCGAACTGGTCGCGGGGCGCGGGTTCGACGAGATCAAGACGCTCGACCAGGCCACGCGCGACCGCATCGGCGAGATCGTCTTCCGCTTCTACTTCGGCTGCATGTACCGCCACCGCCAGTTCTCGGGCGACCCGCACCCGGGCAACTTCATGCTGCTCGACGACGGGCGCGTGGCGTTCCTGGACTTCGGGCTGTTCAAGGTCATGCCGCGGGATCTGATCGAGCTCGAGCTCGCCGTCCAGCGCGCCGGCGCGGAGGGCGACGGCGAGACGCTGCACCGCATCTGGGCGGAGACCGGCTTCATCCCGCGGCCCGACCGCTACGAGCCCGAGGCGCTGCTCGCGCAGTTCCTGGACGCGACCTGGTGGTACATCCAGGACGCGGAGATCTGCCTGGAGCCCTCGATCGCCACGCAGGTGATGATCGACATGTCGGACCCGCGCTCCGAGCACTTCAACCAGATGCGCCACGAGCGCCTGCCCGCCGACCACATCTTCGGCCGGCGCGTCGAGATGCTCACGCTGGCCGTGCTCGGGCAGCTCGGCGCCTGCGGGAACTGGCACCGCGTCGCGCGCGAGTGGATCTACGGCGAGCCGCCCGTCACCGAACTGGGCCACGCCGAGGCCGCGTTCTACGCGGCCCGCGGCGGATAGGAGCGCGGTCTGAGGCTACTCGCAATAGTTTAGAGTAGCGTGCATGACCACGATCGCGGCCGAGCAAGCCCTCGCAGGTCCGCCCGGTGAGGTGGGATGGCGCCTGCTCGAACTCGTCGAGGACCAGTGGCTGGAGCGCAAGTCCGCGCGGGTCGCGGCACGTGATCTCGCCGACACGCTGATCGGCTTCGGCAACGCGGAAGGCGGGACCGTGGTGGTGGGGCTCTGGAACGGCGCGGTCGAGGGGACGGACGGCAATCCGCGAGCACGAAACGCGTTGGTGCAGGCAGCGATGGACTACACGGTCCCGCCGGTTCGCGCCCGGAGTCGACTGGTGCCGTGCGTCCGCGACGATGGCCTGGCCGACCATCTCTTGGTAATCGATGTCGAGCCGGGCGAGGGCGTCGTCCATGCCAATACGAAGGACCTCGCGTTCCTGCGTGTCGGAGATGAGAACCGGCGGCTGTCTTTCGCGCAACGCCAGGAGCTCGTCTTCGACAAGGGCCAAGGCTCTTTCGAGACGCGGATGTCTGGCTCTTCGATGAAGGACTTGGACGACGCGCTGACTGGGCAGTACGCCAGAGCGGTTGGTGCAAGCGATGTCCGAGGTCTGCTGAGCGCGCGGGGGCTCGCGCGAGACGACGGTCTCACCGTTGCCGGCTGCCTCCTCTTCGCCGCTGAGCCTCAGCGGATCTTCCCCGAGGCGTACGTACGGGTGCTGCGCTACCGAGGGCGTGAACGGGGAACCGGCTCCAGGCAGCAGCTCCTCGAGGATCACCGGATCGAGGGGCCTCTGCCGATGCAGATCCTTCAGACGCGCGATCTCGTCTCCGGGCTTCAGCCCAGGCGCCGTGCGCTGGGGGAGGGCGGCCGCTTCGCGAACGTCGGTCTCGTCCCAGAGGACGCTTGGCTCGAGGCGATCGTCAATGCGGTCATCCACCGCAGCTACAGCCTCGCCGGTGACCACACCAGGGTCGAGATCTTCGACGACAGAATCGAGGTCACCAGCCCCGGGCGGTTTCCGGGCATCGTGGCGATGTCGAAGCCCGACCAAGCCCCGCGATACGCGCGCAACCCGCGCATCGCCCGGGTCCTCGCCGACCTCGAATTCGGCCAGGAACTCGGTGAGGGAATCAAGCGGATGTACGAGGAGATGCGCCTTGCGGGTCTCCACGAGCCGCTCTACCGGCAGTCGTCCGCAACGGTTCACGTCGAGCTCTCCGGCGATCCGGTCGATCAGCGGCTCGACGCGATGCTGCCTGTCGAGACCCGCGAGATCGTCGGTGCTCTGCGAACGACTCCCCGCCTGAGCACAATCGACCTCGCCAACGCGATCGGGCTCTCGCGACCTACCGCGCTCAAGCGGCTCGCCGCCTTGCGTGACGCCGGCGTGGTGCGGTGGGTCGGGAAGTCGCCGAAAGACCCCCGCGCGTTCTGGACGCTGCCACCAACGTGACGGAGCGCCGGACCTACTCTCAACGCTCGCTTTGGAGCGCTTTAGAGCCTCGTACCCGCGGGCTAGATGTCTTGGATCTGCAGCAGCGACGTCGTGCCGGGGCGCCCGCTGGGCAGCCCGGCGGTGATGCCCACGCGGTCGCCCTTCTGGCACCACCCGAGCTCGACCACGCGCTCCAGCGAGCGGGCGATCAGCGCCTCGGTGACCTCGATGCGCGGCAGCGACGCGGCCTGGACGCCCCACATCAGCCCGCAGCGGCGCACGGTCTCGCGGCCGGGGGAGAGCGCGTAGATCGGCACGGTCGGGCGGTGGGCCGACAGCAGGCGCGCCGAGCGCCCGGACAGCGTCGGGGTGATCAGGGCCTTCAGGCCGAGGTCGTGGGCGGCCTTGGCCGCGTTGTAGGCGACGGTGTAGCCGGGATCGCGGCGGTCGCGGCGCACGCGCGACTCGTTCCAGCGCTCGTAGGGGGCGATCTGCTCGGTCTTCTCGGCGATCGCCGCCATCATCGCGACGGCGTGGACGGGATAGGCGCCCACGGCGCTCTCCTGCGAGAGCATCACCGCGTCGGTCCCGTCGAGGATGGCGTTGGCGACGTCGGCGACCTCCGCGCGCGTCGGGCGGGTCGACGCGACCATCGAGTCGAGCATCTGCGTCGCGGTGATCGCCGGGCGGGCGAGCGAGCCGGCCAGCGCCAGCACCTGCTTCTGGACGACCGGGACCTCCTCGATGCGCATCTCGATGCCGAGGTCGCCGCGCGCGATCATCACGCAGTCGGCCGCGCGGACGATCTGCTCGGCGCGCGCCACCGCCTGCGGCTTCTCGATCTTGGCCACGAGCGGCAGCCGCGTGTGCGCGCGCAGGTCGTCGATCTCCTCGGCCCGCCGCACGAAGGAGAGCGCGACCAGGTCGACGCCGATCTTCTCCCCGACCGCCAGATGCTGGAGGTCCTCCTCGGGCACCGACGGCAGCGCCGCCGTCTCGCCGGGGACGTTCAGGCCCTGGCGCGAGGCGACCGCGCCGCCGATCTCCACCACCGCGTCGAGCTCGCCGTCGCCCGGCCGGGTCTCGGTGACGCGCATGCGGATGGCGCCGTCGGCCAGGTACATCACCTCGCCGGGCTCGACGGCCTCGGGCAGCCCGCCCCAGGTCATCGACAGGCGCCGCGCGTCGCCCTCGCCGTCCTGCCCGCAGGCGAAGGTGACGGTGGCGCCGGGGGTCAGCTCGATCAGCCCGTCGCGGACCGCGCCGATGCGCAGCTTCGGGCCGGGGAGGTCCTGGAGGACCGCCACCTGGCGCCCGGCGCGCCCCGCGGCGTCGCGGATGCGCCCGATCGTCTCGGCGTGGTCCTCGGCGCTGCCGTGCGAGAAGTTGAGGCGGGCGACGTCCATCCCGGCCTCGATCATCCGGGCGAGGACCTCGGGCTCCCGCGAGGCCGGGCCGATGGTCGCGACGATCTTGGTGCGGCGCACCAGCGGGACGGTACTCGGTGGAGGCGACGGGCTTCGCCGCCGGGCGTCTAGCGCCGCGCGACGATCGACGCCGGGCGCTGCACCCGCGCCCGCGCGCCGTTCGGCGCCCGCCCGGTGGCGATCACCGTGACGCGCACGCGGCCGCGGCGGCGCACGAGGTGGCGC
>DASVQH010000134.1:0-2699 GCA_036389195.1 Solirubrobacteraceae bacterium
AGGCGGCCCTGAGAACGGGCCGCCTCGACTCCCGCCGCGCCAGAACCGGGGCGGCGCGGCCGTTGTGTGCGCATGCCCCGTCCCCGCCTCCTGGCCGCCGCGGGCGCCGTCGCCGCGGTCGTCGCGCTGCCGTCGCCCGCCCTCGCCGCCAAGGTCAGCGTCTCCGGCAGCACGCTCACCTACGCCGCCGCCACCGCGGAGGCCAACGCGCTGACCATCGAGCGCCTCCAGTCGTCCTACCGCGTCACCGACGCCGGCGCCCCCATCACCGTCGGCGCCGGGTGCACGAGCACCGGCGTCCACGGCGCGACCTGCGGGCTGGGCACGATCAAGCTCCTGAGCGTCACGCTGCTCGACCGCGACGACTCCGCGCTCGTCACGGGCGCGACGCCGGCCAAGCTGCTCGGCGGCGGCGGCTCTGACGACCTCGCCGGCGGCGCCGGGGCGGACACCCTCGATTCCGGGCCCGGGCTGAGCGAGCGCCTCCGCGGCGGCGCCGGTGCCGACAAGCTGACCGCCGCGCTGTCCGACGGCCACGGCGACAGCCTCAGCGGCGGCCCCGGCGACGACACCCTCACGGGCTCGTCCCGCACCGAGGGCGTCGGGTACCCGTCTGGCTTCTTCGGCGGCGAGAACCTCTTCGCCGGCGGGACCGGCCGCGACGTCATCACCGGGTCGGGCGCCTCGGACGCGATCGACGGGGGCACCGGCCCCGACGACCTGTCCGGCGGACCCGGCGCCGACGCCGCCGTCTACGCGAGCCGGACCGAGGCGGTGACCGCGACGCTCGGCACGGCCGCGACCTCGAACGGCGGCGGCAGCGACGGCGGCGTGGTCGCGGGCAAGGCGCGGCGCGACAAGCTGACCGGGTTCGAGGCCATCATCGGCGGCGCGGGCGCGGACAAGCTGACCGGTTCGGCCGCCGGCGACACGCTGTTCGGCGGTGCCGGGGCCGACGCGGTCAGCGGCGGCGACGGAGACGACGCGCTCTGCGGCGACGGGGGGTTCCTCTCGGGTCAGGGTCTGGGCATCGTCTGCAGCCGCGAGGGCGCCACGGGCGCCGACGTGCTCGCCGGCGGCGCCGGCGACGACTACCTCGACGGCGGCCCGGGCGCCGACGAGCTCGGCGGCGGCACCGGCGCGGACGGCGTCGTCTACGCCGGGCGCGACCGCCCGGTCCGCGCGACGATCAAGGACACGTGCGGCGCCACCCCCTGCGCGCTCGCCAACGACGGCGAGACCGACACCGACCTCGTGGCGGCGGGGGCACAGCCGGAGGGCGACCGCATCGCGCTCGACGTCGAGGACCTCGCCGGCGGGTCCGGCGACGACGTGCTGTCGGGGTCGACCGCGCGCAACCGTCTCTTCGGCGGGCCGGGGAAGGACTCGATCCTCGGGTCCGCGGGCGACGACCTGCTGTGCGGCGACGCGTACCTGTTCGGGCGCTTCGACGACAGCTGCTCCGCGAGGACCCTGTTCTTCAACGCGCGGGCCGCGGCGCCGACGGTCGCGGCGCTCGTCGGCGACGCGAGCGCCGACGTGCTGGAGGGTGACAGCGGCGCCGACGTCCTCGACGGCGGCGAGGGCTCAGACGACATGTCGGGCGGCACCGGCGTCGACCGGGTCGAGTACGGCGGACGGTACGAAGGCGTGGTGGTCACGATCGCCGACGCCTGCGAGGGCACGGCCCAGCCGTGCGCCAGGGCCAACGACGGCGACCCCGACGTCGACCCCGCCACACCGGACGACCAGCCCGAGGGCGACCGGGTCGGCCTCGACGTCGAGAACCTCGTCGGGACGTCGGGCGGCGACTCGCTGTCGGGGAGCGCGGCGGCCAACGTGATCTCGGGCGAGGACGCGGCCGACTACATCTCCGGCCTGGGCGGCAGCGACGTGCTGGAGCCGGGCTCCGGCAACGGCGACATCGTCCAGGGCGGCGGCGGGACCGACCTCGCGAGCTACCGCCCCAGCCGGTTCGACCCCTTCGGGTGCTCGCTCTGCTCGGTCCAGGGCGTCACCGTCACCCTCGACGGCGTCCCCAACGACGGCCTCACGGGTCAGGGCGAGACCGACAACGTCCTGACCGACGTCGAGGGCGTGCTCGGCACCGACGCCGCCGACACCCTGACCGGCCACCCCGGCTCCGCGGCCGACACGCTGATGGGCTACGGCGGCGACGACCTGCTCGACGGCAACGGCGGCAACGACGGGCTCACCGGCGGCGCCGGCGCCGACACCGTCAGGGGCGAGGACGGCAGCGACATCCTCTCGGTGGCCGACGGCGAGGCCGACGCCTCGGACTGCGGCACGGGCACGGGCGACCGGCTCGTGCGCGACAGCCAGGACTCGGCGACCGGCTGTGAGCGGGTCCAGACGGTGACCCCGCCGAGCGCGGCGGCGAGCGGCGACCGGGTCCCGGCCTTCTGACCCGCCGGGGCGCGGCGCGCGGGCTACGCTGGCGCGCCATGCCCCGGGTCGCGCTCACCGCACAGATCGTCTCCGTCGTGGCGCACGCGGCGGCGAGCCCCGCGCCCGCCGCCGGAACGCCGGGCGCGGCCGCGGCACGGGCGATCGAGCGCGACGCCGCGCGGGTGCGCGCGCTCGTGCGCCGGCCCGCCGACGCCCGCCTGCCGGCCGCGCTGGCCGTGCTCGAGCGCTCGGCCCGCCGGGCCGGTGCCCTTCCGGGGGCGCGCACGGGC
>DASVQH010000135.1:0-9750 GCA_036389195.1 Solirubrobacteraceae bacterium
GCGAGCGCGACGGCGCGGACGGCCGGGCCCGACATCCCGCCGGTCGTGCCGCCGAGCCACGGGCGAGCGGGTCCGGGGCCCGGGTGCGGCGCCATGCCCTTCAGCGTGTTGATCAGCGACACCGCGTCGGCGCCGTGGACCTCGACCGCCGCCGCGACATCGCCCGGGTTCGCCGTGTTGGGCGTGAGCTTGACGATCAACGGCTTGGCGGTGCGCGGCCGCACGGCGTCGAGCAGCGCCGCGGCCTCGGCCGGGTCGGCGCCGATCAGCGTGCCGGTCTCGACGTTCGGGCAGGACACGTTGAGCTCGAGCGCGGCCACCTCGGGGCGCTCGGCGAAGGCCGACACCAGCTCGGCGACCTCGCCGCGGGTGAAGCCCATGACGTTGACGATCAGCGGGACCGGCAGCTCGGCCAGCTTGGGCAGGTCCTGCTCCAGGTAGCCGGCCAGGCCCTTGTTGGGCAGCCCGATCGAGTTGAGCATGCCGGCCGGCAGCTCGAACAGCCGCGGCGGCGGGTTGCCGTCGCGCGGCGCGAGCGTGACCGTCTTGGAGACGAACGCGGCGAACGGGAAGCGCTCCAGGAGCGCGTCGCCGAACGCGCGCCGCGCGGCGATCGCGTCGAAGGTCCCCGACGCGTTGACGATCGGGTGCGCGAGCTCGATGCCGCAGAAGGTCGTCACACGACCTCCGTGACGCTCGCCGCGTCCAGCACCGGGCCGTCCACGCACAGCCGCACGTAGCCGTTCGTGGTCGGCACGACGCAGCCGAAGCACGCGCCGAAGCCGCACGCCATCCCGGACTCCATGGCGAGCTGCGCGGGGACGCCGTGCTCGGCGCAGATCGCGCGGACCGCTTCGAGCATCGGCGGCGGGCCGCAGGCGTACACCGCGGCGCGCGGGTCGCAGCCCAGCTCCGCTCGCAGCAGCTCCGTGACGAGCCCGTGGTGGCCGACCGACCCGTCGTCGGTGGCGACCCGCGCGCCGGCGAGCAGCGCGCCGCCCTCCGCGTGGGCGGCGTCGCGGAAGCCGAGGAGGATCAGCGCGGAGGCGCCCAGCGCGTCGCCGAGGATGGCCAGCGGGGCGATCCCCACCCCGCCGCCGACCAGCAGCGGCCGCCGGCCGCGGTCGACCGCGAAGCCGTTGCCGAGCGGGCCGAGCAGGTGCAGGCCCTCGCCGGCCTGCAGCTCGCACAGGCGGTGGGTGCCCGGGCCGACGTCCTCGAGCAGGAAGTCGAGGCGCCCGTCGTCGTGCGCGCGCAGCACCGAGAAGGCGCGCGGCAGGAACGGCCGGTCGTCGGCCCCGCCGCCCCAGCGCTCGGCCGCGGTCAGCATGTAGAACTGCCCCGGCGCCGGCCGCGGGCCGGCCGGGTCGTGCGCCGTGAGGACCGTGTACGCGCCGTAGCGCGTGTTCGCGGCGATCTCGGCCGTGCGGCGCCCGAGCGGCGCGAGCACCCGGTCCGGCGCCCGCGCGGCCGGCAGGTCGGCCTCGCAGACCGCGCCGCGCTCGTCCGTCCCGTTCGCGCTCACGACCGCACCGGCTGCGTCCGGTGGGCGCCCGCGATCTCCTGGAGCGAGTGCACGGGCGGCGACCCGACGCGGGCGGCGGCGATCGCGCGCGTCGCCGCCATGCCGCCGGAGATCGTCGTGATGCAGGCGATGCCGCGGGCGACCGCGGCGCCGCGGATCTCGTAGCCGTCGGCGCGGGCGTCGGTCCCCGTGGGGGTGTTGATGACCAGGTCGACGTCGCCGTTCTCGATCCAGTCGACGACGTGCGGGGACCCCTCCCCCAGCTTGTTGATCCGCTGGACCGGGATGCCCATCCGCGAGATCGCCTGGGCGGTGCCCGGCGTGGCGATGATCTTGAAGCCGAGGTCGTGCAGCTGCGCGGCGATCCCCACCGCCGCCGCCTTGTCGGCGTCGGTCACCGTGAGGAAGACGGTCCCGCTCTGCGGCAGGCGCATCCCCGCGGCGGCCTGGGCCTTCGCGAACGCCGCCGGGAAGTCGGCGGCGATGCCCATGACCTCGCCGGTGGAGCGCATCTCGGGGCCGAGCAGGGCGTCCGAGCCGGTGAAGCGGTCGAACGGCAGGACCGCCTCCTTGACCGACACGTGGTCGCCCGCCGGGTCGGCCGGCAGGTCCATGTCGGCCAGCCGCTCGCCGAGCATCACCCGGCAGGCGACCTTGGCCAGCGGCACGCCGGTCGCCTTGCTCACGAACGGCACCGTCCGCGACGCCCGCGGGTTGGCCTCGATCACGTACACGCAGTCGTTGGCCACCGCGTACTGGATGTTGATCAGCCCGCGGACGCCGAGCGCCAGCGCGATGTCGCGCGAGTGGCGGCGGACCTCGGCGAGCGTGTCGTCGGAGAGCGAGTGCGGCGGCAGCACGCACGCGGAGTCGCCGGAGTGGATCCCCGCCTCCTCGACGTGCTGCATGATGCCGCCGATCCACACGTCCTCGCCGTCGCAGATGGCGTCGACGTCGAGCTCGATCGCGTTCTCCAGGAAGCGGTCCAGGAATATCTCGCCGCGCGACGGCACCCGTCGCAGGTAGTCGGCGAGCCCGTCGATCGAGTAGACGATCTCCATCGCGCGCCCGCCGAGCACGTAGCTCGGGCGCACGAGCAGCGGGAAGCCCACCTCCGGGGCGACCTGCAGCGCCTCTTCGGGCGAGTGGGCGGTGGCGAACGGCGGCGCGTGGCAGCCGATCTGCCCCAGCAGCGCCCCGAAGCGCCCGCGGTCCTCCGCGAGGTCGATGGCGTCGACGCTCGTGCCCAGCAGCGGGACGCCCGCCTCGGCGAGCCCGGCGGCCAGGCGCAGCGGCGTCTGGCCGCCGAACTGCACGATCACGCCCTCCGGCCGCTCCTCGGCGACGATCGCCAGCACGTCCTCGAGCGTCAGCGGCTCGAAGTACAGCCGGTCGGAGGTGTCGTAGTCGGTCGACACGGTCTCCGGGTTGCAGTTGACCATCACGGCGTCGCGGCCGGACTCGCGCACGGTCATCGCCGCGTGCACGCAGCAGTAGTCGAACTCGATCCCCTGGCCGATGCGGTTCGGCCCTGAGCCGAGGATCATCACGCTCGGCCGGTCGCCGCGGCGGACCTCGGTGGTCGCGCCCGCGCGCTCCCACGCCGAGTAGTAGTAGGGCGTCTCGGCCTCGAACTCGGCGGCGCAGGTGTCGACCGCGCGATAGGTGCGCTCCAGTCCTGCGAACGGCGCCTCCGGGTCGTGCGCGAGCGCCTCGAGCTGGCGCAGGTACCACGGGTCGATCCTGGTGATGGCGTGCAGCTCGTCGACGCCGTGGCCGCGGCGGAACGCCTCCAGCAGCACGTCGTAGCGGTCGGCGGCGGGCTCGGCCAGCCGGGCCAGTAGGTCGCCGCCCAGGTCCGGCTGCTCGTCGAGCTCGCGCGAGCGCAGCGCCTTCGCGAACGCCTGGCCGAACGTGCGGCCGATCGCCATGACCTCGCCGACCGACTTCATGTGCGTCGACAGGCCGGCGTCGACGCCCGGGAACTTCTCGAACGCGAAGCGCGGCCACTTCACGACGACGTAGTCGATGGCCGGCTCGAAGGAGGCCGGCGTGCGCCGCGTGATGTCGTTGGGGATCTCGTCGAGCGTGTAGCCGACCGCGAGCCGCGCGGCGATCTTGGCGATCGGGAAGCCCGTCGCCTTGGACGCCAGCGCGCTGGAGCGCGACACCCGCGGGTTCATCTCGATGACGACGATCTCGTCGGTCGCCGGGTTGACCGCGAACTGGACGTTGGAGCCGCCCGTCTCGACCCCGACGGCGCGGATGACCGCGATCGCCTGGTCGCGCAGCTTCTGGTACTGGCGGTCGGTGAGCGTCTGCTGCGGCGCGACCGTCACCGAGTCGCCGGTGTGGACGCCCATCGGGTCGATGTTCTCGATCGAGCAGACGATGACGACGTTGTCCGCGTGGTCGCGCATGACCTCGAGCTCGAACTCGCCCCAGCCGAGCACCGACTCGTCGATGAGCACCTGGCCGATCGGCGAGGCGGCGAGCCCGCGCTCGACGATGCGCTCGAGCTCCTCGGCCGAGTGGGCGATCCCGCCGCCGCGCCCGCCGAGCGTGAACGCCGGCCGGACGATCAGCGGCAGCCCGAACTCCTCGACCGCCGCGCGCGCCTCGCCGACCGAGGTGGCGATCGTGTTGCGCGCGGTGCGCAGCCCCGCCTTCTGCATGGTCGCGTCGAAGAGCTCGCGGTCCTCGGCCCGGTTGATCGCGTCGTAGTTCGCGCCGATCAGCTCGACGCCGTAGCGCTCGAGCGTCCCGTCCTCCATCAGGGCCTTGGCCAGGTTGAGCGCGGTCTGGCCGCCGAGCGTCGGCAGCAGCGCGTCGGGGCGCTCCTTCTCGATGACCTGGGTGACCGGCCCGGGAAGCAGCGGCTCGACGTAGGTCGCCGTGGCGAACTCCGGGTCGGTCATGATCGTCGCCGGGTTGGAGTTGACGAGGACGACCTCGTAGCCCTCCTCCAGCAGCACCTTGCAGGCCGACGTCCCGGAGTAGTCGAACTCGGCCGCCTGGCCGATGACGATCGGTCCGGAGCCCAGGACGAGGATCTTCGAGATGTCGTCGCGTCTAGGCATGGGCCGCGAACTCCCGCAGGAAGTCGTCGAACAGGCCGAGGGAGTCGTTGGGGCCTGGGCCCGCCTCCGGGTGGTACTGGACGCAGCCGGCGGGGGCGTCGAGGAACCGCAGGCCCTCGACCGTGCCGTCGTACAGGTTCACGTGGGTGATCTCGGCCTCCCCGAGGTCCGATGAGATGCGCTGGCCGGCCTCGCCGGCCACGGCGAACCCGTGGTTCTGCGAGGTGATGGCGATCGAGCCGTCGCGCAGGTCCTTGACCGGGTGGTTCGCGCCGCGGTGGCCGAACGGCAGCTTGAAGGTCTCCAGCCCGACGGCGCGGGAGAGCAGCTGGTGGCCGAGGCAGATGCCGAACACGGGGCGGTCGCGGTCGAGGACCTCGCGGATCGTGGCGACGATGTAGTCGAGCGCCGCGGGGTCGCCCGGCCCGGGGACCAGGAACAGCCCGTCGGGATCGCTGGCCAGCAGGTCGTCGGCGGTGGCCGTGCAGGGATGCAGCTCCAGCGTCGCGCCGCGCGACGTGAAGTTGCGCACGATCGAGTGCTTGATCCCGGTGTCGAGCGCCGCGATGCGCGGGCCCGACCCGTTGCCGATCACCGTCAGCTCGGGCACGGTCACCTCGCGGGCGAGGTCGCGCCCGACCATGCTCGGCTCGGCGGCGATGCGCTCGCGCGCCTCGCCCTCGGCCATGTCCGCGGGGAAGATCCCGCCGCGCATCGCCCCCGCCTCGCGGATGTGACGGACCAGCGTGCGGGTGTCGACGCCGCTGATCGCCGGGATGCCGCAGTCGGCCAGCCAGTCCAGCCAGCCGCGCTCGGCGCCGGGCGCGTCCTCGGCGTTGAGCGCGTCGCGCATGATCGCGCCGGCCGCGTGGATGCGGTCGGACTCCATGCCGGCGGCGCTGACGCCGTAGTTGCCGACGTGCGGGACGGTGAAGGTGATCAGCTGGCGGGCGAACGACGGGTCGGTCATCGACTCCTGGTAGCCGGACATGCCGGTGGTGAAGACCACCTCGCCGGCGACCGCGCCCGGGGCGCCCACGGCCTCGCCGTCGAAGCGGGTCCCGTCTTCGAGCAGCACGTACGCGGAGGGAGCGCTCACAGGATCAGCCTCTGGACGGCCTTGAACTCCGGCGTGCCGGCCTGCCCGCACAGCTCCAGCAGCGCGGTCTCGACGCTCGAGATGACCGCGCCGGCGCGCTCCATCTTGCGGATCCCGACCTCCTTGTCGACGGCGTGGCGCGAGGTCACCGCGTCGACGGGGACGTGGACCTCGACGCCCTGGTCGAGCAGGTCGTGGACGGTCTGCGACACGCAGACGTGGGCCTCGATCCCGCACACGACGGCCTGGTCGCGGCCGCCGAGGTCGAAGCCCTCGGCGCGGGCGGCGGAGAACACGGTCTTCTCGACGATCGGCTCGCCCTCGACGCCGACCACCGCCGCTGTGTGGCCGAGCCCCTTGGGGTACTGCTCGGTGGCCCGCAGCGGGACGCCGAGGATGCGGGCGCCGGCGACGAGCGTGCCGGCGCGCGCGGCGACGGCCTCGAACTCCGCGTAGGGGCGGAAGCCCTCCTGGAGGTCGACGACGACCACCGCGGCGCGATCCTTGTCGAGGAGCGCGCCCATCAGGCCGCGCTCAGCGCGAAGGCGCGCTCCCGGTAGGCGACGGCGCCGGCCGCGACGGTGACGAGGACGCGCCCCTGCACCGTGCGCCCGGCGAAGGCGGAGTTCTCCGAGCGGCTCTCGTAGCCGGACTCGCCGACCTCCCAGCGCGCCTCCAGGTCCACCAGGCACAGGTTGGCCGGTGCGCCGCGCTTGATCCGCGGCAGCGGCAGGTCGAGCAGCGCGGCGCCCGCGCTGAGCTTCTCGACCACCAGGCCGAGCGGCAGCACGCCGGGCACCACCAGCTCGGTGTAGAGCACCGGGAAGGCGGTCTCCAGCCCCGTGGTGCCCATCGGCGCCTCCTCGAACGGCACCTCCTTCTCCTCCCGCGCATGGGGCGCGTGGTCGGTGGCGACGCAGTCGATCGTGCCGTCGCGCAAGCCGTCGATGAGCGCCTGGCGGTCGTCGTCGGTGCGCAGCGGCGGGTTCATCTTCAGCCGCGTGTCGAGCGTCTCCAGCAGCGCCTCGTCGGTCAGCGTCAGGTGGTGCGGGCTCGCCTCGCAGGTGATCCGCACGCCGCGCGCCTTGGCCTCGGCGACCGCCTCCACCGACTCGCGCGCGCTCAGGTGCTGGGCGTGGATGCGCCCGCCCTCGTAGCGCGCGATCGCCGCGTCGCGGGCGATCATCGTCGACTCCGAGATCGACGGGATGCCGGCCAGCCCCAGCCGCGCGGAGACGACGCCCTCGTGCATGGCGCCGTTGCCGCTGAGCGACGGATCCTCCTCGTGCAGCGCGATCACGCCGCCGCAGAGCTTCTGGTACTGCAGCGCCTTGCGCAGCATCACCGCGCGCCACACCGGCTTGCCGTCGTCGGTGAACCCCAGCGCGCCCTCGGCGCGCAGCTCGGCCATCTCGGTCAGCGCGTCGCCCCGCAGGCCGCGCGTGACGGCCGCCATGAAGCCGGTCGGGACCCGCGCCTCGCGCCGGGCCGCCTCGCGCAGCGCCCGCAGGACCGACGCGTCGTCGACCGTCGGCGCGGTGTTGGGCATCGCGACCACGGCGACGAAGCCGCCGGCCGCCGCCGACCGTGTCCCCGAGTCGAGGTCCTCCTTGTGCTCCTGCCCCGGCGCGCGGAAGTGGACGTGGGGGTCGACGAAGCCCGGGAGCAGGTGGCGGCCCTCGCCGTCGACCACCTCCGCGCCGGCCGGCGCCTCCAGCGCCCCGGGAGCGCCGATCTCGGCGATCTCGCCGGCCCGCACCAGCACGTCGTGGCGGCCGTCGATCCCCGTGCGGGGATCGACGACGTGCGCGCCGCGGATCAGCAGGTCGGCGGGCGGCGTCTCGCGGAAGAACAGGCGCGGCACGTCCGCCCCGCCCAGCTCGTGCGGGCCCGTCACGCGTACTGGGGGGTCGTGGGCGTGCGGTCGCCGGCCGTCCGACCGGTCAGCAGCTCGTAGAGCACGGCCATCCGCACGACGACGCCGGCGGCGACCTGCTGGCCGATCAGCGCCTGCGGCGAGTCGATGACCTCGGCGGCCAGCTCGACGCCGCGGTTGACCGGTCCCGGGTGCATGAGGACCTGGCGGGGGCCCAGCCGGCGTCCGTCGATCTGGTACACGGCCGCGTACTCGCGCAGCGAGGGGACGAAGGAGTCGGCCATCCGCTCGTGCTGCATCCGCAGCGCGTAGACGACGTCGGCCTCCCCCAGCCGGTCGAGCGTGTGCTCGACGGCGCACCCCAGCGCCTCGAAGTTGCGGGGGATCAGCGTCGGCGGGCCGCAGACCGTGACCTCGGCGCCGAGCTTCGAGAAGGCGAGGACGTTCGAGCGTGCGACGCGCGAGTGCATGACGTCGCCGACGATCCAGATCTTCGCGCCGTCGAGCGCGCCGAGGCGCTCGCGCAGCGTGTGGACGTCGAGCAGCGCCTGCGTCGGGTGCTCGTGCTTGCCGTCGCCGGCGTTGACCACCGCGGCGGGCGTCCACTGCGCGACGAGCCCGGCGGCGCCGACGTGCGGGGTGCGGACGACGATCAGGTCGGGCTGGTAGGCCGACAGCGTCTGCACCGTGTCCTTCAGCGACTCGCCCTTCTCGACGCTCGAGCCGCTCGAGACGAAATTGATGACCTCGGCGCTGAGCGTCTTGGCGGCCAGCTCGAAGGACGAGCGCGTGCGCGTGGAGGCCTCGTAGAAGAGGTTGAGGACGCGGCGGCCGCGCAGCGCCGGGACCTTCTTGATCTCGCGCTCGGAGACCTCGGTGAAGGCGCGGGCGCGGTCGAGGATCCGCTCGATGTCGGGGCGCTCGAGGTCCTCGATGGAGAGGAGATGTCTCATCTGGCTCATGCCAGCGCCCCTTCCAGCGCGGTGATCGAGACCTCGTCGATCCCGTCGACCTCCTCGAGGCGGACGTAGACGCGCTCGCCCCGCGCGGTCGGCAGGTTCTTGCCGACGAAGTCCGGCCGCAGCGGCAGCTCGCGGTGGCCGCGGTCGGCCAGCACGGCGAGCTGGACGCGCGCCGGGCGGCCGTAGTCGAACAGCGCCTCGATGGCCGCGCGCACCGTGCGGCCCGTGAAGAGGACGTCGTCGACGATCACGACGCTCAGCGGCTCCAGCGCGAAGCCGAGGTCGGTGCTGTGGACGACCGGGGCCTCGGTGCGCATCCCGATGTCGTCGCGGTAGAAGGCGATGTCGAGGTCGCCGAGCGGGACGTCCTGCTCGAGCAGGTCGCAGACGAGGCGGTGCAGGCGGGCGGCGAGCACCGCGCCGCGCGTGTGGATCCCGACGACGGCGAGGTCGCCCTCGGGGTTCTTCTCGACGATCTCGTGCGCGATGCGCACGAGCGTGCGGCGGATGTCGTCCCGATCGAGGACGACCTTCTCGGCCATGGTGTGCAACGGCTCCTTCCTGGCCTCACGGGACCGGGTTAAAGGGCGATGCGATGAACCTAGCAGCGCCTCAGGACGGTGCGCCGTCCGCCCGTCCCCGCGTCCACTCCAGCGCGCCGCGCTCCGGAAACGGGATCGTCGCGACGTCGAAGTCGCGCAGCGTCCACACGTCGTGGCCGAACACCGCTTCGGCCTCCGCGCGCGCGTCGCGCGGGAAGTGGCGGACGGAGAGGTGGGTGAGCGCGAGCGCCTTGACGCCGGCGTCGCGGGCGACCTCGGCGGCCTGGCGGGCGGTCGAGTGGCCGGTCTGGCGGGCGCGGGCGCGCTCGGAGTCGAGGAACGTGGCCTCGTGGACCAGCAGGTCCGCGCCGCGCGCGAACTCCTCGACCGTCTGGCACGGGCGGGTGTCGCCGGTCAGCACGACGCGGCGCCCGGCGCGCGGCGCGCCGACCACCTGCTCGGGCGCGACGCCGGCGACGGTCTCGCCGCGCTGCAGACGGCCGAAGTCCGGCCCGGGCCGCACGCCGAGGCGCTCGGCCAGCGCGGGGTCGAAGCGGCCGGGCCGCTCGTCCTCGACGAACGCGTAGCCGTAGGCGACGCCCCCGCGGTGCTCGACCGGGAACGGCTGGATCACGTAGCCGTCGAACGCGACGTCGTCGTAGCGGT
>DASVQH010000136.1:0-1754 GCA_036389195.1 Solirubrobacteraceae bacterium
CCGCTGCGCGATCCGCTGACCGAGCTGCCGACCCGGGAGCTCCTGCGCGAGCACCTCACGCTCGCCCGCGCGCGCGCCCAGGATCGCGACGACGGGCACGTCGCCCTCATGTGGACCGGCTTCGACGAGTTCCGCCTGGTCAACCAGTCGTTCGGCTACGAGGCCGGCGACCGGGTCCTGCGCGAGGCGGCCGAGCGGCTGAAGGGCGTCCTGCAGCCCACCAACGTCCTGGCCAGGCCCGCCGGCGACCAGTTCGCGATCCTGCTGGCCGACCTCGGCCCGCACGCCGAGCGCGTGGCGGAGATCGTCGCCGAACAGGTCTCCGTCGCGCTGTCGGAGCCGTTCCGCGTCGACGGCCGCGACCTGCGGCTCAGCGCCAGCATCGGGATCAGCCTGCTGCCGAGCGACGCCACCGACGAGGACGGCCTCCTGCGCCACGCCGAGGCCGCGATGCACGACGCCAAGCGCGAGGGCGGCGCGAGCTACACCTTCTACGCGGGCGCGACCCGCGAGGCGCTCGAGCGGCTGATGCTGACGACGCGCCTGCACCGCGCGCTCGACCGGCGCGAGCTGAACCTGCACTTCCAGCCGATCGTCGCGCTGCCCGCCAACCGGGCGTGCGGCGTCGAGGCGCTCCTGCGCTGGGACGATCCGACGCAGGGCCAGATCGCGCCCATGAGCTTCATCCCGCTGGCCGAGTACACCGGGCTGATCGAGCCGATCGGCGCCTGGGTGCTCGCCGCGGCCTGCGCGCAGGCGCGGGCGTGGCGCGAGCAGGGGATCGACCTGCCGGTGTTCGTCAACGTGTCGCTGCGACAGTTCCGCCAGCCCGGCTTCGGCGCCCAGGTCCGGGCGAGCCTGGCCGAGGCGGGCCTCGACCCGTCGGCGCTGGTGCTGGAGATCACCGAGTCGACCGCGATGGCCGAGCCGGGGTGCATCGACCCGATCCTCGCCGAGCTGCGGGGCCTCGGCGTCCGCATCGCCATCGACGACTTCGGGACGGGCTACTCGTCGTTCGCGCGCCTGCACGAGATGCCGGTCGACATCGTGAAGATCGACCGCGCCCTGCTCAGCGGCGCGCCCGAGCAGGACGGCCCGTCGCGCCTGGCGGGCGCGACGATCGACATCCTGGCCACGCTGGGGATGCAGGTCGTCGCCGAGGGCGTCGAGACCCCCGCGCAGCTGCAGTTCCTCGTCGAGCGCGGCTGCCCGATGGCCCAGGGCTTCCACCTGAGCCGCCCCGCGCCGGCGGCAGAGGTCACGGGGCGGCTGGTCGGCTGAGGCGGCGCGGTCAGCGGATCCGCACCGTCTTCGTCTTCACGGTGCGCCGCCCGTCGCGGCCGACGCGCACGATCCGCAGCCGGTAGCTTCCGGCGCGCAGCCGCCGCTTCGCGCGCAGACGCACCTTCCCGCCGCGCGACGACCCGCGGGCGAGCACCCGCCCGCCCCGGCGCAGCTGCGCACGCACGAGCGCGAGGTCCGGCGACGCGGCGATGGTGACCGTGCACACGCGGCGCCCGCCCGCGCACTGCAGCCGGCCGTCGCGCCCGTCGCGGCCGTCACGCCCGTCGCGCCCGGGCGCGCCCGCGGGACCCGCCGGGCCGGCCGGCGCGACGATGATCCGCGGTTCGGAGTCCGCGGCGGGGGCCGGCGCCGGCTCGGGCGCCGCCGACGCCGTGGCGCCCGTGCCGGTCAGCGCCGCCTGCGTCGCGCCGCCCTCCGCGTCGTGCAGCACCCGGATCGCCGCGCTCTTC
>DASVQH010000137.1:0-3466 GCA_036389195.1 Solirubrobacteraceae bacterium
TAGGCGGAGGTGAGGCCCTTGGCGAGGGAGACGAGGTCCGGCGTGACGCCCTCGCGCGTCATGGCGATCCACTCGCCGAGGCGCCCGCAGCCGGCGATGACCTCGTCGGCCATCAGGAGGATCCCGTGGCGGTCGGCGATCTCGCGCAGGCCCTTCCAGTAGCCCGGCGGCGGCACGAGGCACCCGCCGGCGTTCTGCACCGGCTCGGCGATGATCAGCGCGACCTCGTCCGGCCCGGCCTCCCGCAGGCGGCGGGGGATGAAGCCGCGCACGAGCAGGTCGCGGCCGGCCTGGTCGAAGCGCCCGTTCTCGTCGTCGGCGACGAGCTCCATCGCCCAGAAGAAGCCGTCGCCGCGCACGTCGCCGACGATCGGCAGGTCGAGCAGCGTGCGCATCCGCTCGGCCAGGTACGGGGTCAGCGTCCGCACGTTCTCGAGGATGCCGTCGCGCTCGAAGATCTCGATGTTCTGCAGCGCGATGCCGGCGCTGAGCGGGTGGCCGCCGAAGGTGATGCCGTGGCGCAGGACCGACCCGTGCTCGATCATCGGCGCGACGACCTTCTCCGAGGTCAGCACCGCGCCCATCGGCGCGTAGGCCGAGGTCAGGCCCTTGGCCAGCGAGACGAGGTCGGGCGTGGCGCCGTAGCGCGGCGTCGCGACCCATTCGCCGAGGCGCCCGCAGCCGCAGATGACCTCGTCGGCCATCAGCAGCGCCCCGTAGCGGTCGGCCAGCGCGCGCAGGCCCTCCCAGTAGCCGGGCGGCGGCACGAGCGCGCCGCCGGCGTTCTGCACCGGCTCGGCGATGATCAGCGCGACATCGTCGGGGCCGGCCGCCTCGATGGCCGCCTCGACCTCGGCCAGCAGCCGCGCGCAGAACGCGGCCGGGTCGTCGCCGTCGGGCGCCCGGAACGCGTTCGTGGTGGAGACGTGGGTGACGTCGATCGGCGCGGGCGAGAAGTCGGCCTTGAAGCGCTCGACGCCGGTGAACGAGAGCGCCCCGAGCGTGACGCCGTGGTAGGCGATGTGGCGGGCGATCGCCTTGCGGCGCTGCGGCTGGCCGAGCGCGACGAAGTGCTCGCGCACGAGCTTCCAGGCCGCCTCGACGGACTCCGAGCCGCCGTTGGTGAACAGCGCGCGGGTCAGCCCCTCGGGCGCGACGCCCGTCAGCCGCTCGGCGAGCTCGATCGCCGCGGGGTGCGCCGTGCCCCAGTTGGTGTTGAACGGGAGCGCCGCGAGCTGCTTGGCGGCGGCGGCCGCCATCTCCTCCCCGTAGCTGTAGCCCAGCTGGGCGCAGAACAGGCTCGACAGGGCGTCGATGTGGCGGTTGCCCTCGGTGTCGTAGACGTACGGGCCGTCGCCGCGCTCCAGGACGAGGAGGTCGTCGATCCCCTGCTTGGAGAAGTGGAGGAGCAGGTGCTCGTGGGCGGCCTGCTGCAGCGCGTCGTGTCTCGCGGTCATGGCGCACAGCCTGCCCCAGCCGCACCGGCAGGCGCAACGGGCGCAGCGTATGAGGCCGCCGTCGCCGACCCGACAAGCTGTCCAGGCGTACGCGCCAGGATCGCCCGCGTGCCGGTCCGGGGCACCACGGTGACGGGCCGGCGCTCGAGTCCCTCGGCGCTCGCCGTGGCCGGGCGCAGGTCGGCGTGCTCCAGGACCGTGCGCAGGACGCGCCGCATCTCGAACTGCGCGAACGCCGCGCCGAGGCACCGGCGCA
This sequence comes from Solirubrobacteraceae bacterium, assembly GCA_036389195.1. GTDB lineage: Bacteria > Actinomycetota > Thermoleophilia > Solirubrobacterales > Solirubrobacteraceae > JACCYI01. Next base: position 1,714 of record DASVQH010000137.1, read on the forward strand.
TGCCGCCGCCGAACGGGATCCACGCGTACGTCGACGGGCGCCGATCCCCCAGGAAGCGCTCGGGCCGGAAGGCGCGCGGCTCCGGGAACAGATCGGGGCGGCGGTGCAGGAGCCAGACCGACGCGAACACCGCCGTCCCGGCCTCGAGCGCTCCGCCGCCCGGCAGCGCCAGGGGCGCTCCGAGGCGGCGGCCGACGTCGTGCACGGTCGGACGGATCCGCAGCGTCTCCTCGACCACCGCGTCGAGGTAGCGGTCGTTCTCGGTGAGCGACGCCCGCAGGCGGGCGAGGACCGCCGGGGACCGGAACAGCGCGTCGAACGCCCAGGCCAGCGCCGTGGCCGTCGTCTCGTGGCCGGCCAGCAGCAGCGTGACGAGCTGGTCGCGCAGCTCGGCCGCCTCCAGCGGCCGGCCGCCTTCGTCGCGGGCCTGGACGAGCATGGAGAGGATGTCGTCGCGGGCGTCGAGGTCGCCCGCGGCCTGCCGGTCGCCGATCTCCTCGTAGAGCAGGGCGTCCATGCGCCGGACGGCGCGATGGAACGGCGTGTGCCGCGCGCCCGACGCCTCGGCCAGCAGGACGGCGACCTGCGTCGGCGTTCGCGTGGTGCGGACGAGCACGTCGTCGATCGACCGGCGCAGCGCGTCCTCCCGGGGCCCTTCCCGGGTGCCGAAGACGGCCCGCAGGATGCCGTCGCGGGTGATCGACTGCATGCGCGGCTGCAGCGCGAACGGCTCGCCGACCGGCCAGCCGCGCAGGTCGCGCAGCGTGATCTCGTCGATCAGCTCGCCGTAGCGGCGCATGCGGTCGCCGTGGAACGGCGGCAGCATGAGCCGGCGCCGGCGCAGGTGCTCGGCGCCTTCCTGCAGCAGCACCGAGCGCGGCCCGAGGACCGGCTGGAGCGTGATCCGCCGGCCGGTGGGCAGCCCGTTGTCGCGGTCGCGGCTCCACACCGTCTTGACGAGGTCGGGGTCGCCGAGGAAGACCATCGGCTCGGTGCCGGGCATGCGGAGCGTGAAGACGTCGCCGTAGCGCGCCCGGCAGCGCTCCAGGAAGGCGCCGGGCCGGCTGAACAGCCCCACGAGCTGAAGCGGCGGCGCCAGGCGCGGCCCGGGTGGAAGCGGCACGCCCGCATCGTAATCCGGACGGACCGGCCGCCGCGCGGGGTCGGCGGCGGCCGGATCCGCGCCGGGAGCGCTACAGCTCCGGGGTCGTGCTGGGCGCGGTGGGCGCCGCCTGGTCCTGCGAGCCGCCGTCGCCGCTCCGGCCCTCGCCGTCCTTCTCGGGGCAGTCGTCGCGCCCGCCGGGACCCGGCCGCTCGCCCTGCGGGGCGGCCGGGGCCTCCTGGACGGGGCGGGCCTGCCACCGGGCGGGGCTCGGGGTGTCCGCCCGTGCGCCGGGGCCGTCGCCGGCGAACGCCGACACCGCGCCGCCGAGCCCGACGACGGCGGCCACCGCGGCCACCCACACCATGCGCCGCGCGGGCCGCTGGGGTTCGTTCTCCATCCGCATCACCTCCTCTCGGTTCGTGGGAGGCGACGCACCTTCGCCCCGCCGCCGTCACCCCCGGGTAAGCGGCGGCGCGCGCAGTTACCCGGAGGTGACGCGCCGCCCGTCACGGTGGCGGCCATGGTGAGCAAGAGCCTCTGGACCGACCGCCCCGACGACTGGCTGAGCGCGCCCGAGGACGCCCCGGCGCGCGCGCCCGACCCGCCGGCCCCGCACGGGCCCGGCGCCGCCCGCCGGCGCATGCGCCC
>DASVQH010000138.1:0-9439 GCA_036389195.1 Solirubrobacteraceae bacterium
GGACGTCGCGGGCCTGCTCGGCGCCGACGAACGTCACGCCCACACCGGTGTTGCCGGCGCGGGCGGTGCGCCCGATGCGGTGCACGTAGCCCTCGCGGTCCTCGGGCGCGTCGAAGTTGATGACGTGCGAGATGCCGTCGACGTCGATGCCGCGCGCGGCGACGTCGGTCGCCACGAGCGTGTCGACCCGCCAGTCCTCGAAGTCGGCCAGGGCGCGCTCGCGCTGGCGCTGGGACTTGTCGCCGTGCATGGCGACGGCCTTCACGCCGGCGCCCGCCAGCCGCTTGGCCAGCCGGTCGGCGCCGCGCTTGGTGCGGACGAAGACCAGCGCGAGGTCGCGCTCGCCGCGCAGCTCGCGCACCAGCGCGTCGAGGCGGTCGTCACGCTCGACGGCGACGAAGCGGTGCTCCACGTCGGCGGCGCGCTGCGCGGCCGGGACGTGCTCGTGGCGCGCGGGGTCGCGCGTGTACTCCTCGGCGACGCGGCCGGCCTCGCCGTCGAGCGTGGCCGAGAAGAACAGCGTCTGCCGGTCGCGCGGGCACTGGGCGACGATGCGGTCGACCGGCGGGCGGAAGCCCATGTCGAGCATCCGGTCGGCCTCGTCGAGGACCAGGATCTTGATCTGCTTGAGCGAGAAGGCCCGGCGGGCGAGGAGATCCTCGAGCCGGCCCGGCGTGGCGACGATGATGTGCGAGCGGCGGGCCTCGCGGGACTGCTTCTCGAGCCCGACGCCGCCGTAGACCGCGGTGATGGAGAGCGCGCGGGCGTGGGCGATGGTCCGCAGCTCCGCGACGATCTGGGTCGCGAGCTCGCGGGTCGGGGCGAGGATCAGCGCGGACGGGCGGGCGTCGGTGGCCTCGACGAGGTCGCAGATCGGGACGCCGAAGGCCAGCGTCTTGCCCGAGCCGGTCGGGGACTTGGCGAGGACGTCGCGGCCCGCGAGGACGTCGGCGACGACGAGGTTCTGGATCGCGAAGGGCGACTCGAAGCCGCGCTTGGCGAGGGCGCCGCACACGGCGGCGGACACGCCGAGATCGGCGAAGGACTGCGTGGACATAGGTGCTCCTGAGAAACGAGATTCGGGAGGCGAACGACTGACCCGAACTCCCGCCATGCGGTGACTCAGAGCAAGCTAGCCTCGCGGCAGGCTTCGGTGCCCGCCGCGCGCAGCACGGTAGCAGGGTGACGTGACGTCAATCCCACTCGTGCCCGACGAACACCGGCTCCGGGACGAGGGCGACGCCGAACGCGTCCTGCACCCCGCCGGCCACCTCCCGGGCGAGCGCGACGAGCTGCGCGGTGGTGGCGCCGCCGCGGTTGGTCAGCGCGAGCGTGTGCTTGGAGGACAGCGCGGCCGGACCCGGGAGCCCGTGCCCGCGCGAGAACCCCGCGCGCTCGACGAGCCAGGCGGCGCTGGTCTTGATCCGGCCGTCGGGTTCGGGGAACGCCGGCGGCGAGACATCGGGCCCGAGCCGGCGGCGGACGCGCGCCGCGAGCGCCTCGTACGCCTCGGGCGACAGGATCGGGTTGGTGAAGAACGAGCCGGCGGAGACCGAGTCGAGGTCGTCGGCGTCGATGACCATGCCCTTGCCCCGGCGCAACGCCAGCACCGCCTCGCGCACGTCGTCCAGCGGCGCGCGCGCACCGATCGAGACCGCGAGCGCGCGCGCCAGCTCCGCGTAGCGCACCGGCTCGGACAGCCCGTCCTCGTCGGCCAGGCGGAAGCGCACGGCCAGCACCAGCCAGCGGCCGGGCGTGCGCTTGAAGATCGAGGAGCGGTAGGTGAAGCCGCAGTCGCGCGCGGCCAGCGCCGTCACCTCGCCGGTCTGCCGGTCGAGCACCCGCACCCACTCGATCGTGTCGCCGACCTCCTGGCCGTAGGCCCCGACGTTCTGGATCGGCGTGGCGCCGACCGAGCCCGGGATGCCCGACAGGCACTCCATCCCGGCCAGTCCGCCGGCCACGGACGCCGCCACCAGCGGATCCCACGGCTCGCCCGCCGCGGCGGTCAGCGCGGTGCCGTCGCGCTCGATCCCCTGCGTCACCACCCGCACCACGGTGCCGGGCCAGCCCGCGTCGGCGATCACCACGTTCGAGCCGCCGGCCAGCACGAGCAGCGCGTCGCCGCGGGCGTCGGCCTCGCGCACCCGCGCGACCAGCTTCTCCTCCGAGGCGGCCTCCACCAGCCGCCCGGCCGGGCCGCCGAGGCGCAGCGTCGTGTAGGGGGCGAGCGACGTCATCGCCTCCAGACGGTAGCTTCGCCCCCATCGCCACCATCGCCGACATCGCCGCCCAGGACGACCGGGAGCGCCTCGTCGTCGGCGCCCTGACCGACGCCTTCTCCTCGCTGATCGAGCGCGACCCGCGCGCGTTCCGGCGCAAGTTCCGCAAGATGGCGGCCGACCCGTTCTCCTTCTACCGCGGCAGCGCCGCGCTCTTCTACGCCGACGTCGACCGCCTCGACGATCCCTGGGCCGACGAGCGCACCAGCCGCGTGTGGATCCAGGGCGACCTGCACGCCGAGAACTACGGCACCTACATGGACGCCGCCGGCGTGCTGGTGTTCGACGTCAACGACTTCGACGAGGCCTACCTCGGCCACTTCACCTGGGACCTGCAGCGGATGGCCGCCTCGCTGGTCCTGCTCGGCTACGAGAAGGCGTTCTCCGACGCCACGATCGGCGAGATGATCCGGACCTACGCCCGCGCCTACGTCGCGCAGGTGCGCGCCTTCGCCACCGGCGACCGCGACCACGAGTTCCGCCTCACGCTGGAGACCACCGACCCCGAGAGCGCGGTGCACGCCGTCCTCCTGCGCGCCCGCACGGAGACGCGCGTCGAGATGCTCGCGACGATGACCACCATCGAGCGCGCGGAGCGGCGCTTCGCCGACGGCCCGGGCGTCCGGCGCCTGGAGGACGACGAGCGCGACGAGGTCGAGGCCGCCTACCGCGCCTACCTGGACACGATCCCCGAGACCAAGCGCCAGCGCAGCGTCTCCTACTCGGTCAAGGACATCGTGGGCCGGACCGGCTTCGGGATCGGCAGCGCCGGCCTGCCGGCGTACAACCTGCTGATCGAGGGCCGGTCCCAGGCGCTGGAAGACGACGTCGTGCTGTCCATGAAGGAGGGCAACGTCGCGGCGCCCAGCCGGGTCGTCGACGACGAGCGGCTCACCGGCGCCTTCGAGCATCCCGGGCATCGCACCGCGGTCTCCCAGCGCGCGCTGCAGGCCAACGCCGACCCGTGGCTCGGCTGGTGCGACCTGCGCGGCACCGGCCAGGTGGTCAAGGAGATCTCCCCCCACGAGGCCGACCTCGACTGGGAGGTCATCACGGAGCCCGACGAGATCCTCCCGCTCCTGGAGTCGCTCGGGCAGGCCACCGCGAAGGTGCACTGCGTCTCGGACGCCGGCTCCGACGAGGCGCTCGTCGAGTTCCAGACCGAGGACGCGATCGTCGCCGTGATCGGCGACCGCGACGAGGCGTTCGCCGACCGGCTGGTGGAGTTCGGCACCGCCTACGGCGAGCTGGCGCGCGACGACCACCGCCGCTTCGTCGACGCCTTCCGCAACGGGGAGATCGAGGGCCTGCCGGGCGACTAGACCGCCGCCGCGGCGCCCACGCCGGAGGCGCCCAGCGCCATCACGGCCAGGTTGGCGAAGCGCTCGATCGTCTCCACCTCGGCGGCGCTGAACGCCGCGCTCTCCCCCACCCGGTAGACGTTGAGCGCGCCCACCGGCCGGTCGTGCAGCAGCAGCGGGACGCACACCAGCGACTCCGGCTCCATCTCGGTGCCCTCGACCTGCTCGGAGGTCGGGTCGAGGTCGGTCCGCGGGACGTAGCGAGTGCGCCGCTCGCGGATCGCCGAGCCGGTGACGCCGTCCTCGGCGGGGAAGGGGCCGGCCATCGTCTCGGCCGCCCACTTGCCGTCTGCGTAGGCCGGGCGCAGCAGCCCGGCGCCCGCGTCGAGCGCGTAGACCGCCATGTCGTCGTAGGCCACCAACCCGCGCAGCCGCGCGGCCACGCGCTCCAGGGTGTCGGCCCGCGAGGTGTCCGGCGAGGCCGCGCCGCGGACCTCGGCGGCCGCGCGGACCAGCGCCTCCCGCGCGCCGGCGGCGTCGTCGGAGGCCGGCGGCGCGTCGCCGCCGACCTCGCGCGCCCGCACCCAGGCGGCCAGCTCGGCGGGCGGCAGCGGCCGCGCCAGGTGGTAGCCCTGGGCGGTGTGGCAGCCGAAGGCCGCCAGGTGGGCCTCGTGCTGCGCGGTCTCGACGCCCTCGGCGACGACGTGCAGCCGCAGGTTGCGCGCGAGCTCGATGATCGAGCGCACGATGATCGCGTCGTCGCGATCGGACAGCATGTCGAGGACGAACGACTTGTCGATCTTCAGCGTCGCGACCGGCAGCCGCTTGAGGTGGGCGAGCGAGGAGTAGCCCGTCCCGAAGTCGTCGAGCGCCAGTGACAGCCCGAGGCCGTGCAGGCGGCCGAGGACCTCGAGCGCCCGCTCGGGGTCGAGCATGATCGTGTGCTCGGTGAGCTCGAGCTCCAGCGCGCCCGGCGGCGTGCCGTGGTGCTCCAGCAGGCTCGCGACGGCGTCCGGGAAGCCCGCGTCGAGCAGGTTGGCCGCCGAGACGTTGACCGCGACGGGAAGGGCCAGGCCCTCGGCGCGCCAGGCGCGCTGCTGGGCCAGCGCGGCGTCGAGCACCACCTCGGTGAACCGCGGCATCAGCCCGTGGCGCTCGACCAGCGGGATGAAGACGTCGGGGAACAGCAGGCCGCGCGTCGGGTGCTGCCAGCGCGCCAGCGCCTCCACGCCGGTGATCCGCCCCGTCGCGAGCTCGGCCTTGGGCTGGAAGTGCAGGACGATCTGGTCGCCGGCCTCCAGCGCCGCCCGGACCTCCGCGGCCAGCTCGAGCCGGTCGCGGCGCACCTCGTTGGCGTCCCCGGCGGCCGCCCCGCCGTGCAGCTCGATGCCGGTCCCGCGCCGCTTGGCACGGTACATCGCGATGTCGGCGTGGCGGAGGAGGTCGGTGCGCGTGACGCCGTCCTCGGGGCTGATGGCGATCCCGATGCTGGCCTCGGCGTGGGCGGTGAGGCCGTCGAGGCGGAAGCCGGGCTTCAGCGCGCCGCGCACGGCCTCGGCCGCGGCGCGCGCCGCGGCCTCGCCGCCGGGCACCACCGCGACGAACTCGTCGCCGCCCAGGCGCGCCAGCCCGGCGCCCGGCAGCGTCTCGCGCAGCCGGCCGGCGACGGCGCGCAGCATCGCGTCGCCCGCGTGGTGGCCGAGCGTGTCGTTGAGCTCCTTAAAGCGGTCGAGGTCGAGCAGGAGGACGGCCACCGGCCGCGTCTCGGTGCGCTCCCCGACCAGGGCCCGGTCGGCGTCGCGGTGGAACGCGCGGCGGTTGCCCAGGCCGGTCAGGTCGTCGGTGAACGCCGCGTCGGCCGAGCGCTCCAGGCGGCGGCGCTCGTGGGCGGCCAGCCACAGGCGCAGCATGACCGCCGCGACGGCGAGGGTCACGAAGGTGTGGGCGATCGGGTTGACCTCGTCCACCACGTCGTAGGCGAGCACGCCGAGCGTCACCAGCGAGAACGCGCCGGTCATGCCGGGGCCGCGCGAGACGCCCGTGGCCGGCTGCGCACCGACGGCTGCCACGCGGCCGCCGCGATGAGCGTCGCCGACAGCGGCCAGCACACGTCGAGCAGCTCGCCCTCGCTGTAGAGGCTCTCGCGCAGGCGCACGACGAAGACCAGGTCCGCGACCAGCGCCAGGGCGACGCCGCCGCACAGCAGGAACCAGGCGCGGCCGGGCCGCGCGCCGGCCAGCGCCGCCGCGGCGCCGAGCAGCCCGATCAGCACGATGTCGCGGACGGGATAGACGTAGGTCAGCAGCGAGCCGGGGCCGCCGGCCAGCGAGCCGGGCATCAGCTGCTCGAACGCGAAGACCGAGGCCGCGCCGGCCACCGCCAGCGAGGCGATCAGCCCGTCGAGCCACATCGCCGCGGGCATCCCGTGCATCCGGGAGCGCAGCAGCAGCCAGACGCCGAGGCTGGTGGGCAGCAGCGAGGCCAGCCACGCGGCGTCGCAGATCGAGGGCGACGGCGGCGCGGCCAGGTCGGCCATCGTCACGAACCAGTACAGGTCGCCGGCGTTGCGCAGCGCCAGGCCGCCGCCGATGGCCAGCCAGGCGGCGCGGTGGCGCGGGACGGCGATCGCCCGCCACAGCACGGCGGCCGCGGTGACGTTCATGACGGCGCAGTAGGTCCAGCGGGAGAACAGCTCGCGCGAGCCCTCGCCTCCGACCCCCGTGAGCGCGTGCAGCGCGATGGCCGCGCAGCCCGCGAAGGCCGCGCCCAACACCCAGGTGATCGGCCGCGCGCGTGTCATCTTGAGGCCACATCGGCCGAACGGCGGCGCGGCTTGAACGTCGGTGTGGGATCGTGACCCGCGTGGACGCCGCGAACCTCCCGGATCTGCCCTTCCCCGACCCGCTGGGCAAGCTGCCGCTCCCCGAGCCGATCGAGGAGGCGTCGTTCGACCCGACCCCGCCCGGCACCGGTGAGCCGCCCGCCCGCCGGTGGTGGGGCCGCCACCTGTCCGAGGTGCGCTGGCAGGCCGAGCTGGCGCGGCTGCTCGTCGATCCCGTCTACTGGGGCGAGGGCGTCCCGCGCGGCGACGGCGAGCCGGTCGTGCTCATCCCCGGGTTCCTGGCCGGCGACGCCTCGCTGAGCGTCATGCGGGGCTGGCTGGAGCGGATGGGCTACGACGCGCGCCCGTCGGGGATCCTCGCCAACGTCGACTGCTCGGACCGCGCGCTCGACCGGCTCGACGGACTCGTCGGCCGCATCCACCGCGCGACCGGCCGGCGCGTGACGCTGGTGGGGCACTCGCGCGGCGGCCACTTCGCCAAGGCGCTCTCGCGGCGCCACCCCGACCGGATCGCCGCCGCCGTGTCCATGGGCGCCGGGCTGGACCGGCCGTTCGACATCTCCGTCCCGACCAAGGCCGCCGTCGCCGGCTTCCGCGCCGTCTACGCACGCACCACCGACCGCGTCGCCCGCAACGGCTGCTTCACCGACACCTGCCGCTGCCGCTTCAGCACCGACTACGCCGGCGAGTTCCCGGCAGAGGTGCCGCTGACCTCCATCTACACGCGCGGCGACGGGGTGGTGCGCTGGGAGGCCTGCGTCGTGCCGTACGCGACCTGCGTCGAGGTCACCGGCTCGCACGTCGGGCTGGCCTTCAACCGGAAGGTCTACCGGGCCCTCGCGACGGCCCTCGCAGGCGGTCGCTCCCGAGCCCGATGAGGCTGCGGCCGGTGCGCAGCGCGCCGATCGGCAGCCCGAGCGCCCGCGTCACCGGCTCCATCCGCGCGCCGATCCCGCCGTTGGGCCGGCCGGGGCCGATCGGGTCGCGCGCGTCGAGCCACTGCAGCAGCAGGTCGCGCGAGCGCTCCGGGCGCTCGAGCAGGTAGGCGTGGCCCGTCCCCTCGACGACCGCCAGCTCGGCGTCGGGGATCCGCTCGGCGAGCAGGCGGGCGTTGGCGATCGGGGCCATCACGTCGGCGCCGCCGTGCATGACCAGCGTCGGCGCCTGGATCTTCGGCAGCCGCGCCACCGTGTCGTGGTAGATGCTGGCCCACCAGTGGCCGGCCATGCCGTGCGCGGGCGCGCGGTGCGCCGCGAAGTGGGTCAGCAGCGAGCGCACGCGCTCGGGCTCGCGGCGGCGGAAGTCCGGGGAGAAGAGCATGCGCGCGAGGACCGGCCGGCCCGGCTCGCGCAGCCCGGCCATCGCGCCGGCGCCGAGCGCGGTGAGCTCGGCCATGGTCGGCCGCACGGCGCGCGGGCCGCCGGGCGAGGTGCAGCCGAGGACCAGCCCGCGCACCCGCTCGGGGTAGCGGATGGCCATCTCCTGAGCGATCATCCCGCCCATCGAGAGGCCGTAGACGTGCGCCGACTCGATCCCGCAGGCGTCGAGCACCCGCACCGCGTCCCAGGCGAGCTCGGGCATCGACGTCGGCTTCAGCGGCGCCGCCGAGCGCCCGGACCCCCGGTTGTCGTAGGTGACGCAGTCGAAGCGGTCCGTGTAGAGCGGAAGCACCGGATCGAACACCGCGGCCGAGATCGTGAAGCCGGTGATGAACAGCATCGGCTCGCCGCTGCCGGTGCGCTCGTAGTGCAGCCGTGGTCCGTCGCCGGCGTAGGGCATCAGCGATCGAGCTCGAACCAGACGCGCTTGCCGCGGCCCGAGGCGTCGGGCTCGTAGCCCCAGCGCTGGGCCAGCGCCTCGACGATCATCAGCCCGCGGCCGCTGTCGACGCCCGGGTCCGGCGGCGCCTGCGGCCGGGGCGCGCCCGCGCCGGCGTCCGCGACCTCGACCCGCACGGCGGCGTCGTCGAGCGCCAGCGCCACCTCGAGCCAGCGCCCGCCGCCGTGGCGGACCGCGTTGGCGACCAGCTCGGTGGTCAGCAGCGCGGCGGTGGCCACCAGCTCCTCGCCCCCGGCGCCGTCGAGCGCGCGCTCCAGCCACCGCCGCGCCGCCGCGGCGGAGGTGTCCTGCGCCGGCACCTCGATGCTCGAGCGCACCGGCGGCGCGGGCGCCGGCTCGCGGCCGGCCAGGTTGACGGCCAGCAGCGCCGTGTCGTCCTCCTGGTGGCCGAGGCGGCCGAGCTCGCCGAGCACCCCGTCGCACAGCGCCTCGGGGGAGCTGCGCCAGTGGCGCGCGGCCTGGCGCAGGCGCTCCAGGCCCTCGGTGATCGAGCGCGAGCGCTCCTCCACGAGGCCGTCGGTGTAGAGCAGGACGGTGGCGTCGGGCGCCAGCTCGAACGTCTCGTCGCGGTACCCGCCGTAGCGGGTGCCGAGCGGCGGGCCGGGCGCGACGGGGAGCAGCCGCGCGCCGTCGCCGTCGAGGACCAGCGGCGGCAGGTGCCCCGCCGAGCTGACGGTCAGCGTGTGCTCGCGCTCGTCGACGATCGCGTAGAGGCAGGTGACGAACGGCGTCATGCCCTGCGCGTCGACGAAGCGGTCGAGCTGGGTGAGCAGGCGCGCCGGGGGATGGCCTTCCAGCGCGTAGGCGCGCACGACGGCCCGCAGCTGCCCCATCACCGCGGCGGCGGCCACGCCGCGGCCGGCCACGTCGCCGACCACGAGCCCGTGGCGGCTCGGATCGGACAGCGGGATGAGGTCGTACCAGTCGCCGCCGACGTCGACCCCGGAGGCGCCCGGCAGGTAGCGCGACGCCACGAGCAGCCCGCGGGCGCGCGGCTGCAGCTCGGGGAGCATGCTGCGCTGCAGGACCAGGGCGGTCTCGCGCTCGGAGGCGTAGCGGGCGGCGTTGTCGACCGCGAGCGCGGCGCGGCGCGCCAGCTCCGAGGCCAGCTCGACCTCGCCCTCGGCGTAGGCCGGGCCGGGGACGCGGACGAGCGTCAGCGTCCCGATCCGTCG
>DASVQH010000139.1:0-1831 GCA_036389195.1 Solirubrobacteraceae bacterium
TCGGCGGTCGCCGCCGCGCGCACGGACGCCGGGCCGCGCAGGTCGGCCACCCAGTCGCGCGGGTCGTCCGTGGTCACGCGCCCCCCAAGGTAGGTCGCCATGGCGTCGACGAGCATCTCGCAGCCGTTGGCGCCGCCCGCCGCCCCGTTCTTACGTCCGGCATCAGACCTTCGTCGGATGCGGGCCCGCACGGGTGCCCGTAGGCTCGCGCGGTCATGGCCGCAGACCCCAGCCGCAGCGGGCGCATCGCCGCGGAGCTCCACGACCTCGTCGCCCACCAGGTGTCGGTGCTGGCGATCCAGGTGCGCGCCGCGCGGGCGCTGGCGCCGCGCGACCCGGCCGGCGCCGCGGTCGCGCTGGCCGCCGTGCGCGCGCTCGCCGCCGAGGCGCTGGCCGACCTCGTCCGCCTGCGGCGGGTGCTCTGAGGTGATCCGCGTCGTCATCGCCGACGACCACTCGCTCGTCCGCGGCGGCTTCCGGGTCATGCTCGAGACCGAGGACGACATCCGCGTCGTCGGCGAGGCGGCCGACGGGCGCGACGCGATCGACGCCGTGCGAAGGGCGCGCCCCGACGTCGTGGTGATGGACATCCGCATGCCGTTGCTCGACGGCATCGAGGCGACGCGGCAGATCACGCAGGCCGATCTCCCGACCCGCGTGCTGGTGGTGACCACGTTCGATCTCGACGAGTACGTGTTCGCGGCGCTGCGCGCCGGCGCCGCCGGCTTCCTGCTCAAGGAGGCCACCCCCGCTCAGCTGGTCGAGGCGGTGCGCACCGTGGCCGACGGCGAGGCGCTGCTGGCGCCGCGGGTGACCCGGCGGCTCGTCGAGCACTTCGTCCAGGTGCCGGAGCCCGACCGCGCGGTCCTCGGCGCGCTCGCCGAGCTGACCGAGCGCGAGCGCGACGTCCTCGGGCTGATCGCGCGCGGGCTCTCCAACCAGGCGATCGGCCGCGAGCTGTTCCTCAGCGAGGCGACGATCAAGACGCACGTGACCCGGGTCCTCGCCAAGCTCGGCCTGCGCAGCCGCACCCAGGCCGTGGTGCTCGCCTACGAGAGCGGGCTCGTACGGGTGGGGAGCCAGCACGATGCTGGTGCTGCCTGAGAGCCCGGGCGCCGCGGCGGCGTGCGTCGAGGACGCGCTGAGCGCGTTGTCGGCGATCGGCCCCCAGGTCACCGAGGCCGAGGCGCGGCTGGCCGAGGGCCCGGGCGCCGCCGAGCCCGCCCTCGCGGCGCTGCAGCGATCGGCCGACGCGGCGCTGGCCGCGCTGCGCCACCTCCTCGACGTGCTGCCCGAGCCGGTGCCATCGGCCTACGCGCCGCAGCCCGGCCTGGCCGACGCCTACCGCGAGGCGCGGCGGCGGGCCGCGGCGGGCACGCTGTCCGTCGCCGTGGGCGACGTCGGCCAGGTGCCCGCCGGGGTCCAGCTCCTCGTGCATCATGCGCTCGTGGCCGGGCTCGCCCTCCACGACCGCCGGGGCGGCACCGCCGCCGTGCGCCTGGACCGCCGGGGCGGGACGCTCGTGCTCGCGCTCGACCTCGGCCCCGCAGCCGGCGAGCCGTGGGCCCCGTTCCCGGGGCTCGACGAGCGCACCGCGCTGTACGGCGGCGTGCTGCGCTGGGACGGGCGCCGACTGGATCTGCGCGTCCCGCTCGCGGAGGCGGCCAAGTGAGCGCGGGTCGGACCGTCGCGCGCTGGACGAGCCGCGATCCCGACGGACGCCGGCGGATCGCCGCGCTCGTCACCGCCTACGCCGCCTTCAACGCCGGCGAGGCGCTGCTGCTCCCCGTCGCCGGGTCGCGCGGGCTCGGCGTCGCGCTGTCGGTGGCGA
>DASVQH010000140.1:0-14517 GCA_036389195.1 Solirubrobacteraceae bacterium
CAGGGAGCGGAGGCCAGACGCCCGGCGCCAACGGGGGTCCGATCCCCGCGGCGCCCCCGGCCACCACGCCATCCGCCTGCAGCGACCGCCTCGCACCGCGCTCGCGCGCGTCGGTGCGCCGCTCCCGGGTCGGCCACCGCCGGATCACCGTCCGCGGCCGCTCGCGCGACCGCGGCTGCGCGGGCCTCGCGCGCGTGTTCGTCTCGATCGCCCGCGAAGTCGGCGACCGCCACGAGCGCTGCCGCTTCCTGCAGGCCAACGGCCGCTTCAGCCGCGCCCGCTCGTGCCTGCGCACCTCCTACCTGCGGGCGCGCGGCACGAAGCGCTGGACCTTCACCCTGCGCGCCCGCGTCAAGCGCGGGCGCTACAAGGTCTGGGTCCGTGGCGTCGACCGGGCGGGCAACGTCGAGCGCAAGCAGCACTCGCGCAACTTCGCCCGGCTGAAGCGCAAGCGGCGGGGGTGAGCCTCAGGAGGTCCGGATGAGCGGCTCGATGGCCGCCTGGACCTCCTGGGTGCTCAGCGCGCGGTCGAACGCCGCCGGAGCGGGGTCCTTGCCGGCCAGGCGGCGGATCTCGCCCGCGTGGCGGGCCTCGACCTGGACGATGCCGCCGGCCGCCGCGAGCACCGCCTTGGACTCCAGGCGCGGCGCGGCGCCGTTGTAGGCGGCGACGCCCGTGTCCTCGAGCATGACGGCCAGCCGCAGGAAGTCGGCCTCGCTCTGCAGCGCGAACTCGAACGGCGGCCGCTTGGCCGGCTCGCCCTCGAGGCCGGTGATCGTGGCGGTGAGGGCGTCGACGTGCTGGCGCTCGTGCTCGCCGAACTCCGCGGCCAGCGCCGCGAGCTCCTCGCGCAGCGGCAGTTCGCGCGCCGCCGTGTAGAAGTCGGCTTCCAGGTACTCCAGCGTCAGCGCGAAGTTCAGCACCTCGATGTCGCCGGCCTGGGCCAGCGCGCGGCTCACCAGCGGCGTCGCGGCCGAGGCGCCGAAGAGGGCGCCGGCGGCCAGCGCGCCGCGCAGGATGAAGCTCGAGCGCGTCATGCCGCCGACCTCGACGGCGTGCAGCGCGGGGGCGTCGGTCGGGATTCGCGTCGTCATGGCTAGGACTCCTGGGCGACGAGGTAGGGCTGGACGGCGGCGAGGACCGTGCCGGCGTCGGCCGGCTCGGCGAAGGCGCGCGGCGCGGCGGGCTTGCCGGTGATGCCGAGCAAGGCGGCGGCGTGGCGCGCCTCGACGCTGTGGATGGACAGCGCGGTGGCGAGGATCTCCGGGCTCTGGATCTTGGCGGCCTGGCCCAGGTAGGCGTTGGCGCCGAGGTCCTCGAAGGTGGCGGCGAGGTCGAGCGTGGCCGCCGAGTCGTCGAAGGTGAACTTCGTCTTGGGCGGCTCGACCGGCGTCCCGCCGGAGCTGCGGATCAGCTTGGTCAGCGCCTCGACGTGGGTGCGCTCCTGCTCGCCGAACCGCTTGAACAGCTCCTGCGCCGACCCGGTGAGCACGCCGCTGTCGAGCGCCTTCTCGTAGAACGCCGTCTCGACGAACTCCAGCGTCAGCGCGTAGTTGGCGATGGCCAGGTCGCCCTCGCCGAAGCGCCGCAGCGCGGGGTCGGCCTTGGAGACCTCGGCGCTGACGCCGGCCGCCGCCGCGGCCACGTCCGTCCCCTCGGCCGGGCTCTTCTCCTCCTCCGAGCCGCAGGCCGAGAGCGTGAGCGCCAGCGCGCCCGCCAGCCCGGCGCCGCCCATGCGCAGGAAGCGCTTGCGCGACGCGGGGTCGCTGCGCAGCGCCGCGACGGCGCCTGGCCGGTCGGTGGTGGGATCGGTCATCAAGTCTCCTTCTGGGTCCACGAGGTCGCTTCTCTGACGGGCCGTACGCGCTCGTCTCTACCCCGGATTAGAGATTCATGCCCAAGGCTATACTTCCTGAAGTATGGTTCCCCACCTCGAGAACCGGCCCTGCGGGGGGCGCTACGGCGACATCGTGCAGGCGATCGGCAACACGCCGCTCGTCGAGCTCAAGCGCCTGTCGCCGTCGCCCGGCGTCCGCATCTGGGCCAAGCTGGAGTCCCACAACCCGACCGGCTCGATCAAGGACCGCGTCGCCCGCGCGCTGATCGAGGACGCCGAGGAGCGCGGCGCGATCCGCCCGGGCCAGACGATCCTGGAGCCGACCTCCGGTAACACGGGGATCTCGCTGGCGATGATCTGCTCGCGCAAGGGCTACAAGCTCAAGGTCGTCATGCCCGACAACGTGACGCCCGAGCGCACCCAGCTGCTGCAGATGTACGGGGCGGAGATCGTGTACTCGCCGGGCGACCAGGGCTCCAACGGCGCGGTCGCGCTCGCGCTGGAGATGGCGGAAGCCGACGCTTCGTACTACATGCCGTACCAGTACGGCAACCAGGCCAACCCGGACGCGCACTACAACTCGACCGCGCCGGAGATCCTCAACGAGCTTGACGAGGTCTCCGCGTTCGTCGCCGGCCTCGGCACGGGCGGGACGCTCATGGGCGTCGGCCGGCGCCTGCGCGAGGAGCTCGGCGACGCGGTGAAGATCGTCGCCGCCGAGCCGATGCAGGGCGAGCCCGTCCAGGGCCTGCGCTCCCTGGAGGACGGCTTCATCCCGCCGATCATCGACCTCTCGCTGCTGGACCGCAAGATCTTCGTCACCAACTCCGACGCCATCGTCTGGACGCGGCGGCTGCTCGACGAGGAAGGCATCTTCGCCGGGGTCTCCTCGGGCGCGATCGCCTCCATCGCCGTGCGGATCGCCCGCGAGATGGACGAGGGCAACGTCGTCTTCATCGTCTGCGACGACGGCTGGAAGTACCTCTCGTCGGGCATCTACACGCGCCCGGTCGAGGAGATCGAGAACCTGGAGTCCACCGTCTGGTGGTGATCGGGCGCCGCGCGCTGCTGCGCGCCGCCGGCCTGTCCGCCGGCTCCGCCCTCGTGCTCGCCGGCTGCGGCGGCACCGCCGCCGGCGGCGACGACGCCGACACCGCGAGCGACATCGAGCTCCTCGGCGCGCTGATCGAGCTCGAGCAGACGGCGGTGGCCGGCTACACCGTCGCGGCGCGGCGCCTCGGCGGCTCGCTGGGCGCCGTCGCGCGGCGCTTCCGCGACCACGAGCGCGAGCACGTCGACCGCCTCAGCCTCGCGTCGCGCCGGCTGGGCGGCACCCCGCCGGCGCCGCGGGCGAGGCTCGAGGTGCGCGTGCCCCGCGGCGAGCGGGCGATCCTGCGCCACGCCGTCGGGATCGAGGACGCCGCGATCGCCGCCTACCTCGACGCGCTGCCGCGGCTCCGCCTGCCGGAGCTGCGCGCGACCGCCGGGTCGATCTTCACCACCGAGGCCGAGCACCTCGCGGTCCTGCGCGACGCGCTCGGGGAGGACCCGGCGCCGGTCGCCTTCGTCGACGGGACGGCGCCGTGAGCGGCGGCGCGACCCGCCGGGAGGCGCTGCGCCGCGGCGCCGCGGCCGCCGCGGTGCTCGCCGCCGGCGCGCCGCTCGTCGCCGGCGCGCGGGCGGCGCTCGCGCAGGCCGAGACCGACGCGGACATCGTCGAGTCGCTGATCGGCCTGGAGGAGGCGGCGGCGCTGGCCTACCGGACGGCGGCCGCCTCCGGCATCGCCGGCCCGCGCCACACGCGGACGCTGTGGCGCTTCGCCCGCCACGAGCAGCAGCACGCCGAAGCGCTCCTGACCGTGCTCGAAGCGCTCGGGGGCCGCGCGCCGCGCCCGCCGCGGACGGTGGCCGACGTCGACCGGATCCTCCCCGGGCTCGGGGACGCGCGCACGCCCGAGGCCGTGCTCGAGTACGCCCTCGGCCTGGAGAGCGCGGAGGTCGCCGCCTACCACGACGCCCACGCGCGGCTCGCGGAGCCCAAGCTGCTGCCGACGACCGCGTCGATCATGGCTGCGCAGGGCCAGCATCTCGTCGTCCTGCGCGCGGCCCTGTCGCAGCCGCTCGTCCAGCGGGCATTCGAGACGGGCGAGCGATGAGCCGATACGACGTCTGGTACGCATACCTCTACGCTTGTCCCACCACGAGGAAAAGGACTGACCCATGATCAGCGGCATCGGACCGACCGAGCTCATCATCGTGCTCGTCATCGCGCTCATCATCCTGGGCCCGAAGCGGCTCCCCGAGGTCGGCCGCTCGATCGGCCACGGGATGCGCGAGTTCAAGGACTCCATCAGCGGCAACTCGTCCAAGGACGACGACGACGACGAGCTCCCCGTCACCACCACGCCGTCCAGCACCGCCAAGTAGCGCCGCGCGGCGCCACGCCGCGCCGTTGGTAGCTTGGGGGCGGTGAGGATCTCCCGCTCCATGGTCGACGAGATGGTCGCGCACGCCCGCGAGGAGGCGCCCAACGAGTGCTGCGGCATCGTCGCGGCGTCCGAGGGCCGCGCCGTCGCCGTCCACCGCGTGGCCAACGCCGCCCGCAGCCCGTTCCGCTACGTCATGGAGCCGATGGAGCAGTTCCGGGTCCAGGACGAGATCGAGGAGGCCGGGCTCGACCTCGGCGCGATCTACCACTCCCACACGCGCTCCGATCCGGTCCCGTCGCAGACCGACATCAACCTGGCCAACCCGCTGTTCGGCGATCCGCTCTACGTCATCGTCGGCGTCAAGGCCGCCGAGCCCGACGTCCGCGCGTTCCGCATCGTCGACGGCCAGGTCTCCGAGGCGACGCTCGAGATCGAGGACTGAGGGCGCCGATGCCGGCCGCGCCCGCCCCGCTGCGCTGCCCGGGGTGCGGACGGAGCCATCCGGCCGCCGAGCGCTTCTGCGCGGACTGCGGGCTGCCGCTGGTCCACGGTCCGGAGGTCGCCGCGGCGCGCGGCCCGCTCTCCGAGCGCCAGCAGCGGGCGCGCAAGGTCAAGGGCCAGTACTCCGAGGGGCCGCTGGTCCGCGTGGCGCGGGCGCGCAACCAGGCCGAGGCCGAGCTCCTGGCCGGGATGCTGCTCGAGGAGGGCGTCGCCAGCGTCGTGCGCCGCTCGGGCGGCTTCGACGTCCCCGACTTCCTCGCCGCCGGCCCGCGCGACGTGCTCGTCGCCCAGTCGGGCGCCGACGTCGCCCGCGACGTCCTGCTGATCGAGCCGCTGCCCGAGGGGACCGGCTCGGGCCGGCCCGGCGCGCCGGTGTGGGTGCAGGCGCTCGCCGTGACGATGGTGGCGATCGTGCTGGCCACGGTCGCCGCGGGCGTCTTCGTCGCGGTGTTCTGACCGCCGCTACCGGCCGCCCGCGAGCCGCTCCAGGTAGGTCCGCCAGGTCGCCTCGGTGTGGCGCGCCGGCCGCCCGCCGAAGGCTCTGACCAGCGCGTCGAGCGGGTCGGCGGCGTCCGCGCCGGTGGCCAGCGCCACGCACGCCCGCTCGCCCTGCTCGCGGTGCAGCAGGTCGAACACCGTGCCGCCGAGCAGGGCGGCGTCGCGCAGCGCCGGGGGGAACTCGGGGTGCGGGCCCTCGTGCATCCGCCGCGTCACCGCGGGGCGCACGTGGCGCGACTGGCCGGAGAAGTGCTGCGCGGCCCCCTCGACCAGCCACGCCCAGCGCAGGTAGCGGCGGAAGGACCGGACGGTGAACGGCGGCGGCAGGCGGTCGTTGCCCGCGCCGACGACGCGGCGGGCGAACAGCGCGCTGGGTGCCAGCATGAGCAGCTCGACCGAGCCCTCGACGTTGGACGCGCGCCGCGCGAGCATCCGCGGCGCGAGGCAGTGCAGCTCGCGCTCCGTCGTCCAACCGACCAGGTAGCGCCGCCCGGCGGGCGCGGTCAGGCGGCGGTGCAGCGGCAGCCAGGGCTGCGCGGCGTCGAGCTGGGCCGCCGAGCCGTGCAGGACGACCGCCATCTCGCCGACCGGGACCGGGAACCGCGCCTCCAGCCGCCGCCGGGCCGCCTCCAGCTGGTCGAGGACCGCGGCGGCGTCGTCGGCGTCGCGCTCGTCGTGGCGTGCGACGAACGTCTCCGACGGCGTCTCGACCCAGGCCATCCCGCTTCCTTCGCGGCGCGCGGCCGCACGTCCTCCTACAGCAGCCGCCGGACCCGCAGCGCGGCCTCCAGCTCGGCGCTGCGGCGCTGCGGCGGCGTGCCCGTGCGCCGCTCCACCGCCCGCAGGCGGTTGGCCACCGTCTGCTCGTGGACGCCCAGCGCGGCGGCGGCCGCGGCGGCGTTGTGCCCGGCGAGGAAGTACGCCTCCAGCGTCTCGCGCAGGCGCGCCGACGGCGCGTCCTCGCCGTCGATCCCCTGCAGCTCGCGCGCGACGAACGCCCGCGCCTCGATCGCGTCGGCGAGCAGCAGGGCCTCCAGGGCCACGTCGGCGAAGCGCGTGACCGCGGCCTGCCCGGCGCGCTGGGCGTGCAGCGCCTGGCGGTGGGTGCGGCGGAAGCCGTCCGGGCCGGCGGCCGGCTCGCCCAGGGCGAGGCGGGTTCCCGCGGGCGGGGCGCCCACGGCGGTCAGCCCGCGCGCGCCGATCCACGCCCACGTGGTCTCCTCCAGCAGCGCGACGCTCAGCACGGGCCGCCCGGCGGCGAGCGCCGCGACGGCGGCGGCGGCGTCCGGTCCCCAGGCGACCACGCCGACGTGCGTCGCGCCGAGGTCGTAGCCGAGGGTCGTCCCGTCCACGTCGGCGCCGTCGAGCACCTCCCGGACCAGGTGCGTCCGCCGCTGCTCGGCGGTGCGCAGGACCCGCTCGCGCTCGTCGGTGTGCTCGGCGGTCACGAAGGCCGAGAGGCGGTCGGCGTAGGCGAACAGGAACGAGGACGCCGCGCGGATCGCGGCGGGGTCGGCGGCCAGGCGCTCGAACGCGGCTTCCCACAGGACGGCGTTGCCCGCCCGATAGCCCCGCAGCAGCGCGTCGAGCGGGACGCCGGCCCGCGCGCCGAGCCGCGCGCCCTCGGCGTCGACCTCCGGGCATGCGTCCGGCAGCGCTCCGCGTGCGAGCGCGTCGACCTCGGCTTGCAGGCTCGCGCGCGTGAACGTGCGGCTGGCCTCGAGCAGATCCGGCTGGCGCATCCACTCCGGCAGCTCTGCATGGACACGGGCCATGACCTCGCCGGCCAGCTCGTCGAGTCCTGCGTGCAGGGCTTCACCGAGGTCCACGCGCGGATCCTACGCGTCCGGTGGGCGGACTTCGCAGATCCTACGAACCCGTCGCCCGGGCGGCCGGGCTACGGTCGTGGGCGATGACCGTGTTCGCCGACACCTTCGCCACCGGCGTCTTCACCGTCCTGACGGTCGGCATCGGCGCGCTCCTGCTGCTCGGGTTGCGCTCGCCGCGCCGCACGGGCGACATCACCGACAAGAAGCAGCACCGGGCGTGGGGGACGATGCACGAGATCGAGGAGCGCGACGTGGGCTCCATGGTCGACGGCGTCAACGACCGCCGGCGGGCCCGGGGCGCCGCCGACCTCGACGAGGGCGATCTGCGCGACGAGGTCGAGCGCCAGCAGGTCGGCCGCCTGGCGAGCGACCCCAACCGCGATCCGGCCGGCTGACACGAGGGGTCTGACCCTTCACTTCACGCACTGAAGCAAGGGGTCTGACCCCTTGCTTCACGGAATGAAGCGAGGGGTCTGACCCCCTCAGGCGTGCTCGCGCTCGTAGTCGAGCTCGGTGCGGACGCCGCGCTCGGCGAGGATGTCCTGCGCGGCCTGGAGCGAGTCCGCTTCGACCACCGCCGTGGCCAGCCGCGCGGCCGAGCCCATGGCCGCCGCGGGGTCGAAGAAGAAGGTGACGGCGCCGACGGGGGAGAGCTCGACCGAGCGGCGGCCCTCGCGGATCGGCGACGGCCCGAAGCCGCCGCGGGCGCACTCGATGGCCTGGGCGCTCGCCTCCGTGGGGACCTCGGCGACCGCGGCGGCGAGCCGCTCGACCGCCGCCGGGGTCAGGCCCCAGGCGCCCAGCAGGCCATCCGCCGCGGCCACCTCGGCGATGCGCTCGAGCACCTCGGACGGGCTGAGCTCGCCGTCGCAGCCCGGGCCGAAGACCGCGCCGACGCTGGGCAGCGCGAGGTGGACGGAGGCCGCCAGGAGCACGGCGTCGCACAGCGGGCTGGCCAGTCCGGCCTCGCCGCCGTGGCCGAGGACGTCGCCGCCCACGTCCACCAGCGCGACCGCGTCGCAGCCCAGGCGGCGGGCGGCCGCCTCCAGGCCAGCGGCGACGCCACGTGGCCCGGCGTTGGGGTCGATCAGGACCACCGGCTCGCCGAGGTGGCGGGCCATGTGCGACTCGGCGAAGCGGAAGCCGCCGGGCCCGACGGTGTCCGGGCCGGCCAGGGCGGCCGCCGGGTCGAGGCGCTCGAGCAGGCCGTCGGCCTCGTCGAGCGTGCGCGGGCCGGGGAGCGGGTCGATCGGGCGCCGCTCCCACGTCACGCCGCCGACGTGGGCCTCCAGGCCGGCGTCGCGCGCGAGGTCGGCGACGGCGAGCGCCCCGACGACGTCGCCCCCGCCGCCGATCCCCACGCTGAGGACCGAGGTGGCGGAGGCGAAGTAGGGGTGAGGGTCGGCGCTAGGCGTAGGCCGGCGCGCCGTTGGACTCGGCGATCGCGGCGATCTCCTCAGAGGCCCGGTCGAACTCCTCGTCGGAGAGGACCGGCGTGCCCTCGAAGGGCAGGTCGCGCTGCAGCTCCAGCCACGAGCGGCAGCCGCCGTACTCGTCGCGCACCTTGACGGTCACGGGACGCGGGATCCGGTAGGTGCGCAGCAGCAGCACGTGGAGGGGGTGGCGGCGCTTCCAGGCCAGCCGCTTCTCGGCGTAGTCCGGCGTCCACACGTAGAACGGGGACAGCGCGTCGACGCAGCGGCGGTCGGTGATCGTGTACTCGCCGGCGACCTCGGCCCACGCGCGAATGCGCACCCGGTCGGGCTGGGAGATCTCGCCGTCGCGGGTCAGCGCGTGCTCGGGCGGGTCCCCGTCGGGCCACACGCCCTCCTCGAGGGCGCGGCGCAGCTCCGGCTGGTGGGACTCGCGGACGAGATCGGACCGCTGATGGTCGAACGTCGGATACAGGAAGAAGCGCTGATGCTCGACGCTGAAGTGCTTCCCGGGCTCACGGATGCCGCCCTTGCGCAGGGTGAGCAGCTGCTCGCCCTCCGCCAGCGCGCGCACGGTCACGGCCCATTCTTTGAAGGCAATTGGCATAGGGAGAGGAGGTCGTGCGAGGGTTGGAGAACGGCTCTGGGACGAGCGAGGAGAACCCACTGCCCGCCGGGGGTCACATACTATGCACAAAGTCGCAGAAACTCATAATCCCCCTGCTGAGCGGGGGTTTTGCGACCGAACCGACCCCTCCGGGCGCGCGACCCGAACTCAGGGAGTCAGAACTCTGTCAGCCGACTACGCGGCGGCGAGGATCTCGACCGGCTCGGCCAGGTGCTGATGCGACGGGCAGTAGCCGTTGTGGGGCAGCGGCACGCGCTGGCACGGCTTGCCCTTGCGCGTCGTGGCCCGGCACTCCAGGCGGTTGCCCATGAGGTCGTAGCCCTGCAGCGGCTGCGTGTCGAGCCACTGGCGGGCGAGCGTCATGTACGTGTCGACCACCCGGTACACCCGATGCTGCTGGGACATCGGGAAGTAGATCCGGATGTCGTTGAAGAGCGTCTTCGACGGCTTGGCGAAGTAGTGACGGTCGGTCGCGAGCCGGCGGACGGAGGCTTCGCACGCGCGCAGGACACGCTCGTGGTTGCCGCACCCTCCCTGGCGATCCTCGACGATCACGTTCGCCAGCTCGCGGTAGATCGAGCGGCTGAACTGGTACATCCTGTCCCCTCACCCCTTATCGTGACCCGTGAGCCCCAGTCGCAGCTTGCGACAAGGTGCACGAGTGTGCGCTGGACTTGTGTAGATCGGAACGGCGGCCGTATTAACTCCGCGTTAAGCGAGCGCCGCGCGCGCCAGTTCTCAGGTCCAGCGTTCGTAGCGCGGGGCGCCCGCCGCAGCGGCGTACGGCCCCGATCCCGGCACGACGGTGTGGAGTCCGTCGAGGCCGGCGTCTGACTCCGGATGGTCGGCGCGCGCGTGCGCGCCGCGGCTCTCCTGGCGGTGCAGCGCGCAGCGGGCGAACAGCCGCGCCAGCGGGTGGGGGTCCTCGAGCAGCTCTGAGAGCCCGCGCGCGTCGCGCAGGAGGCCGCCCAGGCGCCACATCGCCTCGCGCGTCTCGCGGGCGGGCGGCGGCGCGATCGGCTCGGTGGCGGCGGCCGGGCCGGCGGCCGGCCGCGGCGGCTCGTCGAGGCCCGCCAACGCGGCGCGCCGCCCGTAGACGAAGCACTCCGAGAGCGAGTTGGAAGCCAGCCGGTTGGCCCCGTGCAGCCCGGTGCACGCGGCCTCGCCGACCGCGTAGAGCCCCGGGACGGCCGCGCCGCCGCGCAGGTCGGTGACGATCCCGCCCATGACGTAGTGGCTCGCCGGCGCCACGGGCACGAGCTGGGTCATCGGGTCGTGCCCCGCGTCGCGCAGCGCGGCGACGATGTTCGGGAAGCGCCCCGGGTCGACGCCGCGCATGTCGAGCCCCACCGCCGGCTCGCCCGTCCGCGCCAGGTGGGCGTGGATGGCGCGCGCCACGGCGTCGCGCGGGGCCATCTCGTCGACGAAGCGCTCGCCGCCGGCGTCGTGCAGCGTCGCGCCCTCGCCGCGCACCGCCTCGGAGACGAGGAAGCCCTCGCGGCCGGGGATCCCCACCACCGCGGTCGGGTGGAACTGGACGAACTCCAGGTCGGCGAGCTCCGCACCGGCGGCGTGGGCGAGCAGCAGCCCGGAGCCGTAGGAGCCGGGCGGGTTGGTGGTCCGCGAGTACATCGCCGCCGCGCCGCCCGTCGCCAGCGTCGTTGCGCGGGCGCGCAGCTCCGCGCCGTCGTCGAGCGCCACGCCCACGCAGCGCCCGTCGGGCGCCAGCAGGAGCGCCTGGGCGCGCCGGCCCTCGAGCACCTCGATGCCGGGATGCTCGGCGACGACCGCGGAGAGCTGGCGCAGGATCCGGCGGCCGGTCGCGCTGCCGCCGGCATGGGCGACGCGCCGCGCGGAGTGCCCGCCCTCCAGCCCGAGGGCGACGTGCCCCTGGCGGTCGGCGTCGAAGCGCACGCCGAGCGCCTCGAGATCGCGGAAGCGCGCCGGCGCCTCGGCGCACAGCACCTCCGCCGCGCTGAGGCGGACGAGGCCGCGGCCCGCGACGACGGTGTCCTGCAGATGGCGCTCGACGGAGTCCTCGACCGACAGCGCCGCGGCGAGGCCGCCCTGCGCCCAGTAGGACGCGGTCTCGGCCAGCGGACGGGCCGAGACGAGCGCCACTCGCGCGCCCTCCGCGGCCGCCGTGAGCGCGGCGAACAGGCCGGCCGCTCCGGCGCCGATGACGAGGATGTCCGTACCCGCGGCGCCGGCGTTCATGGTCCGAGCGACGTTAGCGGCCGGGCGGCTACGGTACGCGCGTGCCCGGCCCGCTCTGGCTCCGCGACGAGGACGTCTTTGCCCATACGGTGCCGGGCCACCCCGAGCGCCCGGAGCGGATCGTCGGTCTGGAGGCCGAGATGGACCGCCACGACTGGTTCGGGTGGGAGCGCATGCAGGCGCCGGAGGCCACGCGCGCGCAGCTGGAGGCGGTCCACCCTCCCGAGCACGTCGACTCCATCGCCGCCCTGTCGGCGGCCGGGGGCGGCGCGATCGACATGGACACGAGCGCCGTGGCCGGCACCTACGGCGCGGCGCTGCGGGCGGCCGGCGGGGCCGTGGCGATGGTCGACGCGCTGATGGCGGGCGCCTCGGCGGCCTTCTCGGCGCTGCGCCCGCCCGGTCACCACGCCGAGGCGGCCCGCGCGATGGGCTTCTGCTTCTTCAACTCCGTGGCCGTGGCGGCGCGCCACGCCCAGACGGGCCACGGGATCGAGCGCGTCCTGATCTTCGACTGGGACGTCCACCACGGCAACGGGACCAACGACATCTTCCACGCCGATGCCGACGTCCTCTTCGTCTCGATCCACGAGTCGCCGCTGTATCCGGGAACCGGGCCGGCGTCCGACGTCGGCTCAGGGTCCGCGCTCGGCAAGACGGTGAACCTCCCGGTGCCGGCGGGGACCGGCGACGCCGCCTACGCGTCGCTCGTCGAGCACGTGATCGCACCGCTCGCGCGCGACCACGCGCCGGGGCTTCTGCTGGTGTCGGCCGGCTTCGACGCCCACCACGCCGACCCGCTGGCCACCTGTCAGGTGACGGAGGCCGGCTTCGCGGCGATGACCGCGACGTTCAAGCGGCTGTCGGCCGAGCTCGGCGCCCCGCTCGGGCTGGTGCTGGAGGGCGGCTACTCCGTGCGCGCGCTGGCCGACTCGGTCGCCGCGCTGATGCCCGTGCTCGGCGCGACGGAGCCGCCGGGCGGGGCGGCGCCGGGGGCGGACCTGCCGGTGCACCCGCTGGCGCGGCGGGCGCTCGAGCGCCTCAGGGCGTGACCTTGCGGACGTAGGCGCTGGGCGACTCGCCCTTCAGGCCGCCCAGGGCGTCCTCGGCGGCATCCCGGCTGTCGTACTGGCCGGAGAAGACCACCCAGTAGCCGCTGTTGAGCGACGAGAAGTCGTCGGAGTGCAGGATCCCGACCTGCGTGCCGTTGGCGGCGAGCTGCTTGGCGCGCTTGCGGGCGCCGGACTTCGTCGGGCTCGAGAGCAGCACGATCGTGAAGGCGCTCTTGCCGGCCGGCCACTTGGCGATGGTGGCGCCGCCCGCGCCGGAGGACGGGGGGGTCGTCTCCGGCGGCTGCGTGTCGGTGTTGGCCGGCGGGACGGTCTGCGTCGGGTCGGCGCCCTCCTCGCCGGGCGCGGGCGTGATGGTCGGGACCGGCGTGGCCTCGCCCTCGGGGGGCGCGGGGGTCGGCGTCGGCGCGGTGGGGGCGGGCGTGCCCTGCGCGGGTGGCGCGGGTGCGGGCGCCCCGGGCACCGGGGTCGCCTGGGCGGTCGGCGCGGTGGCGATCCCGGCCAGCTCGTCGGCGTCGTCGGAGATCGCCAGGAACGCCACGACCAGGCCGGCGAGGGCGACGGCCAGCACGGCGCCGACGATCGCCAGCGGCGTCCGCCAGCCCGACGGCGCGGCGATCTGGGTCCGCGCGGCGGCGCCGCAGTTCAGGCACCACTCCTGGTCGGGCCGCAGCGGGATGCCGCAGCGGGGGCAGGCCGTGGGAGCGGCCTCGACGATGGGCTCGGCGGGCGCGACGGCGGCCGGCTCGGCGGGGGCCTCCGCCGCGGGCGGCGGCTCGGCGACGAGCGTGCGGGCGTCCTCGTCGGGCGTCACGGCGCCGTCTCCGTCCGGGTCGGGTGGTGGCCGTTGGCGTCGGCGGGCGCGTCGGCGGCGGGCGCCTCCGGCGGGGCCGCGGGCTCGGTGGGCTCGGGGGCCGCGGCGGCAGGCTCGTCGGGGACGGTGGCGGGCTCGGCGGGCGCGGGCGCGCCGGCCCACAGCGCCGCCGGCTCGGCGACCACGGGCGCGGCCGGCTCGTGGCGGCCGTCGACGCGCGCACCGCAGCGGAAGCAGAAGTGGGCGTCCGACGCGAAGTACTCCGAGCACACCGGGCAGGCGCCGCCGACGCCCGGCTCGCGCAGGATGGTGGCCGAGCGCGCCAGGCCGAGCGTGGCCTCGAGGTCGTGACGCTCGGCGTCGAGCGCGGCCAGCCGCTCGAGCTTGCCGGTCACGAGCTCGGTGGCGTGCGGGTCGGCGCCGGCGTCCTGACCCGAGCGACGGATCTCGTAGACCAGCCCGCCGATGTCGCGCAGCATCAGCTCGCGGACGTGGCGCAGGTGTCGCGCCCGGCGGCGCAGGCGGCTGCGCCGGCGCGTGTCGGGGCGCTCCCCGATCAGGTCCTCGGGCGCGACGCCGGCCGGGAGCGGCCGCTCCTCGACGAGGTCGTCGGCGTCGACCACCACCGCCGGCGCGTCTCCCGGCAGGCCGCCGGACTGCAGGACGGGGGCGCCGGCGGGCATGACGCGCGTGGCGTCCTCGGGCGGTGCCGCGGCGGGCATGACCTGGGTGGCGTCCTCGGGCGGTGCGGCGGCGGGCATTCCCTCCTCCGTAACGGGCTCGGAGGACGAGGGTTGCGGCGCCTCGACCGCCGCCGTCGCCGAAGGGTCCTCGGCGGGCGCGGGCTCCGCGACGGGGGCGTCCGCCGGCGGGTCCTTGGCGTCGGCGGAGGGACGGAGTCGTCGGAGCAGGCCGCTCATGCTCCGAGCAAGGGTATCGGCGCCATCGCCGTCAGGACGCGCGCGCGGCGACCTCGTGCCACGCGGTCACCACGCGCTCGGCCATCCGGTCGGCGCCGAACAGCTCCGCGCGCGCCCGGCCGTCGACCCGCGGGTCGGGGTCCTCGAGGTGCGGGCGCAGCGCCGCGCGCCACGCGCCGGCGTCGAACGGCGCGCACAGCGCGCCCTCGATGCCGGCCAGCGCGACCGGATGGATGCCCACCGGCGTGCCGAACGCGGGGACGCCGCACGCGATCGCCTCGATCACCGCCAGGCCGAAGCCCTCGACGTCGGACGGCACCAGCACCGCGGTGGCCGCGGTG
>DASVQH010000141.1:0-2916 GCA_036389195.1 Solirubrobacteraceae bacterium
CGGCTGCCGCCGCTCAGGCCGCCGCGTGTCGGTGCGACCCCGCTAACGGTCGAGCAGCGCGTAGGCCGCCGCGCCGACGGCGGCGCCAGCGAGCGCCACCGCACCGGGGACCGTGAGCGCGTCGTGCAGCAGGTGCGATGCGACGAACGCGCCGACCGCGACGGCGCCGACCGTCCCGAGGGCGAGCGGGCCGGCGCCGCGGCGGCGCCAGGCGCACGCGCCGAGCAGGGCGACCATGACCGCGCCGCCGAGCGGGCGCACGCCGGACGCCTGCGCGATCACGAAGCCGACCGGCAGCGCCGCCGCGGCGACGGGCCACACGGATGCGCGCGCGTCGAGCACCGGCAGCGAGGCGGCGGTGCTCATCGGCCCGCCGCCGCGACGCGCGCGAGGCGCCCGAGGGTCGCCTGGATGACCGGGCCGTAGGCGGCGGCGAGCGCGGCCTCCAGCGGCGCGGGGGCGCGCAGCTCGATGACCACGCGGCTGCCCCCGCCGGCACGCGGCTCGACGCGGTGGTCCATCTCCACGAGCCCCGGCGCGACCCGCCACGTCCACGACCGCCCGGCGCGCTTGCGCACGATCCGCGCGGGCACCGGCACGACGCCGACCAGGCGCGCGAAGCCGGTCGCGCCCTCGCGGACCTCGGGCGCGCCGAGCCCCCATGCGCCGCGCAGGTGCGGCGCCCACGACGGCCACGCGCTCGGACGCGCCAGCAACGGCCAGGCGGCCTCGGGCGGTGCGGTGGAGTCGGCCGACCAGGTACGCATCTCGTCCGTCCACCGTACCCACGGCGCGCCTGCGATACCGTTGGGCGTCGCATGGCGGACGTCGAGGAGAGGGAGTCCGGCGCGAAGGCGCTGCCCGAGCCGGAGGCGGCGCGCGAGTGGCTCGAGGCCATGGCGCTGATCCGCCGCTTCGAGGAGCGCGCGGGCGAGATGTACGCGAAGGCGAAGGTCGGCGGCTTCCTCCATCTGGCCATCGGCGAGGAGGCGACGATCGTCGGCGCCGTCCGCGCGATGCGCGACGACGACTACCTGATCTCGACCTACCGCTCGCACGGCCACGCGCTGGCCCGCGGCAGCGACCCGAACAAGGTCATGGCCGAGCTGTTCGGCCGCGAGGACGGCGTGTCCAAGGGCCGCGGCGGCTCGATGCACATGTTCGACCTGGAGCGGCGCTTCATGGGCGGCTACGGGATCGTCGGCGGCAACCTCCCGATCGCCGGCGGCATCGCGCTGGCCTCCGACTACAAGGAGACCGAGGAGGTCACGCTCTGCGTCTTCGGCGACGGGGCGTCGAACCAGGGCACGTTCGGCGAGACGCTCAACCTCGCCGCGCTGTGGAGCCTGCCGGTGGTCTTCATGGTCACCAACAACCAGTTCGGGATGGGCACGGCGCTCGAGCGTCACTCCGCGGTGACCGACCTGCACCGCCGCGGCGAGGGCTTCGGCGTGCCGGGGATGAAGTGCGACGGGATGGACGTCGTCGACACCTACGAGGTGATCGGCGAAGCGCTCAAGCGCGCCCGCGAGGACCGCCAGCCGGTCCTCGTCGAGGCGATCACCTACCGCTTCCGCGGCCACTCGATGGCCGACCCCGAGGAGTACCGGACCAAGGAGCAGGTCGCGGAGTGGCGCAAGCGCGACCCGATCTCGAGCTTCGGCGACCGCCTCGTGCAGGAGGGCGTCCTCGACGAGGGCGCGCCCGAGGAGATCGACAAGGCGGCGATCGCCCGCGTCGACGAGGCCGTCAAGTTCGCCGACCGCTCCGCGTTCCCGCCGCCCGAGTCGCTCTACGACCACATCTACGTGCTGGGCGACCAGGTGAAGGGCTGGTACTCGGTCGACGAGCGCTCGGCCGGCGTCCACCGCGGCGAGGACGAGCGCGACCTGGCCGAGAAGGAGCGCGGGCCGACCGGCGCGTACGACGAGGCGGTCAAGCAGGCCACGAAGGAGGACGTCGTGCGCGAGAACCCCGCGGACGAGGACCAGGGCGACGACGACCCCGAGCGCGCGCCCGAGGACGACGGCGACGCCGAGTCGGGCAAGGCGCCCGAGGGCGGGTCCTAGCGCCATGGCCGTGGTCCGCTACCGCGAGGCGCTCAACCAGGCGCTGCGTGAGGAGATGCAGCGCGACGAGAAGGTGCTCCTCATGGGCGAGGACATCGGGGTCTTCAACGGCGCCTTCAAGGTGACCGCGGGCCTGCTCGACGAGTTCGGCGAGAAGCGCGTCCGCGACACGCCGATCTCCGAGAACACGATCGTCGGGATGGGCGTCGGCGCGGCGATGACCGGGCTGCGCCCGGTGGTCGAGCTGATGACGATCAACTTCTCGCTGCTCGCGCTCGACCAGATGATCAACCACATGGCCACGATCCACTACATGTTCGGTGGCCAGGTGAAGGTCCCCATGGTCGTGCGGATGCCGCAGGGCGCCGGCCACCAGCTCGGCCCGACGCACTCGCACTCGTGGGAGGCGCTGTTCCTCCACGTGCCCGGGATGCTCGTCGCCGTGCCGTCCACCGCGGCCGACGCCAAGGGGCTGCTCAAGTCGGCGATCCGCGACGACAACCCGGTCGTCTTCATCGAGCACGAGTACCTCTACGGCCAGCGCGGCGACGTCCCCGACGACGAGGACCACACGGTGGACTTCGGCCAGGCGGCGATCCGCCGCGAGGGCGACGACGTGACGATCGTCGGGATCTCGCGCATGGCGGTCACCGCGCAGAAGGCCGCGAAGGTGCTCGCCGACGAGCACGAGGTCGAGGCCGAGGTGATCGACCCGCGCACGCTGCGCCCGCTCGACCTCGACACGATCCTGGCGTCCGTGCGCAAGACGAACCGCTGCGTGATCGTCGAGGAGGGCTGGCCGCACGGCGGCGTCGGCGCGAACCTCGCCGCGCTCATCCAGGAGCAG
>DASVQH010000142.1:0-10930 GCA_036389195.1 Solirubrobacteraceae bacterium
ACCCCGCATGAGCAGGACCCGGTCCTCCCCGTACGCCCGCCACATCCGCACCGGCTCCGCCGTCACCGGACCGATCCTAGGCGGCAAGAACGTCCAAGACGCCGGCGCGCGCGACCGCCAGTCTCGACGCCATGCAGATCAACCCGCACATCGTCGTCCAGGGCGCGGACCGCGCCGCCGCCTTCTACCGCGACGCCTTCGGCGCCGACGAGCTCGAGCGGATCCCCACGCCCGACGGCCGCCTCATGTCGGTCCAGCTGCGGATCGGCGAGAGCACGCTCCACGTCGCCGACGAGTTCCCGGAATTCGCGGTGCTCGCGCCCCCGTCGCTGGGCGGGACACCGGTCGTGCTCGCGCTCGAAGTCGGCGACGCCGACGCCGCCTTCGCACTGGCCGTTGCCGCCGGCGCCCAGGTCCGGCAGCCGCTCAGCGACGCGTTCTGGGGCGATCGCCACGGGCAGCTCGAGGACCCGTTCGGGCACCGGTGGAACATCTCCCAGCACCTCCGCGACGTGCCGCACGACGAGGTCGTCGCGGCGGCCGCGAAGCTGTTCTAGCGGCGGTCAGGCCAGCCACTCGGTCTCGAAGCGCGGGCTCGCGTGCACGTCGACCTGCCGCAACCGGGTGGCGCCGGAGTTGACGAACGCATGCGGCACGCCGGCGGGAGCGACGATCGCCGCTCCCGCGCGGACGACGATCTGCTCGTCGCCGAGCGTGAACGTCGCCTCGCCCTCGAGCACGACGAACGTCTCGGCGTACGGGTGGCGGTGCAGTCGCGGCCCGCCGCCGGGCGCCGCGTCGACGACGATGACCGAGACCGGCGAGCCCACGGACTCGCCCGTGACCTCGAACCCGCCGCCGCGACTGCCCATCCGCGAAGCCTCCCACAGCAACGGCCGAAGCCCGCCGCTTCGCCCGAGGGCGGAGCGGCGGGCGGTCGCGCCCCGGGCGGGGGAGCGCTACTTGACCTGGCGCTCGGTGGCGCCGATGTCGCCCTCGGCGACCCCGTCGCCGTCGAGGTCGACGTGGCGCGGCTTGTTGTTGACGTCGACGTCGGTCGGGCTGGGCGTCGCCTTGTCGATCAGGAACGAGCCGGACGGGAGGAGCACGGTCCCGGGGAGGAAGGTCGGCGAGCCGAGCAGGTTCGTGCCGAGCGAGATCTTGCCGGCGTGCCCCGGGCCGCCGTCCACCGCCCCGGTGTTGCCCTGGTTGAGGAGGTTCGAGTACGCCAGGATGTCGGTCTGCCCGGCGTTCTCGGTCCGCACCAGCGAGCGCCCGGTGGCGAGGATGCTGTTCTTCACCGTCACCTTGGCCTTGCCCGACGCGTAGCACTGCGCGGCCGCGCCGTCGGTGGCCGAGCCGCCCAGCACCGTCAGGTGGTCGGCCGTCAGCGACGTCATCGCGACGCCCTCCGCGCAGGTCGCGGAGACGCCGTCGTTGTCGGACTCCCCGAGCTTGATCACGGAGTTCGAGACGGTAAGCGGGCCGCCGTACGTGGTCGCGCCGCCGCCGTTCATCCGCGTCCGCGTGACGAACGCGGACCCCTTGTTGACGGCGACGCCCGCGGCGTCGGCCGTCAGGGTCGAGGCGGTGACCGACGTCGACACGAACTCCGGCAGCGCCAGCACTCCGATCCCCTCCTCGCCCGTCACGTCGACCGCCACTCGCAGGAGGCTCGATCCCTGGGACACGATCCCCTGGCCCATCTTGCCCGGGTCGGCGACGGTCACGTCGCGGACGATCCCGAGCCGGGTCGTGATGCCCTTCTGGTACATCCCCATCTCGGGCGCGATCAGCTTGAACCGCTCGAGCGTCGCGCTGCGCGCCCGGAGCGCCGGGTTGGAGACCGTCTGGCCGGAGCCGTCGAGGATCGTCTTCTGCATGCCGGCGCCGCTCACGGTCAGCGGGTTGTCGTTGACGGCGTCCCACCCGTTGCTCGGCCCGGTGTACGTGCCCGGGCCGATCTTGACCGTGTCGGCCTCGGTGTCGGCGGCCGCCAGGTTGAGGGCGTACTGGACGGAGTCGCCGACGTCGACCGAGCCGGCCGCGCAGGTGGTCGTGAGCTTGTGGACGCAGTAGGTCTTGGCCTCCGCGGCGCCGGCGGGTACGGCGACGGCGACAGCGGCGGCGATGGCGGATACAGCGAGGGTGCAGCGCTTACGGGTCACTTCGGATACGGCCTTTCTGAGGGTCGGACTGGGGTGAGTCGAAGCCTGCTGGACCCCCGGACCCCCGGCCAGGGAGGCGCGCACCACATCCCCCGGCGGCGCCCCGTAGAGGTGTGGCGGAAAACCGAAGGCCACGACTGCGGTTCGCCCCAGCGTCGCCCCGGCCCCCCGCGGGCAGACTGGGGGCGTGCGGATCCTCATCGTCGACGACCACGCCGGCTTCCGGGCCATGGCCCGGCGCATGCTCGAGGGCGAGGGGCACTGCGTCGTCGGCGAGGCGGGCGACGGCGCCGGCGCGGTGGTCGAGGCCGGCCGCCTCGCGCCCGACGTCGTGCTCCTCGACCTCAACCTCCCGGACACCAGCGGGCTGGCCGTCGCGCGCGAGCTGCGGGCCGCCGCGGCCCCGCCGGCGGTGGTCATCACCTCCACGCACGACGAGGTGGAGCTCGACGAGCTCGCCCGCCAGAGCGGCGCGAGCGGCTTCGTGCCCAAGACGCGGCTGACCGGCGCCACGCTGGCGGCCACGTGCGATCGCGGTTAGATTCGCGGAGCGGCCCGCGCCGCTTCTGTGAACGATGGCCGCCGCACCGACGACTGAACCCGATCCCGCGCCGCTCGACGCGCGCCTGAGCCCCGGCATGCAGGCGGTGCTCGACGCCGCCCTGGACTGCGTCGTCGCCATGGACGCCGACGGCCGCGTCGTCGCGCTCAACCCGGCGGCCGAGCGCACCTTCGGCTACCCCGCGGCCGCCGCGGTCGGGCGCGACATGGCCGAGCTGATCGTCCCGCCGGCGCTGCGCGAGCGCCACCGCGAAGGGCTGCGGCGCCACCTGGCCGGCGGCCCGCGCGTGGTGCTCGACCGCCGGATCGAGATCACCGGCCTGCGCGCCGACGGCACCGAGTTCCCGGTCGAGCTCACGGTCACGCGCGTCAAGGGCGACGGCGAGCCGCTGTTCGTGGGCTACCTGCGCGACATCAGCGACCGGATCGCCGCCGAGGCCGAGCTGCGGCATTCGCGACTTCGGATCCTCGAGACCGCCTACGCCGCCCGCCGCCGGATCGAGCGCGACCTCCACGACGGCGCCCAGCAGCGGCTCGTGATGCTCACCTACCAGCTGCGCGCCGCCCGCCAGAAGGCCGGCGGCGAGGCGGCCGAGCTGCTCGACGAGGCGCTCGGCGAGCTCGACACGGCGATCGGCGAGCTGCGCGAGCTCGCGCGCGGCATGTACCCCGCGGTCCTCAGCGAGGCCGGGCTCGCGCCCGCGCTGCGCTCCCTGGCCAACCGCGCGCCGCTCCCCGTGGCGGTCGGCGCGCCCGCCGGCCGCCGCTACGCGCCGTCCCTGGAGGCGACCGCCTACTTCGTGGCCGCCGAGGCGCTCACCAACGCCGTGCGCCACGCCCAGGCGACCGAGGCGGCGATCGAGGTCACCGACGCGCCGGGCTGCCTGCGCGTCACCGTCCGCGACGACGGCGCCGGCGGCGCGTCGCTGGAGGGCGGCAGCGGACTGCGCGGCCTGCGCGACCGCGTCGTCGCGCTCGGCGGCACCCTCAGCGTGACCAGCCCGCCCGGCGAGGGCACGACGATCTGCGCCGAGCTGCCGTGCGCGTCCTGATCGCCGACGACTCCGTCCTCATCCGCGAGGGCGCCGCGCGCATCCTCGCCGAGGCCGGCTTCGACGTCGTCGCGCAGGCCGGCGACGCGGAAGACCTGCTGCGCAAGGTCCGCGCGCACAAGCCCGACGTGGCGCTGGTCGACGTCCGCATGCCGCCCGGCGACGGCCCCGAGGGGCTGAAGGCCGCGCTGGTCATCCGCGAGGAGCTGCCCGAGGTCGGCGTGCTCGTGCTCTCCCAGTACGTGGAGGAGCACTACGTCACCCAGCTGCTCGACGGCGGCGCCGAGGGCGTCGGCTACCTGCTCAAGGACCGGATCGCCGACGTCGCCCGCTTCGGCGACGCGGTCCGGCGCGTGGCCGAGGGCGGCTCGGTGCTCGATCCCGAGGTGGTCTCGATGCTGATGGGCCGCGGCGGCCGCCAGGCCGCCGACGACGGCCTGACCCCGCGCGAGCGCGAGGTGCTGGCGCTGATGGCGGAGGGCCGCACCAACCGCGGGATCGCCGAGGACCTCGTGGTCACCGAGCGGGCGGTCGAGCGCCACGTGACGAACATCTTCGCCAAGCTCGGCCTCAACGACGAGGAGCACGGCCACCGCCGCGTCCTGGCGGTGCTGCACCATCTTCAGGGCGCCTAGACAAACCTCGCCTCCGTGTTGCGTCGCTTGACACGACGCGCTACGGTGTAAACCGTCCA
Source organism: Solirubrobacteraceae bacterium (assembly GCA_036389195.1). Lineage (GTDB taxonomy): Bacteria > Actinomycetota > Thermoleophilia > Solirubrobacterales > Solirubrobacteraceae > JACCYI01. Next base: position 4,476 of record DASVQH010000142.1, read on the forward strand.
CGAGCCACGACGGAGGCGACGACGTGTCCCAGGCAGTGATGAGCGACTTCGAAGCGCCGGCGGCCGAGCCCGAGGCCGCCACCTGGCGGGATCCCAAGCGCTACGCGTGGCTGCTGGGCCTGATCGTCCCGCTGCTGCCGTTCATGGCCTGGGGGCTGGTCGCCGCCACGGGCTCCGACGTCCTCTGGTTCTTCGGCCCGATGTTCGTCTTCGTGCTCTTCCCGGTGCTCGACCTGCTCGTCGGCAAGGACGCGACTAACCCGCCCGACAGCGTCGTCAAGTGGCTCGAGCAGGACCGCTACTACCGCTGGTGCACCTACGCGTTCATCCCGCTGCAGTACGCCTCGCTGATCCTGGCGGCGTACCTGTGGGGCAGCGGCGAGCTCTCGACCCTCGGCGCGCTCGGTCTCGCTTCGACGGTGGGGACGGTGGCCGGGGTGGCCATCAACACCGCGCACGAGCTCGGCCACAAGCGCGCGAGCCTGGAGCGCTGGATGAGCAAGGTCGCGCTGGCCCAGAGCGGCTACGGGCACTTCTTCATCGAGCACAACCGCGGCCATCACGTGCGCGTCGCCACGCCGGAGGACCCGGCGAGCTCGCGGCTCGGCGAGAGCTTCTACCGCTTCCTGCCGCGCACCGTGGCCGGCAGCCTGCGCTCGAGCTGGGAGCTCGAGCGCGAGCGGCTGGATCGCGCGGGCAAGCCGTTCTGGCGCCCCCACAACGACGTCCTCAACGCCTGGGCGATGACCCTCGTCCTGTTCGGCGGGCTGGTCGCCGCGTTCGGCGTCGAGATCCTGCCCTACCTGCTCCTGCAGGCGTTCATCGGCTTCGCGCTGCTCGAGGTCGTCAACTACCTGGAGCACTACGGGCTGCTGCGGGGCAAGCGCCCCGACGGCCGCTACGAGCGCACGCGGCCCGAGCACAGCTGGAACTCCAACGCGATCGCCTCCAACGTGCTGCTCTACCACCTCCAGCGCCACTCCGACCACCACGCGAACCCGACGCGCCGGTACCAGTCGCTGCGCCACTTCGACGAGGCGCCCGAGCTGCCGACGGGGTACGCGGGGATGATCGTGCTCGCGCTGTTCCCGCCGGTGTGGCGGCGCGTGATGGACCCGCGCGTGAAGGCGCACTACGGAGGCGACCTCTCGCGGGCGAATACCCTTCGCCGGTGAGATGAGCGCCGGCCGCCCCGTCCCCTTCGCCACCGTCGCGCGCGACCTGCTGCGCACCACGTTGCTCGACGCGGTGGCCGCGGAGCTGCGCGAGAAGCCGTGGGCGGCGGTGAAGATGGCCGACGTGGCGCGGGCCGCCGGCGTGAGCCGGCAGACGGTCTACAACGAGTTCGGCTCCCGCCACGACCTCGCCCAGGCCTTCGCGCTGCGCGAGGTCGACGGCTTCCTGGCCACCGTCGAGGAGGCGGTCGAGGGGCACCGCGAGGACCCGGCCGCCGCGCTGGCCGCCGCCTTCGAGACCTTCCTGGGGGCGGCCGCCGAGAACCCGTTCGTGCGCTCGATCGTCTCGGGCGAGGGCAGCGACGACCTGCTGCCGCTGGTCACCACCCAGGGCGAGCCGGTGCTGGCCCGGGCGACCGAGCGGCTGGGCGAGTTCCTCGGCGACGGATGGCCGCAGATGGACGCGGCGCAGGCGCGCCTGCTGGCCGAGACGACCGTCCGGCTCGCCATCAGCTACGCGGCGCTGCCGCAGTCGCCGGCGGGGATCGACGGCCGCGCGATCGCCGCGCTGCTCGGCCCCTACGTCGACCGCGCGATCGGGCGAGCGCCGGCGTGAGGGTCCGCGCCCCCGGCCGCGTCAATCTGATCGGGGAGCACACCGACTACAACGACGGCCTCTGCCTGCCGTTCGCGATCGAGGCCGGCATCACCGTGACGGCGGAGCGGTTGGAGCAGCCCCGGGTCGAGGCGGAGGCCGCCGACCTCGGCGAGCGCGACGCGTTCTCCCTCGACGACATCGGGCGCGCGGACGGCTGGCGCGCGTTCGTGCGTGGCGTGGCCGGGGAGCTGCAGGCCGCCGGCCATGCGCTGAGCGGCGCCCGGCTGCGCATCGAGGCGGACCTGCCGCAGGGCTCGGGGCTGTCCTCGTCCGCCGCGCTGGAGGCGGGCGTCGCCCTCGCGCTCCTGGCGCTGGCCGGCGAGCTCGAGCCCGACCGGATCGCGCTGGCCAAGCTGTGCTCGCGCGTGGAGAACGAGTGGGTCGGCGCGCAGACCGGCCTGCTCGACCAGCTCGCCGTCCTGCTGGCCGAGCCGGGCGCCGCCACCCGTCTGGACATGCGCACGCTGCAGGCCACGCCCGTGCCGCTCGAGCTGGGCGACTGGCGGCTCGTCGTGCTGGACTCGGGCGCCGAGCACTCCAACGCGAGCGGCGGCTACAACCAGCGGCGCGCCGAGTGCACGGCGGCCGCGGAGGCGCTCGGCGTCGCCTCGCTGCGCGACGCCACTGTGGAGGGCGCGGCCCGCCTGCCCGACCCGCTCGACCGCCGCGTGCGCCACGTCCTCACCGAGAACGCCCGCGTCGAGGCGACGATCGCGGCGCTGCGCGCGGGCGATCTGGAGGCGGTCGGCGAGCACCTTGACGCCTCGCACGTCAGCCTGCGCGACGACTACGACGCGTCGGTCGCCGAGGTCGAGGCGACGGTGACGCGGCTGCACGCCGCCGGCGCGGCCGGCGCGCGGATGGTCGGCGGCGGCTTCGGCGGCTCGGTGCTCGCGCTCTTCCCGCCGGGTGCGGAGCCGCCGCCCGAGGCGGTCGTCGTCCGCCCCGGGCCGCCGGCGCGCATCGTCACCTGAGCCCGGTGAAGGCCATGTCCCAGTTCGCGGTGAACGGGTTGAGGACCGGCGCCACGTCGGCCGACGCGATCGCCGTCTGACGGTCCCACAGCCACGGGACGGCGGCGGCCTTCCCCATGAGCCGGCGGTCGATGGCCGCCCACGCCCGAGCGCGCTCGCCCGGGTCGACGACGCGCTTGGCCGCTTCCATCGCCCGGTTGATCGCGCCGTTGTCGAACAGCGCGTGGTTGGAGTTGCCCTCGCGCACGATGTTGCGGCCGTTGAACGGGACGTCGAGCAGTGTCTGGGGGTCGTCGAAGTCCTTGCCCCAGGCGACGTTGGGGCAGACGTCGTAGTGCGAGCGCGGCCGCTGGCAGTACCTCGAGTACATCGCGTCCGGCGAGACCAGCTTCAGGCGGACCCTGAAGCCGAGCTTCTCGAACTGGGCGCGCGCGATCTGGGCCGCGCGGCGCCCGACGCCCTGCCTGACGCCGATCATCCGGATCGCCCGGCCGTGGTAGCGCCCGTCCGCGTAGCCGGCCGCCTTCATGTAGCGCTGGGCCACCAGCATGTCCCCGCGGGGGTTGGCCAGGTAGTCGAGCGGCGGGCCGGCGGCGCCACCGGCTTCAGCGAAGCCGGGGACCCCGGGCGGCAGCAGGTGGGTCGCGACGTCGCCGACCACCGGGCCGCCGCGCGAGTCGCGCATAGCCTCGCGATCGAACGCGGCGAGCACCGCGCGGCGGACGTCGGGGTCCCGGAACGGCTTGCGGCTCGTGTTCATGGCGGCGTAGCGGTAGGCGCCGTTGCCGGTCGAGCCGAACTGGGCCGGCCGGGCCGGCTGCCGGCTGCGGATCACCCCCGCGGGCGGGGCGAAGTCACCGGAGACCAGGCCGCCGCCGTCGAGGATCCGCCCGGTCGCGTCCCGCGGGTCGTTGCCCGCCTTGAAGACGAAGCCGTCGAGCGGCGCGGGGCGGAAGTCCGTCGCGCGATCCCAGTTGGGGTTGCGCTCGACGCGCAGCGACCGCGACGGCTTGTACGCCGCGACGGCGTAGGGCCCGGTGGCGACCTGGTGGCGCGCGTAGGTGGAGGTGCGCTTGCGGTCATAGCGGCGGGCGTAGGCGCGCGGGACGGGCGACGCGCCGGGCAGCGACAGCGCGCCCACCGCCGCGGCCGCCGTGGTGCGCTTCAGGCGGATGACCAGCGTGCGGGCGTCGGGCGTCTGAAGCCCGCGGATCCGGCGGCCGGGCTTCGCGCCCGTGCGGGCGCCGACGATGTCGCCGAGGTAGGCGCCCGCGTAGCCGTTCGCCACGGAGCGGAAGAACATGCGCTCGATCGCGTACTTGACGTCGTCGGAGGTCACCTCGCGGCCCACCGGCGGCGAGAACCGGACGCCCGGCCGCAGCCGGATGGTGATCGTCCGGCCGCCGTCGCCGATCTCCGGCGGCGCCTCGGCGAGGTCGGGCACCGGGGCGCCAGCGGCGGCCGGGTTGTAGGAGTACGGCGGCCGCTGCGTGGCGTAGCAGAGCATGTAGTCGTACGAGTAGTAGGCCCGGCCGCAGTCCGTGTCGACGAAATCGCCGTTGGAGACGACCGTCAGCGTGCCGGCGGCGGCGGCCGGCGCGGCGGCGGCGAGCAGGAGGGCCAGAGCGAGGAGGAAGGAGCGCATGGAGCGCGCAGTCAAGCACTGCGCGCTCCTATGCGGTGCCGGTGGGCTCCTTCAGTCCGGTGAACGACATGTCCCAGTTCGAGTCGAACTGGTTGAGGACGGCGTTGACGTCACCCGCCGAGATGTTGGGCTGCTTGTCCCACAGCCACCACGAGTGCTGCACGCGGCGGTTAGCGAACGTCACCGACCTGCGGGAACCGCTCCGCGGCGACGTCGCGCAGCACCTGCGCCGTGGCCTCCGCGGCGGCCGAGGCGAAGCCGCCCGCCGCGCGCGCGAGCAGGATCTCCCGGACCGGGCCGCCGAAGTCCAGCGCGTGCACCGCGGTCCCGGGGCGCGGGACCGCCGCCGCGAGCCGCGGGACGATCGCCACGCCGTCGCCGGCCGCGGCGAGCGCCTGGTGGCTGCCGTAGTCGGGGAGCGCGTGACCGGTGAAGCGCGGTGCGAAGCCGGCCGCCTGGCAGGCGGCGATCACCGCATCCATGCCCGGCGTGCCGCGGCTGCCGATGATCGGGGTGCGGCGCAGCGCGTCGAGGCCGGCGGGCGCGCCCGCGGGGACCACCGCGACGAACGGGTCGTGCAGCAGCGGGGTGAGCTCCGCGACGTCGTCGCTCGCCACGAGCCGCCCCGCGTAGTCGCGGCCGATCGCCCGGCCCGGCAGCCGGAAGACGATGGCCAGCTCGACCCGGCGGTCGCGCAGCGCGGCCAGCAGCGCGTGCGGCTCGTCGTCGACGATCGCGCACCGCACCTCGGGGTGGCGCTCGCGCAGCAGCGCGAGCGCCCGCGTCCCGAGCGTCTGGGTCGCGGTCGGGAACGACCCGAGGCGCACCGCGCCGCTCGGATCGCCGCGCAGCGCCGTCAGCTCGGCGTGCGCGTCGGCGACGCGGGCGAGGATGTCCTGCGCGCGCGGGAGCAGGACGCGCCCCGCGCTCGTGAGGTGGACGCCGCGCGTGGTGCGCTCGAGCAGCGGCGCGCCGACCTCGGCCTCCAGCCGCGCCATCTGCTGGGAGACGGCCGACGGCGTGAACGACAGCGCGTCGGCCGCCGCGGCGAAGGTGCCGGTGCGTGCCACCTCGGTGAACACCCGCAGCCGCGTGAGGTTCATCGCGGCGGGACCCTAAGCCGCGGCCGCGGGCGCCGCCAAGGCGGCCGGCCGCCCCGGTGCGCCACGCACCCCGGGCTCCGCGACCGTCGCCCGCGGTCCGTCGGCCGCTCCTCAGGATCCGTTCAGCTTCGCCCCGGAGAATCGCCGTGTGCGCCTTCTGGTGGTGGACGACGAGCCCGCGGTCCGCGAGGCGCTGCAGCGCATCCTCGAGCACGACGGCTACGCGGTCGACGTCGCCGCCGACGGGCGCGAGGCGGTGCGCCGCCAGCTCGCGGCGCCGGCCGACGCCGTGCTGCTCGACGTCCTCATGCCCGAGCTCGACGGCCTGGAGGCCTGCCGGCGGATCCGCGCGTCGGGGGACCGCACGCCGGTACTGATGCTGACGGCGCGCGACGAGGTCGGCGACCGCGTCGCCGGCCTGGAAGCCGGGGCCGACGACTACCTCCCCAAGCCGTTCGCCCTCGAGGAGCTGCTGGCGCGGCTGCGCGCCCTGCTGCGGCGCTCGGGCTGGGGCGAGGCGAGGACGGTGCTGGCGTTCGACGACCTCGAGCTCGACGTCGCCGCCCACGAGGTCCGCCGCGGCCGGCGCGCGCTCGAGCTGACGCGGACGGAGTTCGCCCTGCTGGAGCTGTTCCTGCGCCACCCGCGGCAGGTGCTCTCGCGCGGGCAGATCTTCGAGGCGGTGTGGGGCTATGACTTCGGCACAGCGTCGAACTCGCTCGAGGTCTACGTCGGCTACCTGCGGCGCAAGCTCGAAGCCGGCGGCGAGCCGCGGCTGCTGCACACCGTGCGCGGCGTCGGCTACGTCCTGCGGGCGGCCGCGTGAGCCTGCGCCGGCGCCTCGTCGTCGTGGCCGCCGCGGCGGTGGCCGCCGCCGTCGCGCTGGCCGGCGTGACCGTC
>DASVQH010000143.1:0-10244 GCA_036389195.1 Solirubrobacteraceae bacterium
CCCGAGCAGTCGTAGGCCGAGTCCCGGAAGTCGCTGCGGTGGCCCCCGCCGTAGCGATAGGGGAGGTCGTGGATGCGGTTGCCCGCGGCGATGATCTGCTTGACCACCTCGGGCGCGGACTCCGGGGCGACCGCCGTGCCGTCGGGCGCGAGCGTCGCCTTCTCCCCCGGGCCGGGCGCCGGGGGCGCCGGCGGCTCCTCGGGCGCGCCGGGAGGCGCGCCGCCGGACTCGGCGAGCGCCACGTCGGAGCGCAGCATCCCGGCCTCGCGGCGCGTCAGCCGCCCGTCGACCCGCAGCCCGCGGCTGGCCGTGGCCGTGCCGGCGCTCGCGGCGGCCGACTCGGCGCGGCGGCGCTCCCAGCGCCGCAGGCTGCGGCGCGTGGCGGGGCCGAAGTGGCCGTCGACGGTGGTCCCCACGCCGGCGCGGCTGAGGAAGTCCTGGAGGATGCGGACGTCGCGCCCGCGGTCGCCCTTCTCGAGCGTGCGGGCGCCGAACGCCTTGTGCCTGACGGCCGCCTCGGCGGGAAGGGCGGGAGAGAGCGACCACGATGCGCCGACGGCGAGCATCCCGGCGACGAGCTTCGGAGAGCGTGACAACGACAACCCCTTCTTTCTCAGGCCTACGGGGTTAGCTGTCGGGCTCGCGCGGAAAGAAGTCGCGCTACGCCGTGGCTTCACGCCATGGCGATTCGCCCCCGGGCGAGCGTCTCCTCGCCCCGTGGGTCCCCCGCTCCTGCATGGCAGCGCCCTTGCAGGACTCGGCTGTTATCCATAACCGACGTGCGGCACCCTAGCGGACCTCCGGGCGGCGCCGACGCCGCGTCAGCAGCCCCCGGTCCGGGGCCGAACGCCGCCGCCGGTCCGGCCACGACCCTCCGCGGGCTCGACGCCGCGACCGCCGGCCTCGACCCGCCGTTCGCCGCCGTCGACCTCGGCGCGTTCGACGCCAACGCGCGCGACCTGCTCGCGTTCGCGGGCGCGAAGCCGCTGCGCCTGGCGTCGAAGTCCGTACGCTGCCGCGCGCTCGCCGACCGCGCGCTGGGCCACGGGTTCCGCGGCGTGCTGGCCTTCACGCTGCCCGAGGCGCTGTGGCTCGCCGGGCTCGGCGCGGACGACGTCGTGGTGGGCTATCCGACGGTGGACCGCGCGGCCCTGCGCGCCCTGGGCGCCGACCCGGCCGCGCTGGAGCGGGTCACGCTGATGGTCGACTCCGCCGTCCACCTCGACGCGATCGCCGCCGCCGCGCCCGTGGGGCCGGTGCGCGTGGCCATCGAGGTCGACGCGGGCTGGTGGCCGCTCGGCGGGCGGGTGAAGATCGGCGCCCGCCGCTCGCCGGTGCGCACGCCGGCGGCCGCGGCGGCGCTGGCCGAGGCGATCGTGGCGCGCGCGGACTCGGTCCGCCTGGACGGGCTCATGAGCTACGAGGCGCACGTCGCCGGCGTCGGCGACCGGCCGCCCGGCCGGCGCCTGGAGGGGCTGGCCATCGCCGCGATGCAGCGCGCGTCGATGCGCGAGCTGACGGCGCGGCGGGCGGAGGTCGTCGCCGCGGTCCGTGCGGTCGCGCCGCTGCGGTTCGTCAACGGCGGCGGGACCGGCTCGGTGGCGCGCACCGCCGCCGATCCGGCCGTGACCGAGCTGGCGGCGGGCTCGGGGCTCTTCGCGCCGACGCTCTTCGACGCCTACCGCGCCTGGCGCCCGCGGCCCGCCGCGTTCTTCGCGCTCCCGGTCGTGCGGCGGCCCGACGCGAAGGTCGCCACCGCGCTCGGCGGCGGCTACGTGGCGTCGGGCGCGGCCGGCGCGGACCGCCTGCCGCGCCCCGTGTGGCCCGCCGGATTGCGGCTCGACCGGCGCGAGGGCCCCGGCGAGGTCCAGACCCCGCTGCTCGGCGCCCCCGCGGCCGCCGACCGGCTGCGGATCGGCGACCGCGTGTGGTTCCGCCACGCCAAGGCCGGCGAGCTGTGCGAGCGGTTCGCCGAGCTCCATCTCGTCGCCGGCGGCGAGATCGTCGCCACCGTGCCGACGTACCGCGGCGAGGGCCGGACGTTCCTCTAGGCGGCCAGCCCGCGGGCGGCGGCGCAGACGACCTCGACCGCCGCGCCGTCGGGGATCGCGGTGGCGTCGAGGACCAGGTGGTAGTGGGCGGGATCGCTCGCGTCGGCGCGGTGAAGTGGCGGACGTAGGCCTCGCGCGCGCGGTCGGTCTCGCGCAGGTGGCGTCGCGCCTCGTCGAGGTCGATGCCGAGCTGCGCGGCCGCCCGGGCGGCGCGCGCCTCTGCCGGGCCGTCGAGGCGGACGTGCAGCGCCTCGGGCCGGCCGGCGAGCACGAACGCCGCGGCGCGCCCGAGGATGACCGCCGGCCCGGCGTCGGCCGCCTCGCGGATGCAGCGCTCGGTCTCCTGCTGGAAGCGCTCCGCGGGCGCGGGCACCGGCTCGACCGGGCCCGGGCCGTAGACCCCGCCCGCCGCGGCGAGGCCGGAGACCATCCGCGCGAACAGCCCGCCGACCGACTCGTCGTGCTCGAGCGCGTCCTGGAGCGGGACGGCCAGGCGCTCGGCGACGTCGGCCGGGATGCCGCGGTCCAGGAAGCGCGCGCCGAGCCGCCGCGCGACCGCGGGAGCGATCTCGCTCCCACCCGCGCCGTAGGAGGCCGAGATCGTCACCAGCGAGCTCATGCCGCGCCCGCCGTCGCAGCCGCCGTCCGGCCTGCGCCCAAGATCCGTTCCACGAACGCGTTGGCGAACCGCCCCTCCGGGTCGAGCTGCGCCCGCGCCGCCGCGAACGCCTCCCAGCGCGGGTAGCGCGGGGCGAGCTCGGCGGCCCCGAGCCACGAGCGCTTGCCCCAGTGCGGGCGCCCGCCGAGCGCGCTCAGCGCCGCCTCGACCTCGCGCAGCGGCGCCGCGTACGGGATCCCCGCGAAGACGTGCGCCGCGACGTAGGCGCTGGGCCGCGCGTGGGCGGGCGACAGCAGCGCGTCGTCGGCGGCCGTGAAGCGCAGCTCCAGGGGGAAGCCGACCGGGTGGCGGGCGAGGATCTCGCGGCAGGTCAGCAGCGCCTCGCGAGCGCGCTCGCGTGGAACGGCGTGCTCGAGCTCCTCGAAGCGCACGCGCCGCTCGGTGGCGAAGACGCGGAACGCCTCGTCGACCCGCTCCCGCCGCGACGCCGCGGCGCCCGCCGCGCGGTTGAGCCACGGGATCACCCGCGGCGCGCGGCGCCCGGCGCGGTTGAGCGCCCCGAAGACGTGGTTCTCGACCAGCACCTCGTCCACCCACGTCCGGGCCGCGCCCGGCGGCCGGGCGGGCGCGTCCGTGCGGTTGTTGGTGCGGGTGATCGCGACGCGCGAGTGCGGGAACGTGAAGAGCTCGAAGTGGTCGTTGCGCTCCACCCGCTCGTCGAGCTCGTCGAGGACGCGCTCCAGCGGCTCGGGCGCGTCGACCGCGTGCAGGCGGAAGGCCGGCACGCAGCGCAGCGTCACCGCCACCACCACGCCGAGCGCGCCGAGCCCCACGCGCGCGGCCCGCAGGAGGTCGCCGTCGGCCTCGGTCAGGGTGCGCTCGCTGCCGTCGGCCAGCACGAGCTCGACGGCGGCGACCTGCGCCGACAGGTTGGGCAGGCGCCCGCCCGTGCCGTGCGTGGCGGTGGCCAGCGCGCCGGCCAGCGACTGGACGTCGATGTCGCCGAGGTTGGGCAGCGCCAGCCCGCGCGCCAGCAGCGCGCGGTTGAGCGCCCGCAGCCGGATGCCGGCCTCGACGCGGACCAGGCCCGCCGCCGGGTCGGCGTCGAGGACCCGGTCGAGCGCGTCGAGCCGCAGCAGGACGCCGTCGGTGAGCGCGGCGCCGGAGAACGAGTGGCCCGCCCCGGCGACCCGCACGGTGCGCCCGGCCGCCGCCGCGCGCTGGACGGCCGCGCCGACCTCCGCGCGCGTGCGCGGCGCCTCGATCGCCGCGGGCACGCAGGACTGGCCACCCGACCAGTTCGTCCACATGGAGGAGAGCGTACGCTTCGAGGACGTGACGCACGCCTTCCACGCCGACGACGTCGACATCCCCCCGGAGGAGGTCCAGCGCGCGCTCGACGCGGGCGAGGACGTCCAGCTGGTCGACGTCCGCGAGCCCTACGAGCACGAGGCCGGGCGGATCGAGGGCGCGCGCCACATCGAGCTCGAGCGCCTCGCCTCCCAGGCGCCCACGCTCGACCGCGACCGGCCGGTGATCTTCTACTGCCGCCTCGGCGCGCGCTCGGGCATGGCCGCCAACGCGTTCCGCCGCGCGGGCTACGACGCGCGCTCGATGGACGGCGGCCTGGAGCGCTGGGACGCCGAGGGGCGCCCGCTCGTGCCCGAAGGCGGGCACGTGGCGCCGCACTAGCGGAACCTTTCGCCCCCTCGGCGTGTCTCCACCTCGATGCGTCTCCTCCCCGCCGCGCTCGCCGCGCTCTCCCTCCTCCTCCTCCCCGCCGCCGCCCAGGCGGCGCCGGCCCTCACCCAGATCGGGACCTTCAGCTCCCCGGTCTACGTCACCTCGCCCCCCGGCGACAGCCGCGTCTTCGTGGTCGAGCAGGGCGGGCGCGTCCGCATCGTCGGGCGCTCCGAGCCGTTCGCCGACCTCAGCGCGATCACGCTGTCCGGCGGCGAGCGCGGGCTGCTCTCCGTCGCCTTCGCGCCCGACTACGCCCAGTCCGGCCTGCTCTACGCCTACCTGACCGCCAAGTCGCCCCAGGGCCAGATCCAGATCCGCGAGCTGCGCCGCTCGGGGACCGACCCGAACCGCGCCGAGGCCGGCGCCGGGCGCCTGGTGCTCGCGCAGGACCACGCCGACTTCCCCAACCACAACGGCGGCCAGCTCCAGTTCGGCCCCGACGGCCTCCTCTACGCGGGCCTCGGCGACGGCGGCAGCGGCAACGACCCGCGCGGCAACGCGCAGCGGCTCACCTCACTGCTCGGCAAGCTCCTGCGCATCGACCCCCGCGGGTCGGGCGACGGCCAGTACCGCGTGCCGGCCGACAACCCGTTCGCCGGCCGGACCGACGCGCGGGGCGAGATCTGGGCCTACGGCCTGCGCAACCCGTTCCGGTTCTCCTTCGACCGCGGCAGCGGCGACCTGCTCATCGGCGACGTCGGCCAGGGCGCGCGCGAGGAGGTCGACCGCGGGCGCGCGAGCGCCGGCGGGGGCCGCGGCGCGGACTACGGCTGGGTGTGCAAGGAGGGCTTCATCGACACGCCGAGCATCCCGGACGACCGCCGTTGCGACCCAGGCGCCGACTACGTGCCGCCGATCTACGACCGCACGCACGCCTCGGGCGCCTGCTCGATCACCGGCGGCTACGTCGTGCGCGACCCCGGGCTGCCGAGCCTTGCCGGGCGCTACGTGCACGGCGACTTCTGCGACCCGGCGCTCCGCTCGTTCGTCCCCGACGACCCGTCGACCGACGCGCCCACCGGCCTGAAGGTCGAGCAGCTCTCCAGCTTCGGCGAGGACGCCGCCGGCCACCTCTACGTGGCGTCCCTCAAGGGCCCCGTCTACCAGGTCACCGAGCCGCCGGCGCCCGGGCCGGGGGGCGGGAACGGCGGCGGTGGCGGCGCCGGCGGTGGCACCGGCGGGAACGGCGACGGCGGCACCGGAGCGGGCGGCGGGGCCGACCGCACTGCGTGCAGGATCGCGCTGCGGCGTCCGCGCGTGCAGCGGCCCACCAAGCGGCGCGCCGTCCGTCTCACGGTGACCACCAGCGAGCGCTGCACGGTCCGCGCGACGCTGCGCCTGAAGGGCGTCGCCACGCTGCGCTCGCGCACCCGCACGCTCGCGGCCGGCCGCCGCAGCACGCTGAAGATCCGCTTGACCGGCCGCGCCGCGGCGAAGCTGCGCCGCGCGCTCGCCCGCCGCTCGCGGCGGGCGCGGATCACCGTCGTCGCGCGCGACGCCGCCGGCAACCGCGCCAGCGAGGCGCGCCGGGTGCGCCTGCGCCGCCCGGCGTAGGCGGCGCAGGGGCGGGCGCGCTACTCGTCCTTGCCCTCCCCGTCGTCGTCGGTCGTGCCCTCCTCGTCGCCCGACTCCTCCTCGCCCGGCTCGGCCGGCGCGTCGGGGTCGGTCGGGCCGCCGGGGATCGGCTCGCCCTTGTAGTCGTCGGGGTTGTCGACCTTCTCCCCGTCGATCTCGATCGAGCCGTCCTCGAAGCGGCGCAGCCCGGACGGACCGAGCTTGGCGGTCGCGCCCTCCTCGTAGCCGGTGTCCTCGGAGGCGCCGCCGAAGGTCTCGTACTTGGCCTTGCCGCCCGGCCAGTCCTCGAGGCGATCCGGGGGATCCTCCTCGAGCTTCTTCATCTCCTCCTTGGCCTCTTCGGACTCCTGCTCGTGCTGGGCCGCCTTCTCGCCCTCCGACTGGCCCTCGTCGGCGCCCGTCTCCTGGGCGTGCTCCTGATCCTGTTCCTCAGCCATGCCGACTCCTCGCTCGCGGACCCTCTGCGCGGGAGGGGTACCCGGCCTGCCGCCGGGCACACCCTCTGGCTGAAGCCGGAAGCGGCTAGTGGTTGACCGCGTCGCGCCGCCCGGTGGGGACCTTGGAGGGGTCGCGGTACGGCTGGACCTCCTCCTTCTCCCCCTCCTCCAGGTAGACCGACTCGACGTTGACCTCCCAGAGGTCGTGGCCGGCGCCCTGCTGGATGTTCTCGACGGCCCGCAGGGCGGTCAGCATCGAGTGATCGGAGTTGTTGTAGCGGTGCAGCCCGTTGCGACCGACCTGCTGCAGGTTGGCGATGCCGGCGAGCCAGTCCTTGATGACGTCGACGTGCTGGGAGTAGTCCTCGTCGTAGACGGGGTACGCCAGCGGGACGCGCGTGACGAACCCGCGCTCGACCTTGGCCGGGTCGGCGAGCCCGAGGCGGCCGATCTCGCCCTTGGCCATCTCGACGAGGTCCTCGTCGGCCATGTCCCACAGGTGGTCGCCCTGGTTGCAGAAGTACTCCATGCCGACCGACGCCTTCGAGGGGTCGGGGACCATCCACGGGCTCCAGGAGCGGAAGTTCTGGATGCGGCCGACCTCGACGCCCGGCTCGTGGATGTAGATCCAGTTGTCGGGGAACAGGTCCTCCCCGTCGATGACCAGGGCCACCGTGAGGAAGTCGCGGTAGCGCAGGCCGGCGCCGGCGCGGCGGACGACCTCGGAGGGCGAAGGATCGGCCAGCGCGACGGTGTCGCGCAGCGGCAGCGAGGAGATGACCTCGGAGCACTCGATGCGCTCGCCGCCGGCGTGCACCGCGGCGACGCGGCCGTCGGCGATCTCGATGCGCTCGACCGGCGTCTGCAGCCGGACCTCGCCGCCCAGGGCGATGATCTCGTCGCACATCGTCTCCCACATCTGGCCCGGCCCGAAGCGCGGGTAGTGGAACTCGGAGATCAGCGACTTGATCTTGTTGCCCTTGTTGCCGAAGAACGCGGCCTTGGCGGCGGAGAAGAACGAGAGGCCCTTGATGCGCTGGGCGGCCCACTCGGCGCGCAGCTCGGACGCCGGCACGCCCCACACCTTCTCGGTGTAGGTCTTGAAGAAGTGGCGGTAGAGGCGCTTGCCGAAGCGGTTGGAGACCCAGTCCTCCAGCGACTTCTCCTCGCCCTTGGGCTTGACCAGCGCCCACACGTAGGAGATCAGGCAGCGCGTCAGCTCGACCGGGCCGAGCTTCTTGATGACGTCCATGCCGTTGAGCGGGTAGTCGAGGAACTTGCCGTTCCAGTAGATCCGCGACATGCGCGGGCGCTTGAGGAACTCCTCCTTCATCACCTCGTGCCAGAGGTCGTCGACCTCCTGGGACTTGGTGAAGAAGCGATGACCGCCGAGGTCGAAGCGGTAGCCGTCGCGGACCTCGGTCTTGGCGATGCCGCCGACCTGGTCCTCGGCCTCGAAGACGACGACCGGGCGGCCCTGCTGGGCCAGACGGTAGCCCGCGGTCAGACCGGCAGGCCCGCCGCCCAGGACGGCCACGGGGCGCTCATGGCGGCCGAACCGACCGTTGCTCGGGGAGGGGCGCTGCTCATCGACGAAAGCCATGGCGAGCACCTTGACAACTGCCCGGCCCGAAAACGCGCGCGTCTAAAGGCCACTAACAGGCCTTAATCGCTGCAGGTCAGCGTGCTGGCAGGAGGGTCGGGTCCCGGTGTGTGTACTAGCGTTGCGGGCGCGATGCAGCCCGGATCCGCGCTCGACATCCTGGTCGTCGACGACGACCAGCCATTGCGCGAGATGCTCTCGCGGTCCTTCGAGCGCGAGGGCCACCGCGTGACCGCCGTCGCCGACGGCCACGCCGCCCTCCTGGCCGCCGCGGAGCGCCCGTACGACGTCGTCCTGCTCGACGTGGCGCTCGGCCCGGGGCCCGCCGGCCACGACGTCGCGCGCCTGCTGCGCGCCCGCCGCGACGTGGTGCCGATCATCATGCTCACGGCGCTCGACTCCGAGGCCGACGCCGTCCAGGGCCTGGAGGCCGGCGCCGACGACTACGTCACCAAGCCGTTCGGGCTGGCCGAGCTGCGGTCGCGCATCCGCGCGGTGCTGCGCCGGTCGCAGGGCCGCGTCGTCGAGGGCGCGCTCGTCGTGGGCCCGGTCGTGCTCGACCGCGACCTGCGCCGGGTGACCGTCGACGCCGAGCCGGTCAAGCTCACCTTCTCGGAGTTCGAGCTGCTCGCCCAGCTGATGAGCCGCCCGGGGACGGTCTTCAACCGCCAGGAGCTGCTGCGGGCCATCTGGGGCGACTCGGCCTACCGCGACCCGCGGGCGATCGACGTGCACATCCGCCATCTGCGCGAGAAGCTCGAGGCCCGGCCCGAGCAGCCGAGCCTGATCCTCACGGTCCCCGGCCGCGGCTACCGCTTCCGCGAGGCCTGAGCGGTGCGCAGCCTGCTCGGTCTCCGCGGGCGGCTGCTGCTGGCGCTCGTGCTCACGAGCGCGGTGACGCTCACCGTGGCCGCTTACGCGCTCGTCGGCCCGCTGACCGACCGCCTGCGCAGCCAGAGCATCCGCAGCCTGCGCACCGCCACGATCTCCGCGCAGGACGACATCCAGCGCGCCCGGCGCCGCGACTACACGGCGCTGCAGGACGCCGGCCTGGCCCTCCAGTACCAGGCCAACGCGCGCGTCGTGGTCGGCGGCCAGGTCCTCACCGACTTCGCCTACGACACCGACATCGGCGCGCCGACCCGCGACGTCCTGCGGGTCGCCCTGCGGACGCTGCGCACGCGCCAGACGGTCACCGACGTGGAGGACGACAAGGTGACGATCGGGGTGCTGCTGCGCCGGCCGGACGGCGTCCTCGTGTCCGAGCGCCGGCTCACCGATGTCGGCAACGCGGTCGAGCAGGTGCGCACCGCGCTCGCCGCCGCCGCGCTGGTCGGGCTGCTGGTGGCCATCGCGCTCTCCGTCGGGCTCTCCACCACGCTGCTGCGCCGCCTCGCGCGGCTGCGCACCGCGGCGCTGCGCATCAGCGCCGAGGGCCCGGCCGCGCCCCCGCCGCAGGACGAGGTCCGCGACGAGATCGGCGACCTGGCGCGCGCCTTCGCGCGGATGCAGGAGGCGCTGCGGCGCGAGGAGGCGTCGCGGCGCTCGTTCGTGGCCACCGCGTCGCACGAGCTGCGCACGCCGCTGACCATGCTGCAGGGGACGATGGAGCTGCTGGAGGAGGACCTCGCCGACGGCCGCGTCGACATCTCCGACGCCCAGCAGCAGGTGGCCAGCGCCCGCCGCGAGCTGCTGCGGCTCTCGAGCCTGGCCGGCGAGCTGCTCGACCTCAGCCGCCTCGACGCCCAGGTCCCGCTGCGCTCCGAGCCCGTCGAGGTGGGCGAGATGGCGCGCGCGGTCGCCGCGGAGTTCTCGCTGCGCGCCCGCGAGCGCGCGGTCTCGGTCGACGTGGCGATGCCGGCCGGGCCGCGCTGGGTCTGCGGCGACCCCGACGCCGTGGCCCGCATCGTCCGCATCCTCGTCGACAACGCGCTGCGCCACGCCCCGGCGGGCAGCACGGTGTGGGTCGACGCCGAGCCGGCCGCGCCGGGGGCCGCGATCGAGGTCGTCGACCGCGGCCGCGGCGTGCTGCCCCAGGACCGCGACCGGATCTTCGAGCGCTTCTACCGCTCGGCCGACGCGGGCGCCGAGAGCGGGTTCGGCCTCGGGCTGGCGATCGGCCGCGGGCTCGCGCGCCAGATGGGCGGCGACCTGCGCCTGGCCAGCGGGGACGGGGTCGGCGCGCGGTTCGTGCTCGAGCTGCCGCCCGCCGAGGT
>DASVQH010000144.1:0-22767 GCA_036389195.1 Solirubrobacteraceae bacterium
CCCGCCGCCGCGCTTCTCTGCGCGCGGCCTCCCGCCGCCGCCCGACCGGCGGCCGGACCCGCGTCCGCCGCCCCTTCGCCGCGCCCGCTGACCACCCTCCGTGCGCCGCCGGCGCGTCCGGCGGCAGGTCGGGCACCCCCGGGCTCAGCCGGGGCCAGAGGGGGACGAGCGCCACGAGCACCAGCAGGCCGACGGCGGCGGCCACGTTGCCCCAGCGCACCCTGCGCAGCAGGTCCGGATCCATGCTCCGGATAGGCCCGCGGCCGGGGGGCTCGCCCCCTCGTTGCTAGCATGGCCGCCCGCATGGCGCACGAGCCCCTCATCTACGACCTGAACCTGCTGCTCGACTCCAGCCTCGACGAGGATCGCAGCGAGAAGATCCTCGCCGACGTCGAGACGATGATCGTCGAGCGCGGCGAGCTCCTCGGCAGCCACGACTGGGGCGTCCGCCCGACGGCCTACGAGGTGCGCAAGCACGCCGACGCGAGCTACCACCTGATCCAGTTCCACGCGACGCCCGAGCTCCTCGAGGCGCTCGACCACTCGCTGAAGATCACCGACGGCGTCCTGCGCTACCGCGTGATCAAGCTCCGGCCCGG
This sequence comes from Solirubrobacteraceae bacterium, assembly GCA_036389195.1. GTDB lineage: Bacteria > Actinomycetota > Thermoleophilia > Solirubrobacterales > Solirubrobacteraceae > JACCYI01. The sequence goes on from DASVQH010000144.1 coordinate 600, forward strand.
CACCCCGGCGCCGCCGGAGAACCGGCCGACGTTCGTCGCCGCCGGCGACAGCCCCTCCAGCGACGAGTAGTCGCCTGCGGCGCCCGGCGCCGCCCCAACGTCACAACCGCGCGGCGCGATCGCGCCGATGTGACGTTCGACGTCCAGAGCCCCCTCAACGTCGCAACCGCGGGTTCGACGGCCAGGGATGTGACGTTCTGCGACCCATCCCGCGCCCACCCACCGCGGCACTCGCGAACGCCGCCGGCGCCCTACGACGACGCGCGGCCGCCCACCGGGCGGCCGCGAACGAACCTCCGGCGCGCGTCCGGCGCCTAGAACGGGATGTCGTCGTCGGCCGGCGCGCTGTTGCCGCCGCCGCCGACGGGCGCCGCCACGGGCTGGAAGTCGCGCGTGTCCGCCGGGACGTCGCTGCGCGGCGTGAAGCCGCCGCCACCGCCGCCCGGGGCCTCGTCGCGGCCGCCGAGGAACTGGACGTTGTCGGCGATGACCTCGAGGGCCTCGCGCTTCTCGCCCGACTGCGTCTGCCACTCGCGCCACTCGAGCCGGCCGTCGATGGCCACGGGACGCCCCTTGGCCAGGAACTGGGCGGCGTTCTCGCCCTGGCGGCCGAAGATCGTGACCGACACGTAGTTGGCCTTGTCCTCCCAGTCGCCCGTCTGGTTGTTCTTGCGGCGGGTGTTCGTCGCGAGGCGCAGGCTGCAGACGGAGAGCCCGCCGGCGGTCGAGCGCAGCTCGGGATCCCGCGTGAGGTTCCCCGTGAGGATCACCCTGTTGATGTTCGTGCCAGCCATCGGATTGGCTCCTTTCCGCGGTTCATCACGCGAAGCTCGGTCGGTGGCCGAGTCTAGATCCGCGATCGGACCGGACGGGCGCACACGCCCGCATCATGGGCACATTCTTTCCACGCTCGTCGCAAAGGCGGAGCAGAGCGCGCGAGAGGCGATGCAAACGTCCGTCCGGCGGCACCGCTATGGCGACCCGGCTACACTTGCAGTCCAGAGGCGAGGTCGGCCCGTGCGCGTGCGCGCCGCGATCTCGACCGGACTTCTTAGGACACCGAGAGGATCTGAACACACGTGGCGAAGCAGCGCAGCCGGCCGACTCGCCGGCGTGACAAGAAGGGCGGGCCCGGCGCGGGCCGCCGCAAGTCCTGCCCGTACTGCCGGGACAAGATCGACCAGGTCGACTACAAGGACGTCGGCACGCTGCGCAAGTTCGTCTCGGACCGCGGCAAGATCCGCTCCCGCCGGATCACCGGCGCGTGCCGCCGCCACCAGAACCAGGTCGCCCGCGCGGTCAAGCGCGCCCGCGAGCTGGCGCTGCTGCCCTACGTCTCCGGCGACACCGGCGACGAGCGCCCGGGCGGCCGGTCCAAGCGCGACCGCGACCGGGAGTAGCGGTATGCCCCAGGCCATCCTCCTCCAGGACGTCGAGACGCTCGGCGAGCGCGGCGCCGTCGTCGACGTCTCCAAGGGCTACCTGCGCAACTTCCTCATCCCGCGCAAGCTCGCGCAGCCGGCCACCAAGGGCCTGATCGAGGGCGCCCGCCAGCGCCAGGCCGCCGCCGACCGCGCCCTCGCCGAGGCCGCCGACCGCGCGCAGGAGCACGCCGCCCTGCTCAACAAGACCGTCCTCACCATCGCCCACCAGGCGGGCGACGACGGCCGGCTGTTCGGCTCGGTCACCTCGCAGGACATCGTCGACGCGATCCGCGACGCCCGCGGCCTCAAGCTCGACAAGCGCAAGGTCCATCTCGACGAGCCGATCAAGACCGTCGGCACGCGGATGGTCGTCGTCGAGGTCGCCGACAACATCACGGCGACCGTCAAGACGATGGTCGTCGAGCAGAAGTAGCCCCGCGCACAGCGGCACAGCGGGATCTCTGAAGGGCGTCCGGTCGGGCGCCCTTCGTCGTCTGCGGGCCGGCTCTGTGACGACTTCGCGACGGCTTCGTGAAAACTCTCGCTGCCAGCGGGGAGAGCACCCGCCGCCCGCCGGACCCGCGCCTAGTATCGATCGCCCTCGCATGAGCGCGCTCGACCACATCGCCCCGCCCCACGGCGGCAACGGCAACGGCCACTCGCCGCCCCAGAACCTCGAAGCCGAGCAGTCCGTCCTCGGCGCCGTGCTGCTGTCCGATACGACGCTGCCGGCGCTGATCATCGACGAGAAGCTCCAGCCGGACGACTTCTACCGCCCGAGCCACGGCCGGATCTATCAGGCCATGCTCGACCTCCACTCGACCGGCGAGCCGGTCGACGACGTGACGCTCGTCGAGCACCTCAAGCAGGCCGGCGACCTCGAGGCGGTCGGCGGGCGCGGGGCGATCGACCTCCTCTCGGCCGCCGTCCCGACGGTCGGCAACGTCCGCCAGTACGCGAAGATCGTCCGCGACAACGCGATGCTGCGCCGGCTGCTGCACGCGTCGTTCGACATCCAGCAGCGCGTCTACACGCACGACGCGCCGCCGCGCGAGCTCGTCGACCTCGCCGAGCGCGCGATCCTCGAGGTCGCCCACGACGACCGCCGCAAGGACTTCCAGTCGATCCACGACGTCCTCTCGACCGAGCTCGACAAGCTCGAGAAGCTCTCCCGCGAGGGCACGACGATGACCGGCACGCCGTCCGGCTTCGAGGACCTCGACACGATCACCGGCGGCTTCCAGAAGGGCAACCTGATCATCCTCGCGGCCAGACCCTCGATGGGTAAGTGCCTCGCCGGCTCGTCGCTCGTCTTCGACCCCGTCACCGGCGAGCGGCGGCGGATCGACGAGCTCGTCGCGGCGATCGAGGCGGGCCACCAAGCGACCGTCGCATCGCTGGATGACGATCTCCGCCTCCGCCCGAGCCTCGTGAGCGCCGGGATCCGCAGCGGCGTCCAGCCGGTCTATCGCCTCACGACGAGGCTGGGCCGCCGCGTCGAGGCCACGGCCACCCATCCGCTGCTCACGATGGGCGGTTGGCGCGAGCTCCGCGAGCTGGAGCCCGGGGACCGCATCGCGGTCCCGCGCGCCCTGGCGGCGCACACGGCGATGGGCGCGATGCCCGACCACGAGCTCGTACTCCTCGCCGCGCTCATCGCCGACGGCAACCTCACGCAGAAGACTCCGCGCTTCTGCTTCGGTGAAGGGTCAGCGGTCCTTCCTGAGGTCGAGCGCGCCGCCGCGGCTCTAGGCCTCCGCGTGCACGCGGCGCACGGCGCCAACGGCACGGCCACGATCAGCGCCGGCCGCGGGGCCCCGACGAACCCGCTCACCGACATCTGCCGGCGGCACGGGCTGTGGGGGCTGCGGAGCGGCGAGAAGTTCGTGCCCGACGCCGTCTTCGAGCTGCCGCCGCGACAGATCGCGCGCTTTCTCTCGATCCTCTACGCCTGCGACGGGCACGCGTACGCGTCCGAGCGCTACAGCCAGATCGGTTACACGACCATCAGCGAGCGCCTCGCCCACGACGTGCAGCATCTGCTTCTGCGCATCGGCATCGTCGCCTCGATCCGCCCGCTGCGCCGCGAGGTGTACGAAGGCACCGAGACGGTGGCCCGCGAGGTCCGGATCACCAGCCGCGAAGGTCTCGACGCTTTCGTCGAGCGGGTGCCTGTCGTCGGGAAGGGCGCGCAGCTTGCTCGTGTCGCCGGATTCGGCAGCCGCCGCGCGCCGAAGGTCTACGTGGACACGGTGCCCCCCGAAGTCTGGGAGACGGTCAAGGCGGCCAAGGGCGAACGCCCTTGGGCTGACATCAGCGCGGCGACAGGTCGCCCCCGCAACCACAACTGGCACGTAGGCCGGCGAGGGGTGTCAAGGGCGCTCCTCGGCGAGCTCGCGCACGCCACCGATTCGCGGGAACTGACGCGCCTGTCCGCCTCGGACGTCCACTGGGACGAGGTCCGCAGCGTCGAGTACGTCGGCGAGCAGGAGACCTACGACCTCACGGTTCCGGGCGACCACAACTTCGTGGCCGACGACATCATCGTCCACAACAGCGCCCTCATGGCCAACTTCGCCGAGCACGCCGCGCTCGAGCACGGCAAGCCGGTGGCGCTGTTCTCGCTCGAGATGTCGGAGTCCGAGCTCGCGCAGCGGTTCATCGCCTCGCAGTCCTCCACCAAGGGCGACGACCTGCGCAAGGGCAAGGTGCGCGAGAGCCAGTGGGGGAAGATCCTCTCGGCGTCGAACCGGCTGGCCAGCTCGCCGCTGTTCATCGACGACTCGTCGGAGCTGTCCGTGCTCGACGTGCGCGCGAAGGCCCGGCGCCTGGCCCAGCAGCAGGACTCGGGCCTGGGCCTGATCATCATCGACTACCTGCAGCTGATGCGCGCGGACGGGAGCTCGGACAACCGCGTCGAGCAGATCGGGCAGATCTCCCGCGGCCTCAAGACGCTCGCGCGCGAGCTCGAGGTGCCGGTCATCGCGCTGTCCCAGCTCAACCGCAGCGTCGAGCAGCGCCACGACAAGCGGCCCGTGCTGTCCGACCTGCGCGACTCCGGCGCCATCGAGCAGGACGCCGACCTCGTCATGTTCATCTACCGCGAGGAGTACTACGAGCAGGACTCCGAGCGGGAGGGCATCGCCGACGTCATCATCTCCAAGCACCGCAACGGCGGCCTCGGCACCGTGGAGCTGACGTTCCAGAAGGAGTACCCGCGGTTCATGTCCTACGTCGGACCCGACCGCTATGACCTGTAGCCGATGAGCGCCTGCCCCGACCACAGCTGCGACGGCTCCGGCTTCGTCTACGACGAGGCGACGCGCCGCGCGCGCGACTGCACGTGCCGCCCGCGCCGCATCGCCCGCAACAAGGCCCGCCGGCTGAGCGCCGTGATCCCGCGCAGGTACCACGGCGTGTCGTTCGACCGCGCGCCCGTCACGCAGATCGACCCGCGCGTGGTCGCCGAGGTGCGGCGCTACGTCGACACGCTGCCCGACCAGCTGGAGCGCGGCCGCGGCCTGTGGTTCCAGGGCGACGTCGGGACGGGCAAGACGACGCTCGCGATGCTGATCTCGGCCGAGGCCCTCCGGCGGGGCCACAGCGTCGCGATCTACTCGCTGCCGCGGCTCCTCGGGCTCCTGCGCGAGACCTTCAACGACGGCTCCGAGGCGTCACTGAGCGACCTGCTCGGGCGGCTGACCGCGGTCGAGCTGCTGCACGTCGACGACGTGGGCGCGGAGAAGACGAGCCCGTGGGTGCTCGAGCAGCTGTACTCGATCGTCAACGCCCGCTACGAGGACGGGCGCTCGATCGTCCTGACCACCAACCTGGAGCCAGGCGAGCTGCGCGAGCAGATCGGCGAGCGCACGGTGTCGCGGCTGGTGGAGATGTGCGGCGATCCGCTGCCGCTCTACGGCGCGGACCGGCGCATGGAAGCCGGGTTCGAGCTGCCCACGCCGGCGGCCCCGGCGCCCGATCCCCGCGACCTCGTCTACGGCGAGCCCGGTGCCGCGCCCCTCGGCCTGCACCGCTTCGCCGACCTCGGCGACCGACCCTCATAGACTCAGAGCCCGCATGCCAGGCATCGTCATCGTGGGCGCCCAGTGGGGCGACGAGGGGAAGGGCAAGGTCGTCGACCTCCTCGCCGAGCGCGCCGACCTCGTCATCCGCTTCCAGGGCGGCAACAACGCCGGCCACACCATCGTCCGCGACGGCGTGGAGTGGAAGTTCCACCTGATCCCCTCCGGGATCCTCTATCCCGGCAAGCTGTGCGCGATCGGCAACGGCGTGGTGATCGACCCGAAGGTCCTCACCGACGAGCTCGACGGGCTGCGCGGCCGCGGCGTCGACCTCAGCGGCCTGCGCGTCAGCGCCAACGCGCACCTGATCATGCCCTACCACCTGCTGCTCGACCACGCGGGCGAGGCGCGGCTCGGCCGGCTGCAGATCGGGACCACCCGCCGCGGGATCGGGCCGTGCTACGCCGACAAGGCGTCGCGGCTGGGCATCCGCGTCCAGGACCTGCTCGACCCGAAGATCCTCAAGAAGAAGATCTCCGCGGCGATGGAGCCCAAGCGGCTCTCGCTGCGCCCCTACGCCAAGGATCCGCAGCTCGACCTGCAGTCGATGACCGAGGAGTACCTCACCTACGGGCACCGGCTCGAGCAGTACATCGCCGACACGTCGCGGATCGTCTGGGACACGCTCGACCGCGACGGCACGGTGATCTTCGAGGGCGCCCAGGCGACGATGCTCGACATCGACCACGGCACGTATCCGTTCGTGACCTCCTCGAACCCGGTGGCCGCCTCGGCCTGCACGGGCAGCGGCGCGGGCCCGCGCGACATCGACGAGATCTGGGGCCTCACCAAGGCGTACACGACGCGCGTCGGCGCCGGCCCGTTCCCGACCGAGCTCGACTCAGAGCTCGGCGAGGCGCTGCGCGAGGCCGGCCACGAGTACGGGACCACGACGGGGCGCGCGCGCCGCGTCGGCTGGATCGACCTCGTCGCCCTGCGCTACGCCGCCCGCATCAACACCCTCACGCACCTGGCGATGACGAAGCTGGACGTGCTCACCGGGCTCGGGAAGCTGTGCGTCTGCACGAGCTACCGCGGGCCGGGGGAGGCGCGCTTCACCAACTTCCCGTACCACCAGTCCGTGCTGCACCAGGCGGTCGGGTCCTACGAGGAGCTGCCCGGCTGGGACGAGGACATCTCGGGCTGCCGCAGCGAGGAGGAGCTGCCGCAGACGGTCCGCGACTACCTCGAGTTCATCGCGGACTTCGTCGGCGTGCCGATCGGGCTCGTCGGCGTCGGGCCGGGGCGCGACCAGGTCGTCTGGACCCGCGCCGGACGCGAGTCGCTGGCCGGCCGCGCCGTCGCCCAGAGCGTCTAGACCGACCTCACCGTGCCACACCGGGAGGCGACCGTGCTCACGCCCGGCTTGCTCGAGCGGCTGGAGAGCCGGTGGCGGCGAGCTGGGCGTGCCGTGGGCCGACTCGCTGCGTCCCGGCCTGTCGCGCGAACGCATGGACGCGTTGCTCGAGCCGTTCGGGTATCCGCTCGGCGACGAAGCGCGCCTGTGGTGGGGGTGGCACAACGGGGCAGCACAGGACAACGCGACGATCTCGTCGTCGGCGTACCTCCTGAGCTTGGAGTCCGCGCTCGACTGCCGTCGCTGGGCTCGCTCGTCGAGGAGCTGTGCGAGGCCTACGACCGGGGCTTCGAGAGGCCGGACCCCACGACGGGCTCCTGGCTCGAGAACCGAGCGCGCTTCAAGGAGGCCGGGGGCGGGATGCCGGAGGGCTATCCACGACCGCCCCGCCCATGGCGGCTGGCCACCTTCCCGCGAGCCTGAGCCTTCCGCGCCGAACGTTCGGCGCGGGCGGTCGAACGCCTAGGCCATCACGGTCCGCGTCTGCACGACGAAGTCATGGAGCGCACGGTTCTCCTCGTCCCACAGCGGCCACAGGAGGTCGAGCAGCGTCGCCAGCCCGAAGGTCGCGCTGCCGGCGATCAGGTTGATCAGGACGCCCTTGACCACGACCTCGCGCAGGAACGCCCAGCCGAAGGTCATCGGCTGGCGATCGGTGCGCACGACGCGGATGCCGGCGGCCTTGCGCCCCACGGTCTGGCCGTCGGTGCGGGCCATCATCAGCGGGGCGTAGAGGAACCCCGCCACGACGACGACCGCGACCGTGGCGAACAGCGACAGCACGAAGCCGACGATCGTCCCGTCGTCGGCGGTGCCGCTCGAGTCGTCGAAGAGCCCGAAGCCGGCGAAGACCGTCCCGAGGATCGCGAACAGGATCGCGGCGATCACGAGGACGATCACGAGGTCGATCAGCGCGGCGACCACCCGGCGGCCCCAGCTGGCGAGCACCAGTCCGCCGCCGAGCCCGGCCGGCGCGGGCGCCGCCCACGGCGCGGCGGGCGGCACGCCGCCGGCACCCGGCGGCGGCGCCGACGTGTAGCCGAGAGGCGACGACGACGACGACGGCGGCGGCAGCGGGAGCCCCGACTCGTGGCGGCGCTCCTCGTCCGGCCCGCCGCCGAGCGGATCGCCCGGCGTGATCCCACCTGCGCTGCTCATGGCGGCGAGCCTACAGGCCCCGCCGCAGGCGGTCCGAGGACCTCGCGCTCCCCGCGCCGCAGCACGCGCACCGCCGTCGCCGCCGCGCCCAGCAGCGCGATCGCTCCCAGCGTCACCTGCACGGAGACCACCCCGCGCTCGGTCCAGTAGACGTCTTCGAGCTCCAGCAGCAGCGCGGCCTCGTCGAGGACCAGCGCGGCGCCGGCGCCGAACGGGATGGCCAGCCACGGGTCCACCTGCTGCCGGCGCGAGAGGATCGCCCCGCCGCCGGCCAGCCACGACAAGACGATCCCCGGGACGAAGTGGTGGATGTGCCGGCGCCCGACGCTCACGTTGCGGAAGGGCCCGAAGCGCCCGTCGTCGCGCAGCTGATGGGTGATGAAGCGCACCCCCCCGAACGTCGCCGAGAACGCCAGCAGCAGGTTGAGCAGCGCGTTCTCGCGCGCAGAGCCCGAGCGGTACCCCTCGACCGCGACGATGACCGTCTCGCGCGCCGCCTCCGCGGCCGCCGGCGCCAGCTCCTCCGGCCGCGCCTCCCCCGGCAGCGGCGCCGAGCCGCGCCGCCAGACGTGCACGTACTCCAGCGCCACCGCGGCGCCGGTCGCCGCCACAGCCGCGGCACCCAAGGCCTCGGTGCCGCTGAGGCGCCTCATGCCCGCCGCGACGCGTCGAGCCCGCGCTGCAGCCCCTCGAGCACGCGCACCACCCGCAGCCCGCTCGGCCCGTCGCTCACCGGGGTGCGCCCCGTGCGGACGCAGTCGACGAAGTGCTCGCACTCGATGCGCAGCGGCTCCCGGTTGGGGATGCGGGGGCTCCAGATGTCACCCGAGCGGGTGATGTACTCGCCGTAGGAGCCGGCGGGCTCGTCGAAGCCCTTGTCGTAGACGGTGACCTTGCGCTCGAGGTCCATGTCGTCGAAGGTGGCCATCCGCTTGGAGCCGACGACCGTGAACCGGCGCTCCTTGTGCGGGTCGAGCCAGGAGAGGTGCAGGTGCGCCGCGCGCCCGGACGGGAAGCGCAGGTAGCCGAAGACCACGTCCTCGATGCCCGGCTGCATGTAGGACTCTCCGCGCGCCGTGACCTCGCTCGGCTCCTCGCCGTCGGCCAGCGAGAGCAGCACCGAGACGTCGTGGGCGCCGAGCGACCACAGCGCGTTCTCGTCGGCGCGCAGCTTGCCGAGGTTCAGCCGGTTGGAGTAGATGTAGAAGATGTCGCCGAGCTCGCCCGACTCGGCGATCTCCTTCAGCTTGGCGACGCCCGGGTGGTACTCGAGCAGGTGGCCGACCATGAGGACGAGCCCGGCGCGCTCGGCCGCGGCGACGACGCGCTCGGCGCCCTCGACCGACTGGGCCAGCGGCTTCTCGACGAAGCAGTGCTTGCCGGCGGCGAGCACGCGCTCGGCCAGCGGCGCGTGCGTCGGGACGGGCGTGGCCAGCGCCACGGCGTCGAGGCCGTCGTCGGCCAGCAGGTCGTCGAGATCGGCGGTGAAGCGCGCACCCGGGAACGCCGGCGCCAGCCGCTCGCGCGCCTCGGCGGAGGCGTCGCAGCACCACGCCAGCTCCACGCCGGGCACCGCCGCCAGGTTGCGCGCGATGTTCGGGCCCCAGTAGCCGAGCCCCGCCACCCCGATGCGCACGTCCGCGCTCACCGGGCGGATCCTAGATGCGCGGCCAGCGCCGCCACGACCCGCTCGCCGGCGCGGCCGTCGCCGTAGAGCGCCGGGCGCTCCGGCGGCGGCTCGCGCTCCAGCGCCGCGCGCGCGGCGGCGGCGTCGAGGTCGACGAGCGTGTTCCAGCCCGCGTCGACGGTCTCGGTCCACTCGGTCACCGGGCGCAGGGTCACGCAGGGCACGCCGGCCAGGTAGGCCTCCTTCTGGGCGCCGCCCGAGTCCGTGACCAGCGCGCGGGCGTCCAGGAGCAGCGCCGTGAAGTCCAGGTAGCCCAGCGGCGGGGTGAGCCGCAGGCCGGGCACGTCCTCCAGGGCGCCGAGGAGGCCGGCGTCGATCAGCCGCGCGCGGGTGCGGGGATGCAGCGGGAAGACGGCGGGCAGCGGCAGGCCGCGCAGCAGCTCGACGAGGCGCTCGAGCCGGGCGGGGTCGTCGACCGTGCCGGCGCGGTGCGCGGTCACGAGCGCGTAGGTGCCCGGGTCGAGGTCCTCGAGCACGACGCGGCCGCGGGCCCGCGGCGCCACGAGCTCGAACACGTCGACCATCACGTCGCCCACCACGACGACCTCGCCGTGGACGTCCTCCTCGCGCAGCCGGCGCGCCGGCGCCTCCGACGAGCACAGCAGCAGCGCGCTGAGGTGATCGGTGAGGACGCGGTTGACCTCCTCCGGCATCGCGCGGTCGAACGAGCGCATCCCCGCCTCGACGTGGGCGACCGGGATGCCGGCCTGCGCGGCGGCGAGCCCGCCGGCCAGCGTCGAGTTCGTGTCCCCGTAGACCAGGACCGCGTCGGGCCGCTCCAGCGCGAGCAGCGGCTCGAGCGCCTCGAGCATCCGCGCGGTCTGGACGGTGTTCGAGCCGCCGCCGAGGTCGAGCCGGTGCTCGGGGCGTGGCAGCCCCAGCTCGTCGAAGAAGACGCGCGAGAGCTCGTCGTCGTAGTGCTGGCCCGTGTGGACCAGGACCTCCTCGCCCACCGCGCGCAGGCGGTTGGACACGGCCGCCGCCTTGACGAACTGCGGGCGGTTGCCGATGACCGTGAGGATCCTCAAGCCGTGGGAGCCGGCATGGCCTCCAGATCGCTCTGGATCCGCCGCGCCAGCGCCTCCCCAGCGCGCTGCGCCACCGGGCCGGGCGCGGCCGGCAGCTCGATGTCGTCGACCGCGGCGATCGGCATCACCTCGCGGACCGTGGAGGCGATGAACGCCTCCGACGCCTCGCGCACGTCGTCGAGCGTGCAGACCGCCTCGCGCGCGCCGCCCACCTCGATGACGCGCGCACGGGTGATCGACGCGAGGATCCGGTCCGACAGCGGCGGCGTGCGCAGCTCGCCGTCCTGGACCCAGAAGAACGCCCACGTCGCGCCCTCGAGCACGCGGCCGTGCGGCGTCACGAACAGGCCCTCGTCGTAGCCCTGCTCCTTGGCCAGCCGGCCGGCGAGCATGTTGCCCGCGTAGGAGAGGGTCTTCAGCCCGTCGAGCACGCGGTTCGGCGCGTAGGTGATGGTCTTGACCCGCGCGACCGTGCCGCGCCGCGGCATCGGCTCGATGATCGCGATGCGGCGCCCGCCGCGGGTGACCACGACGCGCAGCAGCGCGTCCAGCGGGCCCGCCGCCGCGAGCAGCGCGTCGGCCTCGGCGCGCAGCGCGTCGAGGTCGACCTCCAGGCGCAGGCCCTCGCAGGTGCGCTGCAGGCGCTCGTAGTGCTCCGCCATCGCGTACGGCCGGCCGCCGTAGAGGCGCGCGACTTCGAACGCCCCGTCGCCGCGCAGCAGGCCCTCGTCCGAGACGGGGATGCGCGCGTCCTCGACCGGGGTGATGGTGCCGTTCACCGAGGCGATCATCGTCGCGGCGATGCTATCGCGCGCTCACGGCGGCGAACCGGTCCGGGTCGAACGGGGCGAGGTCGGCCAGCGTCGGCTCGCCGCACAGCGCCTGCGCCAGCAGCCGCCCGCTCACCGGCCCGAGCGCCACGCCCGCGCCCTCGTGCCCGGTGTTGACCCACAGCCCCTCGACCGCGCGCGACGGTCCGATGGCCGGCAGGTGATCGGGCAGCCACGGCCGCAGGCCGCTCCACGCGCGCGCCACGTGCCCGCCGCGCAGCCCCGGCATCAGGCGCGCGGCGCGCGCGAGCATCGCCTCGGTCACCGCCGGGTCGACGGCGTCGGAGAACCCGCGCCGCGCCCGCGAGGAGCCGACCAGGACGTCGCCCTCGAACGTCGTCTCCAGCACGGTCGAGACCTGCAGCTCGGCGCCCGGATCGGTGACCGACGCCAGGTAGGAGCCGTCGACCACCTTGTGCCGGATCGGCACCGGCGACGCGAGCTGCACGAGCTGGCCCCAGCGCGGCTCGACGGGAAGCTCAAGCCCCGCGCTCGCGGCGAGCGCGCCGCTCCACGCTCCCGCGGCCAGGACCACGGCGTCGGCGGCCAGGAAGCCGCGCTCGGTCCGCACGCCTCCCGCCTCGATCGACTCCACGCGGCAGCGGGTCAGCACCCGCGGCACCTCGCGCGCCAGCGCCCGGGTGATGGCGCGCGGCGCGCACTGCAGGTCCTCGGCGAAGTACGACGCCCCGTGGAGCTCCCCGGTCAGCGCCGGCTCGCGCTCCCGGACCTCCTCCGGGCCGAGCAGCGCCGAGTCCACGCCCGCCGCGGCCAGCCGGGCGACCCGCGCCGGCTCGGCCGCCCACGTCGCCGCCTCGGGGTGGACGATCAGCGCGCCCTTGCGCCGGATCTGCGCGACGTCGCCGAGCGACGCCTCGATCTCGTCGTAGAGCGCCCGGCCGAGCAAGGCAAGCGAGAGCTCGGGGCCCGCGTCCTTGTCCGAGCACAGCACGTTGCCCTCGCCGAGGCCGGTGGTGCCGCCCGAGACCTCGCCGGCGTCCAGCAGGCACACGTCGACCCCCCGCAGCGCCAGCTCCCGCGCGGTGCAGACGCCGGCGATGCCGGCGCCGACCACGACCACCTCCGTCACAGGGAGAAACCCGCCGGGAACGGATCCTCCGGATCGAGCACGTACTCCGCGCGCCCCGTGACCCACGCGCGCCCGGTGATCTCCGGGACGATCGCCGGCCGGCCGCCGACGGTGGTCTCGGCGACGATCCGCCCGGTGAAGCGCGACCCGATGACCGACTCGTGCACGAACGGCTCGCCCACCCCGAGCGACCCGCGCGCGTGCAGCTGCGCCAGCCGGGCCGAGGTCCCGGTCCCGCACGGCGAGCGGTCGAGCCAGCCGGGGTGGATCGAGGTCGCCCCGCGCGCGTCCGCGCCGTCGCCGCCCGGCGCGGTGAAGATCACGTGCCGGCAGCCGGCGATCCGCGGATCCTCCGGATGCACCGGCGCGCCGGCCGCGTTGACGGCGTCCATCACGTCGCGCCCGCGGGCGATCAGCTCGGCGGCGCGCGCCGGCGCGACCTCGAGCCCCACCGACGCCGCGACGACGATCGCGTAGAAGTTCCCGCCGTAGGCGAGGTCGTAGGTCACCTCGCCCAGCCCGGGCACGGACACCACGCCGTCGCGCACGGCCAGGAACGACGGCACGTTGCGCAGCGTCACGCCGCGCGCCCGCCCGCCCTCGACCGCCACCCGGGCCTCCACGAGCCCCGCCGGCACGTCGAGCCGCACGACGGTCTCCGGCTCGCGCACCTCGACCAGCCCCTCCTCGACCAGCACCGTCGCGACCCCGATCGTCCCGTGACCGCACATCGGCAGGCACCCGGAGACCTCGATGAAGACCACACCGGCGTCGGCGTCCTCGCGCGCCGGGGGCTGCAGGATGGCCCCCGACATCGCGCCGTGGCCGCGCGGCTCGCGCATCAGCAGGAGCCGCAGGTCGTCGGAGTGCGCCTCGAAGTGCAGCTTGCGCTCGAGCATCGTGGCGCCGGGGATCGGCGCCACGCCGCCCGTCACCACGCGGGTCGGCATCCCCTCGGTGTGGGAGTCGACGGCGGTGACGGCAAGGCGGCCGCGACCCCGGCCCACTACGCGGCCACCTCGGCGACGCCGAGCGTCCGCAGCGCGGCGGCCAGCGCGTCGCGCTCGATGTCGGCGAGCTCCAGCCGCGGCGGCCGGCACGGCCCGCCGGTGCGCCCCACCGCGTCCTGTGCGGCCTTGAAGTACTGGACGAGCTTCGGCGTCATGTCGAAGCGGGCGAGCGGGAGCAGCCGCGCGTTGATCGCCCGCGCGGCCTCCAGCTCGCCGGCGCGGCAGTGCTCGTAGAGCGAGCGGCACTCGCCGGGCGCGACCACGGCGACCCCGGAGACCCAGCCCGTCGCGCCGCCGCAGAAGCCCTCCAGCGCCCAGTCGTCGCCGCCGACCAGGACCTCGAGCTCGCCGCCCGACGCGGCGAGGATGCCGGCGATCCGCCGCGCGTCCCCCGAGCACTCCTTGACCGCGACGACGTTCTCGACGCGCTCGGCGATCCGCACGATCAGCTCGGGCGGGAGGTCGAGCCCCGACGCCTCGGGGTTGTTGTAGAGCATCACCGGCAGGTCGGTGGCGCCCGCGACCGCGGCGAAGTACGCCTCGATCTCGCGGTCGTCGCCGCGGTACAGCACCGGCGGCAGGCACATCAGCGCGTCGGCTCCGGCGGCAGCCGCATCGGTCGCGTAGTCGATCGCCTGCGCCGGGGTCCCGGCCGAGACGCCGGCGACCACCGGGACGCGCCCGCCGGCCACGCCGGCGATCGTCTCGATGACCAGACGGCGCTCGGCCGCGCTGAGGCTGCCCGCCTCGCCCATCGTCCCCGCGCCGACGATCCCGGCCATGCCGTCGTCGAGCAGCGCGGCGACGTTGCGCTCCAGCGCGGCGGGCGCGACGTCGCCGCGATCGTCGAAGGGCGTGGTCACGGCGGGGATGACGCCGGGGAAGCGGATGGTGGGCATGGTCACCTCGGTGGTGGGTCGTCGAGCGTCATGTAGCGACGCACGCGTTCGATGTGCCGGCTGGCGTAGAAGGCGGCGGCGTCGGCGTCGCCGGCGACGATCGCCTCGTAGATCAGGCGGTGCTCGGCGGCGTGGAGCGCCATCCGGCCGGGGACGGCGACCGACTCGTCGCGCAGCCGCTGCCACAGCGGCTGGTCCATCAGCGCGGCGATCGAGTCGGCGACGGCGAGCAGGACCGGGTTGCCGGTCATCGCGGCGAGCTGGCGGTGGAAGAGGCGGTCGGCGCGGTTCCAGGCTGCGCCGTCGGGCTCGCCGTCCATCGCCGCCATGAGCTCCTCGGCGAGCGGGTCGGGCTGGGCGCGCTGCGCGGCCAACCGGACGATCGAGGGCTCGATCGCCGCCCGCGCCTCGAGCATCGCCGAGGGGCTGGCGTCGTGCACCGGCTCGTCGCCGCGCAGACGCTCGCGGGCATCCGGGACCACGAACGAGCCCGCGCCGGGCCGGGTCTCGACCACGCCCTGGAGCTGAAGCGCGGCGATCGCCTCGCGCACCGACGCCCGGCCGACCCCGAGGCGGCGGGCCAGCTCGCGCTCGGCCGGAAGCCGCTCGCCCTCGCGCAGCGCGCCGTCGCAGATGTCGCGCGTCAGGCGCTCGGCGATGCGCTCGTAGCGCTGCGGGGTGTGCAGCGGATCAGCGCTGCTGGTTCGGTCAACGGACTGGATGCTCACGAGATTGGTTCTGGTACCGTACCGCCTCGTGCAAGCCTCCACAACCTTCCACGCCGTCGACCCCCGGACGGGCGAGCCGGGCGAGGCGTTCGCCGAGGCCGCGCCCGAGGACGTCCGCGCTGCGGTCGCCGCCGCCGCCGCGGCCTTCCGCTCCGGCGCGCTGGCGGACCCGGACCGCCGCGTCGCGCTGCTGCGCGGCGCCGCCGCGCGGCTGCGGGCCGCCGGGGACGAGATCGTCGCGGTGTGCCAGCGCGAGACGGGGCTGCCCGAGCCGCGCCTGCGGGGCGAGCTCGAGCGCACCGCCGGCCAGCTCGAGGCCTTCGCGGCGGTCGTGGCGCGCGGGGACCACGTCGAGGCGATCATCGATCGCGCGGACCCGGACGCCACGCCGATCCCCCGGCCCGACGTCCGGCGGATGCTCGTGCCGCTCGGCCCGGTGGCGGTGTTCGGGGCGTCGAACTTCCCGCTCGCCTTCAGCGTCGCCGGCGGCGACACCGCCTCGGCGCTGGCCGCGGGCTGCCCGGTCGTGGTCAAGGGCCATCCGTCCCACCCGGGGACGAGCGAGGTGGTCGCCCGCGAGCTGCGTGCCGCCGTCACCGAAGCCGGCCTGCCCGAGGGCACCTTCGCGCTGCTGCAGGCGGGCGGCATCGAGGTCGGCGAGACGCTGGTCGACGATCCGGAGATCGCGGCGGTCGGCTTCACCGGCTCCTACGCCGCGGGGCGCGCGCTGCTCGAGCGCGCGACGCGGCGCCCCGTCCCGATCCCCGTGTTCGCGGAGATGGGCAGCGTGAACCCCGTGGTGGTGACCGAGGCGGCGCTGCAGGCGCGCGCCGACGCCATCGCCGAGGGCCTGACCGCGTCGGTGGCGAGCTTCGGCGGCCAGCTGTGCACCAAGCCGGGCGTGGTCTTCGTCCCGGACGGCGAGACGGGCGACGCGTTCGTCGCCGACGTGGCGGCGCGGCTCGGCGCCACCGAGCCGCAGGTGATGCTCAACGAGCGCCTGCGCGACGGGCTCGCGGCGAGCGTGAACGAGCTGGCCGCGCACGCCGAGCGGGTCACGGACCCGCCTGGCGACGGCGACGCCGGCCCCGGCTTCCGCTTCCCGCCCGCCGCGTTCCGCGCGCGCGCCACCGACCTGAGCGACGACCCCGAGCTGCTCGAGGAGCGCTTCGGCCCGGTCGCGCTGTTCCTGGCCTACGCGTCGCGCGACGAGCTGCTGCAGGCGCTGGAGGCGGTCGGCGGCCAGCTCACCGCGTCGGTGCACGCCGAGAGCGGTGAGGAGGAGCTGCTGGGCGCGCTGGTCGGCGCGCTGGAGGCCCGCGCGGGGCGGCTGGTCTTCGACGGCTTCCCCACCGGCGTGGCGGTCACCG
Organism: Solirubrobacteraceae bacterium; assembly: GCA_036389195.1. Lineage (GTDB taxonomy): Bacteria > Actinomycetota > Thermoleophilia > Solirubrobacterales > Solirubrobacteraceae > JACCYI01. The sequence goes on from DASVQH010000144.1 coordinate 17,263, forward strand.
CCGCGATGCACCACGGCGGTCCCTTCCCGGCCACCACGGCGCCCGCGCACACGTCGGTCGGCGCGACGGCGATCGCCCGCTTCCTGCGGCCGGTCGCCTTCCAGAACGCGCCCGCCGCGGTGCTCCCGCCCGAGCTGCGCGACGAGAACCCGCGCGGGATCTGGCGGCGCGTGGACGGTGAGCCCACGCGCGACGCTCTGTAGCGTTCGGCGCATGCAGATCGCCATCGTCGGGGCCGGGAAGGTCGGTGCGGCGATCGCCGGCCACCTCGCGCGCCTGGGTCATGAGGTCGTGCTCGCCAACTCGCGCGGACCGGAGTCGCTCGCGGCGTTGGCCGCCGAGCTGGGGCCCCCCGCACGAGCGGACACCGTGGAGGGCGCGGTTCGCGACGCCGAGCTGGTGGTCCTGTCCGTCCCGTACAAGGCCGTCGACGAGATCGCGCGCGCCGCCGCTCCGTGGGACGGGAAGATCGTCATCGACGCGACGAACTACTACGCGGGCCGCGACGGCGCCGAGCTCGACCCGGGCGAGGAGAGCTCGAGCGCGCTGGTCGCGGGCAAGCTCGCGGGCGCACGCGTCGTCAAGGCGTTCAACACGCTCTACGCCGAGAGCACCGCGACCGAGGGCCGGCCCGACGCCCCGGAGGACGACCGCCTCGCCGTGCTGCTCGCGGGCGACGACGAGGACGCCAAGGCGACGGTCGCCGGGCTCGTCCGCGACATGGGGTTCGCGCCCGTCGACCACGGGTCGCTGCGCGAAGGCGGCCGCGCGCAGGAGCCAGGGACGCCGCTCTACGGCGCGCAGCTCACCGGCGCCGAGACGCGGGCGGCGCTGTAGCGATGGACCCCTCCGGCCGCGACCTCCCCGACCTGCCGCTCGCGGCGTGGGAGGCCTCCAAGGACACGCTGCACCTCTGCTGCCAGGTCGTCGGCAAGCTCCAGCTCGCCGCCTCGATCGAGCAGAACCACTGGTGGAACGTCACGCTGCGGGTGGGGCCGCGCGGGCTCGAGACCCAGCGCCTGCACGACCGCGGCCGCCGCTACGGGCTGGCCTTCGACTTCGTCGACCACCGGCTCGAGCTCCGGACCGAGGACGGCGTGGCCGACGGCTTCGCGCTGCGCGACGGGGTGTCCGTCGCGGCCTTCTTCGCCGAGGTGACGACCCTGCTCGACCGCGCGGGGATCGCCACCCGGATCGCCCACCCGAAGCCCTTCGGCGTGCCGATGACCACGCCGTTCGCCGAGGACACCGAGCACGCGAGCTACGACGCCGCGCGGGTGCACGACTACTGGCGCGCGCTGCTGTGGATCGACGGCGTCCTCGCCGAGCTCGCGTCGCGCTTCACCGGCAAGCAGAGCCCGGTGCAGCTGTTCTGGCACAGCTTCGACCTCGCGCTCAACCGGTTCAGCGGCCGCACGGCCCCGGGTGCCGACGGGATGGACCCCGTGTCCCGCGAGGCCTACTCGCACGAGGTCATCAGCCACGGCTGGTGGGCGGGCAGCGCCGACACCCCCGCCCCCGCCTTCTACTCCTACGCCGCGCCCGAGCCCGCCGGCCTGGCCGGCGACCCGCTCGCCGCCGGGGGCCAGTGGGTCGACACCGGCAACGGCCACCTCGCGCTGCTCATGTACGACGACGTCCGCGCCGCGCCCGACCCGCGCGCCGCCGCGCTGGACTTCTTCCAGAGCGCGTTCGACGCGGCCGCCCGGCGGGCGGACTGGCCCGCGGGCTTGTCGCGCGTCTGACGCGGAGGTTGGCGCCCGGGCCGCTGGGTAGGGGCGGCCGGTGAGCGGACGCAACCCGACCGAGATCTGGGAAGAGAGCCTCGACGAAGGCGAGCGGCGGCTGATGCGCCGCTGGACCGGGCTGGCGGCGACCGGCCTGGCCGGCGGCATCGACGTCTTCTTCTCGATCCTCGCGCTGGCCGTCGTCAGCGCCGGGCTGCACGAGGTGCTGCCCGAGCAGACCTCGCACGTGCTCGCCTCCGTCGTCTTCGGCATCGGCTTCGCGTTCATCACGCTCGGGCGCGCCGAGCTGTTCACCGAGAACTTCCTGCTTCCGGTCGGCGCGGTGTTCAGCGGCCGGGCACGCGTCACCGACATCCTGCGGATGTGGCTCATCACGATGGTCTTCAACCTGATCGGGCTGCTGGCGTTCGCGGCGATGTTCTCCGTCCAGGACGTCCTCAAGCCGGCCACGCTGGAGACGGCGGGGACGCTGGCCGACACGCTGGGCGACCGCGGCGCGCTGGCCGCGTTCCTCAGCGCGATCGCGGCGGGGACGATCATGACGCTCTTCACCTGGGTCGCGGCGGCGGCCGAGACGGCGAGCGCGCGGATCGTCGCCTCGCTGATCGTCGGCCTGGTGCTGGCGCTGCCCAGCCTCAACCACGCGATCGTCGGCTTCGGCGAGATGGCGTTCGGGATCCTGGCCGGGACCGCCGAGTCGACGTGGGGCGACCTCGCCCGCAACTTCGGCCTCGCCGTCGCCGGCAACCTGGTCGGCGGCGTCGGCCTCGTCTTCTCGACCCGGCTCGCGCAGGTGCGCGGCGAGCCGGGCAGCCAGTCGGGCGCCTCGGGCCCGAAGGCCCGGCGCGACGCCCGGGCGAGCAACGGCGCGGCCGGCGACGGCGAGCCCAGCGCCGCCGCTAATCGCTGAAGCTGACCCGCCCAGGCTCGCCGGCCAGGTCGGCGACCGGGTGCACCGTCGCGGACACACGGTGCACCGTCACGTCGCTCGGCCGTGCCAGGAGATCGGTCAGCGCGGCCGTGTACTCGGCGTAGGCCTCCGACGCGAAGTGCGCGCGCATCGCCGCCTCGTCGCGCCAGCCGCTGAGGATGACCAGCTCGCCCGGCTCGCCGGGCTCCAGGACGTCGAAGCCGACGCAGCCGTCGCGGGCGGCGGCGGCGCGCGCCAGCTCGCGCGCCGCCCGCAGGAGCGCGCCGGCGCCGCCTACGGTGCCGTGGACGCGCGCGACGAGGAGGATCGACGGGGCGGCCACGGCGCCGTCAGCCCAGGTAGTTCTCGACGGTGCCGCCGTCGCGCACGCGGGCCTGGTCGGGATCTGAGCCGGCGTTGCGCAGCGCGCGGCGCTGGCGCAGGAGATCCCACTGCTGGTCGAGCTCGACCTTGATGGCGGCCAGGCGGTCGCGGTCGGCCTCGATGCGCTCCGAGTCCCCGTGGTGGGCGCTGCGCTCCTCGTCGCTGCGCAGGCGGCGCTCCTCCGCCTCGAGCTTCTCGATCCGCGACTGGATCTGCGCGTCGTCCATGGGTCTCCTTCGGCCGGCCGGGTGTGTCGGCGGAGCCTAACCGGCCGCGGATGTGCGGTCGGTGAGACGCGCCAGGCGGGCGAGGGCGAGCGCGCCGATCAGCAGGCCGAAGTCGCGCAGCGCGATGTCGCCGTAGCCCCCGCGCAGCAGCAGGTCGACGATGATGCCGCCGAGCCACGCGGCGACGAGCAGGCCGCCGAACCGCGGCGCGAGCAGCACGACCAGGCCGGCGACGATCTCCACGACGCCGACGATGTCCATGGCGGTCGCCGCGCTGCCGGGGATGAGGTCGTTGAGCTCCGGGGCGAGGTAGCGCGTCCAGTCGTCGGTGAGGACGGTGGCGAACTTGTCGAGCCCGAAGAGGATCGGGGCGACGGTGAAGGCGACGCGCAGCATCAGGCACGCCTGCGCGGCGGGGTCGTGGCGCAGGGCGTCGACGCGCGGCAGCGACACGGAGCGCGGGGCGGTGGCGGCAGTGCTCATGTGACTCCTCCTCGGAGCGGGGTGGTCGGTGAGCGCGTTGGCGACCGCACCCCGCCGGGTCTTACGTAAGAGCCCGGCCGCCCGCCGCGCCAACGCCGTCGATGACCCACGCACTCACCCATCTCCCCCCGCCGGGCCTGTGGAGCCGCCGCGAAGGCCGCGTCGACGCGGCGGCCGCGGAGCGCGCCGCCGGCGAGCTGCTCGCGGCGCTCGGCGTCGACCTGACCTCCGAGAGCCTGCGCGACACCCCGCGCCGCATGGCGCACATGTACGCGGAACTGCTCACGCCCGCGCCGTTCACGCCGACGACGCTCCCCAACGACGGCGGCTACGACGAGCTGATCGTCGCCACGCAGATCCCGTTCCACTCCCTCTGCGAGCACCACCTGCTGCCGTTCACCGGGGTGGCGCACGTCGGCTACATCCCGGGCGAGCGGATCATCGGCCTCTCCAAGCTCGCTCGCGTGGTCGATCACTTCGCGCGCGACCTGCAGGTGCAGGAGCGGCTGACCACCCAGGTGGCCGGCTGGCTGGCCGACCACCTGCAGCCCAAGGGCGTCGGCGTGGTGCTGGAGGCCGAGCACCTCTGCATGTCGCTGCGCGGGGTGCAGAAGACGGGGGCGCGGACGGTGACGTCGGCGCTCAGCGGGCTCGTCCGTGACGACCCGCGGACCCGCCAGGAGCTCCTCGCCCTGACTACGGGAAGCCGGGCCTGACGCTCGGAGAGGGGACGCCCAACGTCACAGGCGCGGCGGCCAAAGCGCCCTTTGTGACGTTGAGGGGTGCATAGACGTAAAACGTCACAACGGGCGCATTTCGCCCCACGCGTGTGACGTTGCGAGGGAGCCAGGAAACCTGCTCATCCTCAAAGCGGAAGTGACCCAGGCACCGCCCTCCGACACCGCCGAGAACGGAGCACCCCGGCTGACAGCCCAACGCCCCCACAACCGCGGCGCGGGGAACAAGTGAGCGCGAAGCGAGGGGTCTGACCCCTTCCTATCGTTTGTGAAGCGAGGAGGCCACGAGTGCCCGCAGGCTCGCGTGGTCCTCCCGGCAGGCGGGGCAGCCCTCGAGGTGCGCGTGCATCCCCGGCACGCGCGCGTCGGCGTCCTGGCCGGCGCATTCGGCGTCGACGTACTCGTCGAGACGCTCGAAGCACGCCTCGCAGGACAGCTCGGGGCCGTCGGGGCCCAAGAGCCGGGTGATGTCGTCGCGGTTCACGTCGTCCTCGCGGTTCCCGGATGGTCGAAGCCGGCGCTCGCCAGCTCGGTGCGCAGCTTGCGCCGCGCGTCGTGCAACGTCTTGTAGAGCGCGCCGCGCGTCGTGTCGAGCCGCTCGGCGAGCACGTCGATCGGGACGCCGTCCAGCGCGAGCGCGCAGAAGACCGCCCGCTGGTGGGGCGTCAGCGCGGTGCGGACCGCCGCGACGACGGCGCGCAGCAGCTCCGCGGTCTCGGCGGACTGCTGCGCGGTCGGACCGGCGGCGCGCGCGACGGCGGCCCCGGCGTCGTCGTCGAACGCCACCTCGCGGCCGTGCCAGGCGCGCCGGCGCGCCTTCACCCCCGCCTCCAGGAGCGCGAACTTGTAGGCCCACGTGGTGAACCGGCTGGCGCCGCGGAAGCTGTCGAGCTTGCCGAGGACCGCCACGAGCGCGTCGTCGGCCGCCTGCGTGGCGAGGTCGTCGAGCTCTCCGTAGGGGACGTGGGAGAGCGACCCGCGCCGCCGGCCCAGCTCGTGCCGGGCGGCCCGGAGCA
>DASVQH010000145.1:0-5269 GCA_036389195.1 Solirubrobacteraceae bacterium
GCTCGCGCCACGCCTCGAGCGCCTCGTCCCCCGCGAACGCGCGCACGCAGCCGATCGCGGCGGCGCCCGCCAGCGACCCCGCGTCCGCCAGCGCCGTGACGGCGCCCCGGCGGACGACGAGGTACATCCGGAGGGGGTCGGTGGGTCCTAGCCGCCGCTGAGGATCTTCGCGCACTCCTGCGCCTTGGTCGTGTCGGACCCGGCGTCGGTGATGCACTTCGTGTAGTCCTCGAGCTGCTTCTGGTTCTGGGCGCCCGAGCCGGACGAGCCCGAGGAGCCGGACGCGCCGCCGGTCCCCGATCCGCCCAGCCCGCCGCCGAGGCCGCCGACCTGGCCGAGCAGCTCGTCGAACGGCTTGGCGTTGGCCGGCGCGGTGATCTCCTGGTCCTCGTTGAGGCCGGTGAGCGAGAAGTCGAGCTTCAGCGTGCCGGACTGCGCGTCGCCGGAAGCCGACTTGGCGTCCACGGCCAGGTCGACGACCATCCGCCGCAGCGTCGAGTCCTCCTTGCCGGTGTAGATCTCGACCTTGAGGTCCTTGACGCCCTCCTCGATCTGCTTGCGCTGCTCGGGCGTCAGCCGCTCGGGGACCTGCTGGCCGGTGCTCTGCAGCCCCAGCGAGTTGGCCTTGCCCAGCGCGGTGTCGATGTCGTCGAGCAGCTTGGGCACGTCGACGCCGCCGGTGATCTTGATCGTGTCGGTGTCGCCGACCTTGGCCTCGCCCTCGTTCTTGGCGTCGGTCAGCCACTTGGTCGGGTCGATGCCCAGCGTGGCCAGTGAGGGCTGCTTGTCCTTGGAGCCCTTCGCCGCCTCCTTCTGCGCCTGCTCGTAGCCGGCCTGGACCTGCTTGAAGACCTGATCGGTAACCGCGTAGTCGGTGCCGTTGAAGTTGACGAAGCCGCGGTCGCCGGTCGAGGTGACGCCGGCCTTGATGTTCTGGTCCCCGCCGGAGAACGAGGCGTCCATCTTGAACTTCGGCAGCTTCTGCTTGCCCTGCGACTGGAACGGCCCGCCGAGCTTGACGTTCACCGGGCCGTCGGTGCCGCCGGTGCCCTTGGCGTCGATGGCCAGCGAGAGGTCGAGGCGCCCGGACTCGACCTTCTTGTCGCCGCTGAACGTGTTCTTGAGCAGCGTGTTGACGTCGGTGTCCTCCGTCGCCTCCTTGCCGCTGCCGCCGCAGGCCCCGAGCGCGACGGCGGCGAGCGCTGCGAGGAGCAGGAACAGGATGGACCGCAACCGAATGGTCATGTCAGGGGTTCTCCTACGAGATGAGCGGACAAGCAGAGAGAAAAGGCCGCACGACGGTGCAACATGCGAGCGCGAGCCGGTTCGGCGAGCGTACCATCGCCGCGGGCGCCCTCGGTTGCGTCTGTGTTGCGCTGGCGCTGGCCTTCGGAGCCGCCCCCGCGGCCGGCGCGGCGAAGGTCGTCAAGCTCGGCGCAGACGGCCGCGCGCGGACCGTGGTGGACCGCGCCGTGCCCGCCACGGCGGACTTCGTGGTCCGCCCCGCACCGCGTCGCGCCGCGTCCGCCTCCCTCGCCCGCCGCGCCCAGGCCCCGGGGCGGACGGTGATCGGCGAGCTGACCGCGCTGCGCGACAGCGGCCAGATCGATCCGGCCACCTACGACCAGCGGCGCGGCGAGTACGAGAGCGCGCGCGAGGAGCTGGAAGGCCTCAGCGGGCGGCGCGAGCTTGAGCTCGGCGGCGTGCTGGCCAACCTCGACGCGATCGCCGCCTCGGGCCAGCTGACGCCCTCGCGCCTGAACGCGTTGTGGCTGACGCTCGACGCCAACGTCGAGTGGTGGACCACCGGCCCGCTGCTCAGCAGCGGCCAGCGCGTCGAGCGCGACGGCTCCCGGATCGTCTGGCAGTACTACGCGGGCGAGGGCATCCAGATCCAGGTCCTGGGCACGTTCGGCAAGCTCAACTACTACGCCCGCTCGAGGAGGATCTCCGACGCGACCGTGAGCCGACTGGTCGACGAGATGCTCGCGCTGCCCGCCGAGCGCGCCGGCGGCATCGCCTGGGAGTACTACTTCGACTTCGGCGTGGGCGCGCCGCCGTGGGCGTCGGGCATGGCCCAGGCCACGGGGATGCAGGCGCTCAGCCGCGCCGCCAGGCGGCTGGGCCGCGAGGCCGAGATCTACCCGATCGCCTCGCGCGCGCTGGGCATCTTCGAGCGCCCCTCCCCCGAGGGCGTGCGGCTCGACGAGCCCGACGGCCCCCACTACCTCCTCTACTCGTTCGACCCCGACCTGCGCGTCCTCAACGGGTTCGCCCAGGCGCTGATCGGGCTGCACGACTTCGCCGAGCTCTCGGGCGACCCGCGGGCGCAGGCGCTGTTCGCCGCCGGCGACGTCGTCGCGCGGCGCGAGACGCCGCTCTACGACACCGGCTACTGGTCGCTGTACTCGCTGGGCCGCGTCGCCAACGAGTCGACGCTCTCCTACCACCAGCTCGTGCGCGACTTCATGCGGGGGCTGTGCGAGCGCACGGAGGCCGAGCCCTACTGCAACGCCGAGGCGGCGTTCACGGCGTACGAGACCGAGGATCCGGTGCTTAGGCTGCGCTCGCGGCGCCTGCGCGGCGGCAAGGTCGGCCGGCTGAAGTACGACGTCACGAAGGTGTCGCGCGTGGGGATCGAGGTCCGCCGCGCCGGCCGGCTCGTCCTGTCGCGGACGGTCAGCTCGGCGCCCCACGGCACGCGCTACGTCGAGTGGGACGTGCCGCGCCGCGCCGGGACCTACACCGTGAGCATCACCGCGGTCGACCTCGCCGGCAACGCCGGCACCACGTCGGGCAGCCTGAAGGTGCTCAAGCCCAAGCCGAAGAAGGCCAAGCGCAAGCGCCGGCGCCCGTAGACTCCGCCCGGGCCATGGCCGGCGGACCGCGGATCATCCTCTACACCGGCAAGGGCGGCGTCGGCAAGACGTCGGTGGCGGCCGCGACCGCGCGCCGCTGCGCCGCCGCGGGCCTGCGCACGGTCGTCCTCTCCACCGATCCGGCGCACTCGCTGGCCGACGTGCTCGGCGCCGAGGCCGGCGCGCGCCCCGTCGCGGTCGCCGACCGGCTGTGGGCGCAGCAGGTGGAGGCCGGCGTCGAGCTGGAGCGCAACTGGTCGGCCGTGCAGGAGTGGATGGGGGCGGCGCTGGTCGAGCGCGGCGTCGAGCGGATCGCCGCCGAGGAGCTGACGGTCCCGCCCGGCGCCGACGAGCTGTTCGCGCTGCTGGAGCTCAAGCGCCACCGCGACAGCGGCGACTGGGACGCGGTGATCGTCGACTGCGCGCCGACCGGCGAGACGCTGCGCCTGCTGTCGTTCCCCGACGTCGCGCAGTGGTGGCTCGACAAGGTGTTCGGCCGCGAGAGCCAGCTGCTCGCCGCCGCCCGGCCGCTGGCGCGGGCCTTCCTCGACGTCTCGCTGCCCGACGAGCGCGTGATGGCCGAGGTGCAGCGGCTGATCGCCAGCCTCGTCGCCATGGACCGCATCCTGCGCGACGGCGAGCGGGTGTCGATGCGGCTGGTGATGAACCCCGACCGGATGGTCGTCGCCGAGTCGATGCGGACGTTCACCTACCTGAACCTCTACGGCTACCTGACCGACGCGGTCGTGGTCAACCGGATCTTCCCCGACGAGGTCGACGGCACCTACTTCGGGGCCTGGCGCGAGGTCCAGCGCGAGCAGCTCGCGCTGGTGGAGTCGGGCTTCGCGCCGGTGCCGGTGCTGCGGGCGCCGTACTTCGAGCAGGAGGTGGTGGGTCCGGCGATGCTCGACCGCCTCGGCGAGGCGCTGTTCGCGGGCCACGACGCGGCGGCGCGGCTGCACGACCGCGTCTCCCAGGAGCTGACGCATGAGGACGGCGGCGTGCGACTGCGGCTGGAGCTGCCGTTCGCCAGCAAGGGCGACATCTCGCTCAAGAAGATCGGCCTTGAGCTGATCGTGCGCGTCGACGGGCAGAAGCGGACCATCATGCTTCCCTCCTCGATGGCCGCCCTGCGTCCCGACTCCGCCGCGTTCGACGACGGCGCCCTGGTGGTGCGCTTCGCCCATGCCTGAGCCCTCCGCCACCACCCGCGACGCGCTGGAGACCATCCGCGCGCAGGTCGACGCCGCCCACGGCGCCGCCGAGCGGCTGGTCCGCGACGCCGAGGAGGCCGCCCGCCGGCGGATCGCCGACGTGCCGGCGCGCGGCTGGGCGTCCGCGCCGCCGGGCGGCCCGGCGCCGGAGCCCGGGCCGGGGACGACCGTCGAGGCGCTGCAGGCGATCCTCACGCTGCTCGAAGCGGTCCGCGGCGCCGTCCCGCCGGAGCTCGCCGACCAGTTCGCGGGCGCGCTGCGCGAGCTGCTGAAAGCGGTGCGGGCGCTGATCGACCACACGATCGAGCGGCTCGAGCCGGGGGCGTCCGCCACGACCGCGGCGGCCCCGCGACCGGTCGAGGACATCCCCATAGACTGACCCGCGTGTCCCCCGCGCTCGACGAACTGCGCGGCCTCCCGAGCGAGCTCAAGCTCGCCGCCGCGGCGGCGGCCGCGCTGGCGGCGTCGCTGCTGCTGCCCTGGTACACGAAGAGCTTCGTCCCGCGCGGCTCCACGGAGTTCGTCAACCAGAACGTGAGCGCGTTCGGCGTCTTCTCGTTCGTCGAGGCGGCGGTGCTGCTCGTGGCGGCGGGCGTCCTCTACCTCGCGTGGGCGCGCTCGCGGCAGCGCGCGTTCCACCTCCCCGGCGGCGACGGCGTGGTCATCTCGGCGGCCGGCGCGTGGGCGGTCGTGCTGCTGGTGTGGCGACTCTTCGACAAGCCCGACGCCGCGGGCGGCGCCGCCACCGTCGGCATCCAGTGGGGGATCTTCGGGGCGCTGCTGGCCGCCGCCGCGCTGGTCGCCGCGGGTGCCCGGGTCCGGGCCGCGGGTCGCCCCGAGCCGCCCAACCCGGCGGCCGACCTCGAATGGGAAGGCCCGCCGATCCGCGCGCGGGCCCAGCCGCGCCGGCCGGGCGAGACGGCCGCGCGGCCGCTCGGGGAGCCGCCGCCCGCCTGGGAAGGCGAGCCGCCGGCGGCGCCGACCGAGCGCCGCTGACTGGGGTCGGGAACCCAACCGCGCCCGGTTGCGGTCAAGCGGCGGGGCGACCGCCCGATTACGGGGTCGTGCACCGACGGACCCCGACCCTGCGCTGGGCGCTCCCGCTGACCGGCGAGCTCGCGCCGAGCCGCCAGCGGGAGCTGGCGTTCGGCCTGGTCCTCGTCGTCGCCGCGCTGCTGGGCAGCGTGGCCGCACGGG
>DASVQH010000146.1:0-2587 GCA_036389195.1 Solirubrobacteraceae bacterium
GAGCTCGGTGCGCAACCTGGCCGTCTGCCCCGGCTTCTGGCCGACGCTCCGCCACTCGATCACCGGCCGCGACTCCGGCGCCGACCCCCGCGGCGCGCCCGTGACGATCGCGTGGGGCGCGCTCGACGCCCTCCTGCTCCCGTGGCAGCGCCGGCGCGCGCAGGCCGCGCTGCCCGGCGCGCGCGTGATCGCGTTGCCCGGCTGCGGGCACGTGCCGACCTACGACGACCCCGAAGCGGTCGCGCAGGTCTTGCTGGACGCGAGCGCGTAAGGCCTCGGTAGCGGCTGGACTTCGGGCATTGATAGGGAAGGGTTCTCTTCGCGCGTCTTTGGGGGGGGTCGCGGGGATGGGGAAACGGCTTTGCGAGAGTCGCGGTGACGCATAACGTCACACGCGCGGCGGCCAGAGCGCCCTTTGTGACGTTGACGGGGCCATGGACGTCGAACGTCACAACCGGCGTTTTTCGCTTCACGCTTGTGACGTTGTGGGGGCGGCCAGCCGGCTACTCACCCTTCAGAGCGGAAGTTCCGCGCGCCCACGTCTTGGATGCCGCCGGAACGGAGCGCCCAGGTCCCTCAGCCCAGCGCCCCCGCAACCGCGGCGCGCCGCCGGCCCGCCCGCCCGCCCGCCCTCAGCGCACCGCCGCCCACCGCACCGTGCCGGTCTTGCACCGCGTCGGCTTCTGCCCCGGCGTGCGGGCGACCATGGTTGCGGAGTAGCTCCCGCGCGCGCCCTGCGCGGTGAAGCGGCCGGACAACCGGAACTTCGTCCGGTCGACCCCGCCGCCCTTGAAGCGCGTCGAGAACCTCTCGCGGCTGCGGAACCGCCCGCCCGAGCGGATCTTCATCGGCGGCGAGTAGTTGGCCAGGTAGTCCGTGTAGGGGTTCACGTCCGGACCGTCGCAGCGCAGCGGTGCGCCGACCACCGTGACGGCGACCCGCTTGCCGCCGCTCCCGACCCGCAGCTCGACCGGCACCGCGACCCGGTGGTAGGCGACCGAGCCGGTGCCGAAGTAGGCGGCGCCGGCCACGGGCGTGCCGAGCGGCGAGGTGTCGGGCGGCGCGGCGCGCAGTTGGACTCGCAGCGTCCGCTCGCACGGCCTGCCGGCGCGCGTCGTGACCACCCGCAGCGTGCCCGAGGCGACGCCGCGCTCGAACCCGAGGTCGACGGTCGCCGTGCCGCGCGGCCGCGAGCCGGCGATGTTGTAGACGTACCGGTGCGTCGGGGCGTCGAAGGTCAGGCGGCCGTCGGCGCCGAGCCGCCCGTCGGCGACGAGCTCCTGAAGCGCCCGCCGGTGCTTCCCGCAGTCGAGGACGGCGTTGGCCACGACGCGCATCGACTGGCCGTCGGGCGCGACGCTGACCGCCATCGACGCGCTGTCCACCCCGGTGCGGTAGCTCGACGGAAGGCTGCCGCCTCCGTAGGTGGTGCTCGGGAGCGGCGCCGCCGAGGCCGCGGCGGGGAGCGCGAGGGCGAGCGCCGCGCTGAGGATCGGAATCCGGTGCATGGCCGGTCCGTGCCCGGCGGGCGGCCGTTGTATGCCCGCGGCGCTCAGCGGATCGCCGTCCAGGCGATCCGCCGGGTGCGGCAGCGCAGGCGGGGCTTCTCGGAGCGCTGGGTGACCGAGTAGGTCCCGCGCGCCCCGGTGGCGGTGAAGCGCCCGCGCAGGCGGACGACCGTCACGGGGCGATCGCCCTTCGGGTCGAGGACGAAGCGCTCGCGGCGCGAGAACGTGCCGTCCGGCCGGATCCGGGTCGGCGGCGCGAGGTCATCGAGGTAGTCGGTGTACGGCCGGGTCCGCGCCCCGCGGCAGGCCAGCGGCGCGCCGATTAGCGTCAGGTCGACCGCGGTCGCGTCGGGGCGGACGTGGAGGGCGACCGGCGTCCGGACGCCGCGGAACCGCGCGGCCGAGGACCCGTAGTAGAAGCCGTCGCCGGCGGGCGCGGCGGGCGGCGAGGGGTCCGGCGCCGCGGCGGCGCGCAGCTGCACCGGCAGCCGCACCGAGCAGCGGCGCCCGCGCGGGTGGGTCGTGAACCGGATCGTGCCGCTCGCCATCGGGCCGTCGAAGCGCAGGCGCACCGCCGCGCGGCCGTGCGGGCGCCCGCCGGCGAACACGTAGCGGTAGTTGCGCGTCGCCGCCCGCAGCGCCAGGCGGCCGTCGTCGCCCACCCGCCCGCGCACGGAGAGCAGCTGCTCGCCGAGCGCGCGGCGCCCGCAGGCGAACGCCGCCTTGGCCACGAGCTTGACGCGCCGCCCGTCGGCCGCCACGGCGGCGGTGGCGAGCAGCGTGTCGCCGCCGCCGCGGTGCGTGGCGGGGACCGTCCCGCCGCCGTACGTCGCGCCGGGCAGCGGCGCGGCGCTCGCGGCGGGCGCCGCCAGGAGAGCCGCGGCCAGGATCAGGATGACGCGCATCGCACCGATCGTAGGTGCGACGCGGGAGCGCCGCGCCGGTCGCCTACGCCGCGTTGGCGGCGGCGGCGCGGACCGGCGGCGGGGTCAGCAGCGCGGCGACGACGACCATGGTGAAGGCCAGCGCCTGGAGCACGATGCCCAGCGCGTCGCCCGGCATCGGATCGCCGAAGACGA
>DASVQH010000147.1:0-8662 GCA_036389195.1 Solirubrobacteraceae bacterium
CGGCAGCTGCGCCAGCTGCCGCGCTGGCTCGGCCAGCGCCGCTACAACGGGCCGCCGCCGTTGAAGATCCCGCGCCCGTCCGAGGCCACGGCGTCCAACTACTCGACCACGCCCGCCCTGGCGGGCGACGGCACGTCGCTCGCCTTCGAGGGCTACGAGGCGGGGCTCGCCAAGGCCAAGACCCGCGGGGAGATCGCGGTGCTGGCCGCCGCGGCCGACGGCGCGGCCGAGCCCGCCTCGGTGTCCGATCCGCCCGGCCTGCACGCGCCCGTGCCGCGGTCGGCCTACAACCCGTCGATCTCGGCCGACGGGCGCTTCGTCGCCTTCGAGGCGGCCGCCGGCAACCTCAACTTCGCCAAGCGCTACGGGCAGATGCAGGTCTTCGTCCGCGACGTCCGGAGCGGGACCACGGTCCTGGCCTCGTCGCGCGAGGCCGGCCTGGCCCGCGCCGTGCCCCGCTCCGCCTACGACCCGGCGATCTCGGGCGACGGCCGCTTCGTGGCCTACTCCTCCTCGGAGGCCGGCGCCGGGCGGCTGGACCTCTACGTGCGCGACCTGCGGCGCCCGGCCGGCGTGCGCGTCGCGCCGCCGGCCGGAGCGGACGGGCTCGAGGAGCCCGCGCTCTCGGGCGACGGCCGCGTGCTCGCCTTCTCCGCGCTGGCCGGGGACCGCTCGGCCGTCTACGCCCGCGACCTCGCGACGGGCGCGACCCGCCGGCTCAGCGCCCCAGGCGACGAGGCCTTCGAGCCGTCGGTCTCGGGCGACGGCCGGCGGGTGGCCTACACGGTGATGGCCGCGAGCGGGCGCGGCTCGCGCGTCGAGATCGCGGATCTGCGGTCCGGCGCCCGGCGCCCGGCCGCGCCGCTTCCCGCCCAGGGCTTCGCCGGCGGCGCCTCGGCCGCCGAGCCGTCGCTCGCCGCCTCCGGCCGCCGCGTCGCCTTCACCGTCCGCCTCGGGGGCGGGCGGACGTCGCAGGTGTACGTCGCCGACCTGCGCACCGGCGCGACCATGCTGGCCAGCCGCCGCGAGGGCGAGCTCGGGCTCGCCGCGACCGGTCGCAGCGTCCATCCGTCGCTCTCGGCCGACGGGCGCCGGGTCGCGTTCGCGTCGGACGCGCCCGACCTCGCCCCCGCCAAGTGCAACGGCGCTCGCGGGGTCTTCGTGCGCGACCTGACCGCGGCGACCACGACGCTGATCAGCCGCCACGACGGCGAGAACCGCTACGCGGGTCCCACCCGCGGGTCCAGCGACGCCGGCGACGCGGTCCTCTCCCTGACCTGCGCGAAGGGGTAAGCCCGGGCGCGCCGAACTCCAAGGCGGAGCGTCGGGTCACTTCCCATTTTCCGGCCGTTCGTGCCTTCGATCGCTCCGGACCGTCTGTCACCCTCCCGCCCGTGCATCTTCGCCTCCCCACGCTGACCGCCCTCCTCGCGGTCTTCGTGGCGCTGGGGTCGGCGGCGCCGGCCGGCGCGCGGACCATCACGGTGGTCAAGCGCTACGGGCCGGTCGAGATGGGCTCGTTCGGCACCGAGCGGCCGAAGGTCATCGTCCCGGCGCCGCAGGTCAACGGCTACATCACGCACATGCACGCCCGCCTGGTCGACGGCCGCAAGCGCGCCGTGACGATCCAGCAGGTGATGCTCCACCACGTCGTCTTCATCAACCGCGGGCGCTTCGCGGGCGACCGCAAGGCCAAGTGCGGCGCGCGGTTCGGCGAGCCGTTCTACGGCACGGGCGAGGAGAACCAGTCGCTCGATCTCCCCGGCGGCTACGGCTACCGGATCCGCCGCGGGGACCGCTGGAAGATGCAGACGATGCTGATGAGCCACCAGGCGCGCCCGCAGCGCGTCTACGTGCAGTACCGGATGCGCGTGGTGGTCGGGCGCCGGCTGCAGCCCGTGACCCCGTACTGGCTCCGCGTCACCCCGTGCCGCAACGAGCCGAGCTACTCCGTCCCCGGCGGCGGCCCTCCCGGGTCGGTCGACCGCCGGACCAGCACCTGGACCGTCCCGGCCGACGGCCGGATCGTCGCCGGCGGCGCCCACCTCCACGGCGGCGCCCACGACATCGAGCTCACCCAGCCGCGCTGCGACAACCGCCGGCTGCTCAACTCGGACCCCAGCTACGGCGGGCCGGACTTCATCTCCTACCGCGTCCAGCCGCTGCTCCACGAGCCGGGACCGATCAACACCGGCTGGTACGAGTCCCACACGGGCATCCCGATCCGCCGCGGCGAGAAGCTCGACGTCACCGCGCTCTACGACGCCCAGTGGCAGCACCCGGGCGTGATGGGCGTCTACCACGTCTACGTCGCCCACGGCCGGCGTCCCGGCCGGACCGCGTGCCCCGACCTGCCGGCCGACGCGCGGACGAGCACGCTCGCCAAGCCGGGCGTGCGCGCCGATCCGCCCCACGTCGTCGTCCCGCTCACCGAGCTCGACGCCGACGGCCGCCCCGTCCCGCTCGGCCAGCCGCGCGGGCGCAGCTTCTTCTTCCCCGACGGCGTGCCCGAGGCCGTCACGAAGGTCGGCGCGACGTTCAGCCGCCCGATCGTCTCCGTACCGCCGGGGACGAAGCTCACCTGGGTCTTCGCCGACCGCGTCCCGCACAAGGTCTCGATCGCCAACGGCCCGCGCGCCGTCGGATCGCCCACGCTGAAGGGCGGCAAGCGCTGGTCCTGGACCGCCGGCGCCCCCGGCCGCTACCAGCTGTTCTGCTACCTGCACCCGGTCACGATGCACCAGCAGGTCGACGTCCGGGCCCCCGACGGCTCCGTCCCGACGCTGGCCCCCACCGCCCCCGGCGGCGACCCGGGCCTCCCGCCCGCCGAGGGCAGCGGCCCCGGCGGGACTGCCACGCCGACTTCCGGCATCGAGGACGACGAGTACTACTAGCGTCACATCCGCGCGGGCCGAACTCGCCGATGCGACGTTGTACGTCCATAGCCCCACCAACGTCACATCGGCGTGCCGGCGGCACACGGATGTGACGTTAGGCGCCCCCGCGCCCGCCCATCCCGCCGCCTTCACCAGCCGCCGTTCACCGGCACAAGGAAGGCGCGGAAGAGGCGACCGGGCCGGAGCACCGCACCGCCCGCCACCCCACCCGGGCGCCCCGCCGATCCGCGGCGCACGGCGGAGGGGCCCGCCACGTGGTGGGGCGACGCCCGCACAGGCTTTTCGCGCAGGCGCCCCGCGCGCCCTACTTCCCGTAGTCGTTCGCCCGCGCCCGCGGGAACCGCTCCGAGAGG
Organism: Solirubrobacteraceae bacterium; assembly: GCA_036389195.1. GTDB lineage: Bacteria > Actinomycetota > Thermoleophilia > Solirubrobacterales > Solirubrobacteraceae > JACCYI01. The sequence continues at coordinate 3,251 of DASVQH010000147.1, forward strand.
CCCTTGTACTCCCACGGGCCCTGCTCGTAGCACGCGGGGGTCGAGCCGTTGTGCGGCCGCGGCCCGCCGAGGTGGCGGCAGTCCCAGCTCGGCAGCGCGAGCTCAGAGCCGATCCGCGGATCGGCCAGCGCGCCGGGCTTCGGGTACGTGGTGCCGCGGTTGTCCTCGGTGCGCCGCGGCGCGGCCAGCGACTGCGAGCCGCCGACGATGAGCTGCGGGAGCGCGTGGCCGGTGGACCCGTTCGACGGAGACAGCTTCAGCGCCGTGGCGCTGCCGCCGATCGAGATGAAGTCGGAGACGTTGTACTGGTTCGTCGCGAGCAGCTGGAAGATCGGGTTGAGCTGGGCCAGGAACGGCGCGGTCTGCTCGAACACGGGGGAGAGGCCGCGCAGGAGGCGTGAGAGCGCCGGCAGGCCGGTGCGGCCGGCCCGGACCAGCGGCGGCAGCGACGCGAAGAAGCGCTGCAGCGATGGCGACAACCGCCGGACGTCGACCAGCGTCGGCTGCAGGTCCTCCAGCGCCGGACGGAGCTCGACGAGCAGCGGGTCGGTCTGGCGCGCGAACGTCTGCAGCCGCGCCAGCGTCGCCTTGGACTCGTCGAGGAAGGTCGGGAAGATCCGGAACGTCTCGGCGAGCTTCTCGCGCTGGGACGCCGTCGTCCGGAACACCGTGCCCGTCGAGGTGATCAGGTTGCGCAGCTGGCCCTCGTCGCGCGAGATGGCCGCGAACGTCGTCCCGGTGTCCTTGATCAGCGACCGCAACGCCACGCGCCGCTGGTCGAGCACCTCCAGCAGATCCGACGCCGAGCCCGTGAACTCCGGGAACGACCCGATCGCCGCGTTGAGATCGGCACCGCGCCCCGCGGACGACCGCGCCAGCTCCCGCTGCCAGAGCTGGAACGCGCGGCGCGTGTCGGGGTCGAAGATCCGCAGCAGCTCGTCGAACTCGACCGTCGGCTCGACCCGCGTGTCGGCCAGCCGCGCGCCCTCCGGCAACGACGCGGCCGCGCGCGAGCCCGTCGTCAGCTCGACGTAGGTCTCGCCCAGCAGCGTCTTCTGGCGCAGCATCGCCCGCGCGTCGCTCTTGAGCGGCGCGAACTCCGGGTCGATCCGCAGCGTCGCGAGGGTCCGGTTTCCGTCCGGATCGCGCTCCTTCGACACCACCCGCCCCACCGCGACCCCGGCCACGCGCACCTCGGCCTGCTCGGCGAGTTGGACCGCGTCCGGGAACGACGCCTTGACCGTGTAGCCCTCGGCCTTCAACGGGATCGGCCCGCCGAAGGACACCCACAGGAACAGCAGCAGCGAGAAGCACGACAGCGCGAAGAGCGAGATCACGACCACCCGCGCGGGAGAGGTGGCGTTCTTATCCATGCCGCGCCGGATCCGGGGCCAGCAGCGCGCGGACGATGGTCACCGCGGTGTCGCGCAGTTCCGAGAGCTCGGCGATGCGCCCCTCGTCGACGGAGTCGAGCACCAGCTCGTTGACCGCGCCGATCAGCCCGAGCGCCAGCGCCGGATCGAGCCGGTGACCCGGCGGGAGCGCGGCCGCGCCGCTCTCGGCGAGGCGCACGACGAGCTGGGCGAAGCGCTGGTGGACGGCCCGCCGGCGCGCCAGAGCGGCCCGGCCTGCGCTGAGGACCTCGACCAGGAACAGCCGCGTCAGCTCGGGCTCCGCGGCCAGCGTGTCCAGGTAGGCGCGCACCCCGGCGGCGACCCGCTCCTGCCACGGCAGCGCGTCGTCGCTCACCGCGCCGGCGATCAGCCCCATCAGCTGGTCCGACGAGGCGTCGTAGGCGGCGAGGAAGCACGCGTCCTTGTCGGCGAAGTGCTCGTAGAAGGTGCGCCGCGAGACCTGGGCGCGCGCGACCACGTCGGCGATCGTCGTCGCCGTGTAGCCCTTCTCGGCCGCCGCCTCGGCCATCCCGGCGATCAGCCGCGCGCGCTGGGAGTCCTCCGCGACCGCGGGCGAGGCCGTCCGTGGTCCGGAGCGCAGCGTGCCCGCCTCCCCCCGGAGGCTGGCGATGAAGGCGCTGGGACTCACGGTTTGCAAGGTAACCCCGGGTTCGGTACTGTCAAGGACCAAACCGGTACGGGACGATACCAGTCAGGGGGCGCGATTTGGCGAGCAACGGAGGAGGAGGTCAGGCAACGCACGTCGGCGTGGCGATCGTCGGCGCGGGGTTCGCCGGCCTCGGCATGGCGATCCACCTCAAGCGCGAGGGCCGCGGCGACTTCGCGGTGCTCGAGCGCGCGGACGAGGTCGGCGGCACCTGGCGGGCCAACCACTACCCGGGGTGCTGCTGCGACGTCCCGTCGCACGTCTACTCCTACTCCTTCGAGCTCAACCCGGACTGGACGCGCGGGTTCGCGCCGCAGCACGAGATCCTCGAGTACCTCAAGCGCTGCTCCCGCAAGTACGGGATCCGCCCGCACATCCGCTTCGGCCACGACGTCGAGGAGGCGCGCTGGAACGACGCCGAGTGCCGCTGGGAGATCCGGACGAGCCGCGGCGAGCTCACCGCCGACGTCCTCGTCAACGCCGGCGGCGCGCTGTCGGAGCCGCGCGACCCGGACATCCCCGGCCTCGAGCGCTTCACCGGGACGAGCTTCCACTCCGCCAAGTGGGACCACGACCACGACCTCGCCGGCGAGCGGGTCGCGGTGATCGGCACCGGCGCGTCGGCGATCCAGTTCGTCCCGGCGATCCAGCCCGAGGTGGGGAAGCTCCACCTGTTCCAGCGCACCGCACCGTGGGTCATCCCGCGCTTCGACCACCAGATCACTCGGGCCGAGCACACCCTGCTGCGGATCCCGGGCATGCCCAAGGCGGTTCGCGAGACGCTCTACTGGCTGCTGGAGAGCCGCGTGGTCGGCTTCCGCCGCCCGCGGCTGATGAAGCTCGCCGACCGCGTCGCCCGCTGGCACCTGAAGCGCCAGGTCGGCGACCGCGAGCTGCGCCGCAAGCTGCTGCCCGGCTACATCATGGGCTGCAAGCGGATCCTGATCTCCGACGACTACTACCCCTCGCTCACGCACGACAACGTCGAGGTGGTGACGGATCCGATCGCCGAGGTCCGCGAGCGCTCGATCGTCACGCAGGACGGCACCGAGCGCGAGGTCGACACGATCGTCTTCGGCACCGGCTTCTCGGTCACCAAGCAGCCGATCGCCAAGCGCATCCGCGGCAAGGACGGCCGCACGCTCGACGAGCACTGGGCGACCACCATGCGCGCCTACAAGGGGACGACGGTGCCGGGCTTCCCCAACTTCGTGATCATGACCGGCCCGAACACCGGCCTCGGTCACAACTCGATGGTCTACATGATCGAGTCGCAGCTCGAGTACGTCCTCGACTGCCTGCGCACGGTCAAGGCGCGCGGCGCGCGCAGCTTCGAGGTCAAGCCCGACGCCGTCGAGCGCTACAACGCCGCGCTGGACCGGGCGATGGACGGGACCGTGTGGACGGCGGGCCAGTGCCAGTCGTGGTACCTCGACGACACGGGGCGCAACACGACCCTGTGGCCCAGCTACTCCTACGCGTACCGCCGGATCACGCGCCGCTTCGACCCCGACGCCTACGAGCTGGCAGCATGAGCGTGAGCGAGCACGCCTACGACCTGCGCGGGAAGTCGGTGCTGATCACCGGCGCGGCCCGCGGCATCGGTGAGGCCACGGCCCGCGCCGCCCACGCCCGCGGGGCCTCCGTCACCCTGCTCGACCTCGACGGGGACGACAGCGAGCGCGCCGCGGCGGCCATCGGCGAGCGCGCCCTCGGGCTCGCCGGCGACGTCACCGACGCGGCGTCCCTGGACGCGGCCGTCGAGGCGGCGGTCGCCCGCTTCGGCGGCCTCGACGTCGCGGTGGCCAACGCCGGGATCGCGCCGACCGGGCGGACCACGCGGGTCTACGAGACCGAGCTCTGGGAGCGCGTCGTCGACGTCAACCTGCTCGGCGTCTGGCGGACCGTGCGCGCGGCCCTGCCGCACGTCGTCGCCCGCCGCGGCCACCTCACGCTCGTCTCCTCGATCTACGCGTTCACCAACGGGACGTTCGTCAGCCCCTACGCCGTCTCGAAGGCCGGCGTCGAGCAGCTCGGGCGCGCGCTGCGCGTCGAGCTGGCGCCGCACGGGGTCTCCGTCGGCACCGCCTACTTCGGCTTCGTCGACACCGACATGGTGCGCCAGTCGATGACCGACGACCCGCTGGGCAAGCGCTTCGAGGAGCGCATCCCGCTCCCGCTGCGCAAGAAGATCAGCCCGGCCGCGGCCGGCGAGGTGCTCGCGCGCGGCATCGAGCGCCGCGCGCCGCGCACGATCGCGCCGCGCCGCTGGGCGGCGCTCTCGATGCTGCGGGGGATCGTCAACCCTGCGATCGACGCGGCGATGGCCCGCGACGCCGGGGTACGCGAGCTCGTCCGCGAGGCCGACGTCGCATGAGCGGCGCGATCGCCGACCACTACCGCGCCGGCCAGGGCCCGCCGCTGTTCCTCATCCACGGCTACACCGCGACCTGGCCGATCTGGGGGCCGACGCTGGCGCGGCTGTCGGAGCACTACGACGTCCTGGCGGCCACGCTGCCCGGCCACACCGGCGGGCCGCCCGCGCCCGAGGGCGACGACATCTCAGAGCTCGTCGACGCGCTCGAGCGGATGCTCGACGAGGTGGGCTGGGACCAGGCGCACATCGCGGGCTTCTCGCTCGGCGGCTGGATGACGCTCGAGCTGGCCAAGCGCGGGCGCGCGCGGACCGCCACGGCGTTCGCGCCCGGCGGCGCGCGGACCGAGCACGAGGCGTCCGAGTCGCGCTACATCCGCACCTCCTTCGCGCGCCAGCACGTCGGCGCGCGGCTCATCGAGCCGTGGCTGAACGAGCTGACCCGCCACCCGCGCTTCCGCCGCGAGGCCATGAGCGACCAGATGGTCGACGGGCGCCGCGTGCACCCGGCCGACGCCGCGCGGATCATCCGCGACTTCGCGCACACGCCGGTCTTCTGGCGCTTCTGGAAGCGGATCGGCCGCGGCGACCACCTCGACGACGCCGGCCGGATCGACGTCCCGGTCAGCGTCGTGTGGGGCGCGAAGGACCGCGTCCTGCGCCAGCGCGCCCACCAGCCGTTCTTCGAGCGCGAGCTGCCGCAGGCGACGTTCACGACGCTGCCGCGCGCGGGGCACGTGCCGTTCTGGGACGATCCCGACGGCGTGGTCGCGGCGATCCGCGACCGCGCGCGCGACTAGACGAGGAGGCCCGCACATCCGCCTCACCGGCGGCACCATCCACACGCTCGACCCGACGCGCCCACGCGCGGCGAGCCTGACCGTGCGCGACGGGCGGATCGCCGCCCTCGACGACGACGAGGAGGTGCCCGGCGGCACGGTCGACCTCGGCGGGCGCTGCGTGGTCCCGGGCTTCTC
>DASVQH010000148.1:0-2083 GCA_036389195.1 Solirubrobacteraceae bacterium
CGGCGCAGCAGCAGGCGGTCGAGCCCGGGGCCGATCAGCACCGCCGCGACCTGCGCCCAGGCGATCGCGAAGACGAAGACGCCGAGGCCCGCGGCGCCGGTGCGGCGGGCCAGCAGGGCCAGCAGAGCCAGCGACGAGAGCTTGCCGAGCAGCTCGGCCGCGGCGCGCACGGCCGAGGTGCGCGCGACCCGGCCCGCCGCCGCCTGCGTCGCGCTGGGCTCGCTCAGAGCTCGCCCGCGCCGGCGTACGGCGCCTGGCCGAGCACGTCGACCTGCTGGAACGGGCGGGGCACGCTCGCCATCCTGCCATCCTCGGCCGCGATGTCCATCCGCCGGGCCGTTCCCGCCGATCTTCCGGCCGTCGCCGACCTCGTCGAGCGGGCCTTCGCGCCGTACGTCGAGCGCATCGGCCGCCGCCCCGCCCCGATGGACGACGACTACGGCGCGCACATCGCGCGCGGCGACGCGTTCGTCGGCGGCGAGGGAGCGATCGACGGGCTGGTGGTCTGCGTCACCGAGCCCGGCGGCCTGCACGTGCTGTGCCTGGCGATCGAGCCGGCGCGCCAGGGCGCGGGCCTCGGCCGCGCGCTGATGGCCCACGCCGAGGCCGTCGCGCGCGAGCGCGGGCTGCCCGAGGTCCGCGTCTACACCAACGCGGCCATGACGGAGAGCCTCGCGTTCTATCCGCGGCTCGGCTACCGGGAGGTCGACCGGCGCGTCGAGGACGGCTACTCGCGCGTCTACTTCAAGAAGTAGGCGTCGTCGAGGATCTCCGCGCCGCCGCGCGCGGGCGGCGCGGCCGCCATCTCGTCGCGGCCGCCCGCCTCGAGCAGCCAGCGCCGCGTGTCGGCGACGGTCTCGGCGAGCGGGCGCGTCCGGATCGCCGCCGCGCGGCCGTCCGCGCGCATGGCGCCCGGCCCGTCCGCCTCGGGCAGCCAGAAGGTCAACCCGGTCCACGGCTCGACGCCGGCCGCGGTCAGCTCGTCGTCGGTCTTCCACACCACGCGGTCGGCGGCGCCCAGGGCGTCGACGAGCTCGGCGAACGTGGCGTCGGGGCCGAGCGCGTTGAACGTCCCCGTGCGATCGGGCTCGAGCATCCAGGCCGCGAGGTCGCGCGCGTCGAGCAGCTGCACCGGCCGTTCGGGCGGCGCCGGGGCGAGCAGCGGCCCGCCGCGCTCGGCCCGCTCGATCCACGCGGGCAGCCGGCCGACGTTCTCGTGCGGCCCGACCAGCGTCCCGGCGCGGGCCACGAGGGTCCTCTCCGGGCCGAACACCGACAGGACCGCCCGCTCGCAGCCGACCTTCAGCTTCCCGTAGTCGCCGTCCTCGGGCCCGGCGTCCGGCGCGCATTCGTGGACCGGCGAGGCCTCGTCGATCCCGGACTCGTCCGGCCAGCCGGGGTAGGCGTTGACCGAGGAGACGAAGACGTAGCGCGCCGCCCGGCCCTCCAGCAGGCGCGCGCCGGCCAGCACGTCGCGCGGCACGAAGCCCGACGTGTCGACGACGAGGTCCCACTCGCCTTCGCGCAGCGCGGCCAGGTCGCCGGCCCGGTCGCCGGTCAGCCGGTGCGCGCCCGGGACCGCCCCGGGGTGGGTGCGGCCGCGGGTGAACAGGGTGACGTCGGCGCCCGCGGCCAGCGCGGTCTCGGCGACGGAGCGGCCGAGGAACACGGTGCCGCCGAGGATCAGGAGTCGCATGGCCGGAGCCTACACGCAACTCCAGGGTTGCGCGCGAGATTCGGGGAGCCCGCCTGTCAGCATGCGGCGCCGTGCCGAGCGTCGCCCGCCCCGTGTTCTGGACCTCCGCCGCGCTGCTGGCGTGGACCCAGGCGGGCTACGCGCTCGCCCTGGCGGCGCTCGTGCGCGCGCGCCGGCGGCCGCCCGCTCCGCCGGTGCCGCCGTCGCCGCTTCCGCGCGTGTCGCTGATCGTCGCCGCCCACGCCGAGGAGGCGGTGATCGCCGGCAAGGTGGCCGACGCGCTCGCGCTCGACTGGCCGCGCGACCGCCTCGAGGTGATCGTCGCCGTCGACGGCGGCGCAACACCCGGAGCCGACGCCACCGCCGAGCGCGCCCGCGAGGCCGGCG
>DASVQH010000149.1:0-1675 GCA_036389195.1 Solirubrobacteraceae bacterium
CCGCCGCGTGCGCCGCCGCGTCGCGGACCGGCTCGAGCGTGGCCTGGGCGGCGGGGTCGCCGGCGTCGGCCGCCAGCCAGCGGACCCCCTCGGGGCCCTCGCGCAGCGCCGCCACCACGGCGTCCCCGTCGCCGAGCCGGATCGCCTCGGCGACCCGGCCGATCCCGCGGCCGAAGCGGTGGACGCGCTCGAGGACGACGATCCCGTCGGCGATCGCCGCGCCGGGCGGCGGGTCGGCCGCCGGGACCGGCGCGCCGATGACGTCGGCCAGCCGCTCGCGGGCCGCCGGCGCCATCAGCGGCCCGTCGGCGGCCGGGCCGACGATGTCGCCGAGGACGGCGCCGGCCTCGATCGACCGCAGCTGGCCCGGATCGCCGACGAGCACGAGGCGCGCGTCGCGGCGGGCCGCCTCCAGCAGCCGCGCCATCAGCGTCAGCGGCACCATCGAGGTCTCGTCGACGACGATCACGTCGTGGGGGAGGCGGTTCCCGCGGTCGTGCCGGAAGCGGCTGTGGCTGCCGGGATGGCGGCCGAGCAGCCGGTGCAGCGTGGAGGCGTCGAGGCGCTCGAGCTGCGCGCGGATGGGCGGCGCGGCGTCCAGCTCGCGTGCCGCGTCGCGGACGGCCTCGCCCAGGCGCGCCGCCGCCTTGGCCGTCGGGGCGGCGAGCGCCACCAACGGCTCCGGCGCCCCGGCCGCTGCCGCCTGCTCGGCCAGCAGCGCCACGACGCGCGCGACGGTCGTCGTCTTGCCGGTCCCCGGGCCGCCGGCCACCACGGCCAGCCGGCGCAGGACGGCGGTCGCCGCCGCGAGCCGCTGGCGCTCGTCGCCCTCGGGGAACAGCCGCCGCAGGCCGTCGCGCAGGACGGCGGCGTCGACGGACGCGGGCGGCGCGCCGGCCAGCGCTTCCAGCGCGGCCGCCACGTCGGCCTCCTCGCGCCAGTAGCGGTCGAGGTAGAGCCGCGTGCCGGCGAGCCGCAGCGGGCGCGCGTCGTCGCCTGCCGCCACCAGCGGGCTCGCGCGCACCCGCTCGACCCAGGGGGCCGGGTCCGGCCACGGCAGCGCCGCGACGTCGACGGGCTCCTCCTGGTCGACCGTCGCGGTCCGCGCGATCGTCGCCAGGTCGACCAGCACGTGGCCGAGGCGCGGGCCGCGTACGGCGAGCGCCGCGGCCAGCACGACCGCCTCGTCGGCCTCGCCGGCCAGCTCGCACAGCCGCACCGCCACGTGGACGTCGGCCGCCGCCAGCACGCCCGCCGCGTTGAACGCCGCCGGCAGGCCGCGGGCCGCCCGCGCGCGCCGGGCGTCGAACGGGTCCGGCTCGACCGCGGCGACGTTCACCCCGTGCCTCCGTCGAGCGTCGCGCTGAGCGCCTCGACCAGCGCGCCGGGCGGGCGCCACGCGAAGACGCCGCACGGGGACCCGTCGACCACGGGCGTCGCCGGGCCGGTCATGCCGCGGAGGAAGAGGTACAGCACGCCGGCGAGGTGGCGCTCGGCGTCGTAGCCGGGCAGCCGCCAGCGCAGGTAGCGGTGCAGCGCGGCGACGTAGAGCAGCGCCTGCAGGCCGTAGTGCGCCTCGCGCATCTCGGCGGCGAGCGCGCCCGGCCGGTGGTGCCACGCCGTCAGCGGCTCGTCGGGGCCCGCCAGCCAGTTCGTCTTGTAGTCGACGACCGCG
>DASVQH010000150.1:0-17711 GCA_036389195.1 Solirubrobacteraceae bacterium
CTCGCGGCTGGCCGCGATGGCCCCCTGGACGACCGAGTCCTCGGGAGCGTCACCCGGGCTCGCGGTCCAGCGCTCGCCGTTGCCGCGGATCCACAGGGCGGGGGAGAGGGTCCGCAGCCGCGCGACGGTCTCGGCCGGCCAGCCGCCGAACAGCGCGTAGTCGCCGCCGAGGATCCATTCGTCCGCGCCGGCGCCGCGCGCGTCGTCGAGGACCGCCTCGAGGGCGGCCAGGTTGCCGTGGACGTCGTAGAGGCAGGCGATCATGGGCGGATCATCGCGCGCGCTGCGTGGCGACCACGCAGGCGAGCACGAGGACCGCGGCGAGCAGCGTCCCGGGCCCGACGTGCTCTCCCAGCACCGCGGCGCTCCACAGCAGCGTGAGGATCGGCTGGCCGAGCTGCAGCTGGCCGATCTTCGCGACGCCCCCGCGGGCCAGGCCCGCGTACCACGCCACGAAGCCGAGGAACATCGAGACCGCGGCGACGTAGGCGAAGCCCGCCCACGCGCTCGCCGACGCGTCGAGGCCCGTGGTGGCGGCGAGGACGGCGGTGACGGGGACGGTGAGCGGCGCGCTGAGCACGAGCGCCCAGGCGATCGTGCGGGCGCCGCCGAGGTCGCGCGCCAGCGCGCCGCCCTCCGCGTACCCGAAGGCGGCGGCGGCGACGGCGGCGAGCAGCAGGAGATCCGACGCGGCGAGCCCGCCGCGCGACTGCGTCACCGAGAACACCACGACGACGGCCATCCCCGCGGTGGCCGCCGCCCAGAACGCGAGGCCCGGCCGCTCGCCGGCACGGGCGACCGCCGCCAGCGCCGTCGCGGCGGGCAGCAGCGCGATCACGACGGCGCCGTGCGCCGAGCCGGCCGTGACCAGGGCGAGGCCGGACAGCACGGGGAAGCCGATGACGGCGCCCGCCGCGACGATCGCCAGGCGCGCCCACTGCGGGCGGCTCGGGCGCGGCCCGGGGAACAGCCGCAGGTAGACGACGGCGAGCGCGGCCGCCACCGCCGCTCGGCCGAAGGCGACCAGCCACGCGTCGAGGCCGGCGTTGGCCAGCTTGGTGGCCGGGAACGAGAACGAGAACCCGAGGATGCCCAGCAGGCCGAGGATCACGCCGCCGGCGAGCCGCGACGTCGGCGGGGTTGCCGTTACCGCCACCGCTCCAGTAGCGTTACTGGGACTGCTCATGCCCAACGGTAACACAGGCGCCGCCGTCATCGCCGACCTGGAGCGCGTCGTCGCCGCCGCGCGGCCGGGAGAGCGGCTGCCGTCGGTGCGCGAGCTGATGGCCCGCCACCGCGTCGGGCCGGGAACGGTGCAGCAGGCGGTCGGAGCGCTCGTGGCGCGCGGCGTGGTCGAGGCGCGGCCGGGGCGCGGCACGTTCGTCGCCGAGGGGCCGGCGGCCCCCGCCGCGCCGGCGGCGCCCGCCGACCTGGGCTGGCAGTCGGTCGCGCTGGGCTCCAGCCCGTACGCGGGCGTCGGCCCGCTCGAGGATCTCCGTCGCCTGCCGCCGCCCGGCGACGTCCTCCTGTCGACGGGCTACCTGCCGGCCGACCTGCAGCCGCGCGGCGCGCTCGGCCAGGCGCTGGCCCGCGCGGCCCGGCGGCCGGACGTCTGGGGGCGCGTCCCGCTCGAGGGCGTCCCGGCGCTGCGCGAGCACTTCGCCGCCGAGGTGGGGGGCGGCGCCGAGGCCGCCGACGTCCTCATCTGCCCGGGCGGCCAGTCGGCGCTCAACGCCTGCCTGCGCGCGCTCGCGCCGCCGGGCGCGCCGGTGGTCGTGGAGAGCCCGACGTACTCCGGGATGCTCGTGCTCGCCCGCGCCGCCGGGCTGCGCCCGGTGCCGGTCCCCAGCGACGCCGGCGGCGTGCGCCCCGAGCTGCTGGCCGACGCGTTGCGGCGCTCCGGCGCCCGCGTCGCCTACCTCCAGCCGACGTTCGCCAACCCGCACGGCACGACGCTCGCGGCGGACCGCCGCGCCGACGTCCTCGCCGCCGCCGCCGACGCCGGCGCGTTCATCGTCGAGGACATCCCCTTCCACGAGCTCGCGCTCGACGGGGCGCCGACCCCGCCGCCGCTCTGGCACGACGACCGCCACGGGCACGTCGTCTCCGTCCGCTCGCTCACCAAGTCAGCGTCGCCGGGGATGCGGGTCGCCGCGGTCCTCGCCCGCGGCCCCGCCGCGGCGCGGATCCGCGCCGCCCGCATCGTCGACGACCTGCTGGTCGCCGGCCCGCTGCAGGAGGCCGCCGTCGAGCTGGTCGCCGCGCCGGCCTGGGCGCGCCACCTGCGAACTCTGCGGGCGACGCTGCGCGAGCGCCGCGACGCCCTCGCCGCGACGGTCGACCGCGAGCTCGGCCCCGGCCGCCTCGCCGCGCTGCCCCGCGGCGGCTTCCACCTGTGGGTCGCGCTCGACCCGCACGAGGACGACATCGACACCGCCGCGCGCGCCGCCCGGGCGGGCGTGGTCGTCTCCGCGGGGCGCTGGTTCTTCCCCGCCGAGGCCACGGGCCCGCACCTGCGCCTCTCCTTCGCCGGCGCGCCCCCGGACCGCCTCGCCGAGGGCGTCCGCCGCCTCGCCGCCGCTCGCGGCTAGCTGCGCCGCGCCTCCCACGAGAACCCGCGCACGGCCAGCAGCCCGCCGACCGCGGTCCACCCGGCGATCACCAGCAGCGCGACGCCGTGCGAGCCCAGCCCGGCGCCCGTCACCATCGCCCCCGAGAGGCCGTCGATCACGTGCTTGAGCGGCAGCGCCTCGGCGAGGTCGCGCAGGACGGCGGGCGTCTTGTCGGAGTCGTAGAAGACGCCCGAGATGAAGATCACCGGCAGGAACACCGCGTTGACGTACGCGGGCGCCGAGTCGAAGTTCGGGATGAAGTGCGAGAAGGCCACGCCGAGCAGCGCGAAGCAGGCCACGCCCAGCGCGACGAACACGATCAGCGCCGGCCAGTCGCGCGGCCAGTCGACGCCGAAGAACAGCTTCCCGGCGACGGTGATGATCGCGATCTGGATGAACGTGTTCGTGACCGCGTTGCCGGCGATGCCGCCGAGGTAGGCGGCGGGGGAGAGCGGCGTGCCCCGGACCCGCTTGAGCACGCCCTGCTCGCGCAGGAACGTCAGGTTCATGGCCAGCGCCGAGAAGGTCGTCGACATCACGCTCATGCCGGCGATCCCGGGCACGATCACGTCGAGCGTCCCCTGGTCGTCGGCGAAGACGGCGCCGAACAGCGCGAGGAAGAGCAGCGGCAGCAGGAAGTTGAAGAACGCCGCGCTCGGGTTGCGCCAGAACATCCGGCGCTCGAGCCGGTACTGGCGCCACACGGCGACCCCGGCGCTCAAGCGACCACCTCCTCGATCACCGCATCCGGATCGGACGTGAGCTCGAGGTAGACGTCCTCCAGGCTCGGCCGCGTCACCGACAGGTCCTCGACGCGCTCGCCCCGCGCCAGCGCCTCGGCGGTCAGCGAGTGCAGCAGCGGCGTCGGGTCCTCGGTCACCCGCTCCTGCATGGCCCCGCCCGCGTCGCGCCAGCTGACCCGGTAGCGCCCGCCCTCGCCCGCGCCGAGCGACGACGGCGCGCCCTCGGCGAGGATGCGCCCGTCCTTGACGATCGCCACGCGGTCGGCCAGCGCCTGCGCCTCGTCGAGGTAGTGGGTGGTCAGCAGGACCGTCTTGCCGAGGTCGCGCAGCGACCGGATGGTGTCCCACGCGGCGCGCCGCGCGGCCGGGTCGAAGCCGGTGGTCGGCTCGTCGAGGAAGATCAGCTCGGGGTCGCCGACCAGCGCGAGCGCGAGGTCGAGCCGCCGGCCCTGGCCGCCCGACAGCGTCCGGATGCGCGCGCCCGCCTTCCCGGTCAGGCCGGCCAGCGCCACGACCTCGTCGACGTCCCGCGGCGCGGGGTAGAGCGTCGCCCAGTGCGCCACGGCCTCGCGGACCGTCAGGTGGCGGTACATGCCCGAGGACTGCAGGACGATCCCGATCCGCTCGCGCAGGGCGCGCGACCGGTGGGCCGGGTCGAGCCCGAGCACGCGGACCTCGCCGGCCGAGCGGTCGCGGTAGCCCTCGAGGATCTCCACGGTGGTCGTCTTGCCGGCCCCGTTGGGTCCGAGCAGACCGAAGACCTCGCCGCGCGCGACGGTGAAGTCGAGCCCGCGCACGGCCTCCACGCCGCCGTAGCTCTTGCGCAGGTCTCGCACCTCGATCGCCGGCCCGCCGCTCGTCATCGCGTCCATCATGGCAACCTGCCTGTCGAGTGCTGTGCGCGTGCGTCGACATCGGCTCGAACACCACGCGCCTGCTCGTCGCCGAGGCGGCGGCCGGGCGGCTCTCCTCCGTCCTCGAGCGCCGCGCGTTCACGCGCATCGGCCGCGACCTGCGGGCCACCGGGACGATCTCGGCCGCGAAGGTCGACGAGGTCGCCGCCACGGTGGCCGAGCAGGCCGCGCTGGCGCAGGCGCTGGGGGTCCGGGCGACGCGCGTGGTCGCCACCGCGGCGATCCGCGCCGCCCTCAACGGCCCCGCGCTGTGCGCGGCGATCGAGGCCCGCGCCGGGGTGCCGGTCGACGTGCTGGGCGGCGAGGAGGAGGCGCGGCTGGCCTTCGTGGGGGCGACGCGGACGCTCGGGCACCCGCTCGAGGGCCGGGTCGCCGTGGTCGACGTCGGCGGCGGCTCGTCGGAGATCGCGGTCGGGACGGTGGCCGGCGGCGTCAGCTGGGCCGCCTCCTTCAAGGTCGGCTCGGGGTACCTGGCCGACGCCTACCTGCGCTCCGACCCGCCGGCGGCCGCGGAGCTGCACGCGGTGTCCGAGCACGCCGCCGGCGTCTTCGAGGGCCTGGAGGTGCCGCCGCCGGAGCGAGCGGTGGCCGTCGGCGGCAGCGCGACCTCGCTGCGCCGGCTGGCCGGCGCCGTGCTCGAGCCCGAGACCCTCCAGCGCGCGATCCGCGTGCTCTCGCTCGACGGCGCCGACGAGGTGGCCCGCCGCTTCGACCTCGATCCCCAGCGCGTCCGCCTGCTGCCCGCGGGGATCCTCATCCTCGACGCCGTCTCGCGGTGCCTCGGCGTCCCGCTGCAGATCGGCCGCGGCGGACTGCGAGAGGGGGTGTGCCTGGAGCTGGCGGGGGTAGGCTCTTAGATCAACCGATGGCCAAGGCCGCCGACATCCCCGTCGACCCGTTCGAGCCCTACGCGGCCGCCGGGGCGCGGAGCGTGCGGGTCCGGGCGCGGGAGCTCTTCGAGCAGGCCGACGGCGTGCTCGACACCGGCGACATCGAGCGCGTGCACGCGATGCGCGTGACCTCGCGGCGCCTGCGCGCCGTGCTCGAGGTCTTCGCGCCGTGCTTCGACAAGGCCGCGCACTCCGACGTCCTGCGCGACGTCAAGCGGCTCGCCGACGCGCTCGGCGAGCGTCGCGACCCCGACGTCCACATCGCCGCCATGACCGCCTTCGCCGGCGCCGTCGCGCGCGAGCAGCGCCCCGGCGTCGAGACGTTCGCCGCCCACATCCGCGAGCGCCAGGCCGCCGGCAACGTCGCGCTGGCCGCCGAGCTGCAGCGGATCGAGCAGACCGACCTGGCCGGGCGCCTGCGGGCGCTCGCCGACACGGCCGCGCCGCCCGAGGAGGGCGACCGCCCGGCGCCGATCGCCGAGCTGCCGCCCGGGGACGGCGCGGCGTGAAGGCCCGCAAGGTCAAGGGCCTCGATCCCGCCGGCGCGCTGGCCGAGAACGCCGCGCGCATCGTCCGCACCCGCCTCGACGAGCTGTGCGCGTTCATGCCGCGCGCCGCCGACCCGCGGGAGGTCGAGGCGCTGCACGACATGCGCATCGCCGCCAAGCGGCTGCGCTACGTGCTGGAGATCACCGGGCCGTGCTTCGGCCCCTACGCCGAGACCGCGGTCAAGGTGGCCAAGGAGGTCCAGGACGTCCTCGGCGAGATCCACGACTGCGACGTGCAGCTGCCGGAGGTGGCCGAGTTCATGACGCGCCTGGAGGCGGCCGACGTGCGGGCGCTCGGCGCGACCGTCCCGGCGGGCGCCGAGGACCTCGACCCCGCCCTGGTGGCCGGCGCGCCGCACCGCGGCGACTACGCCGGCCTCGCCGCGCTGGCCGTCCACCTCCAAGCCCGCCGCGATCTCCTCTTCGGCCGGTTCCTGGACCTGTGGACCGACCTCGAGCGCAAGGGCTTCCGCGCCCGCCTGGAGTACGCGGTAACCGAACGTTCACCCGCGGCGGACGGCAGCGCCGCTACCGTCGCGACATCGTGACCGACGTCGCGCCAGTCGTCGCTGCGCCGGATCTCGAAGATCCGGAGCTCTACTTCAACCGCGAGCTCTCCTGGCTCGACTTCAACGCGCGCGTCCTCGAGCTGGCCGAAGACGAGCGCGTGCCGCTGCTGGAGCGCGTCAAGTTCGCGGCGATCTACGCCTCCAACCTCGACGAGTTCTTCATGGTCCGCGTGGCCGGCCTGCACGACCAGGTCGACGCGGGCCTGGACCGGCGCGGCCAGGACGGCCGCTCGCCGCAGGAGGCGCTCGACGCCGTCCGCGCGAAGGTCCGTGAGCTCGGCGAGCGCCTGACGGGCTGCGTGGAGGGCGAGCTGCGCCCGCGGCTGGCCCAGCAGGGCATCCGGATCGCGTCGATGGACGACCTCGACGAGACCGAGCGCCAGCAGCTCGCCGATCGCTTCCGCCGCCAGATCTTCCCGGTGCTGACGCCGCTGGCCGTCGGTCACGGGCGGCCGTTCCCCTACATCTCCAACCTGTCGCTCTCGCTCGGGGTCAACGTGCACGATCCGGCCTCCGGACAGGAGACGTTCGCGCGCGTCAAGGTGCCGAAGGAGATGCTGACCCGGTTCATGTCGGTCGGCGACGGCGGCTGCACGTTCGTCCCGCTGGAGGAGCTGATCGCCCGCCACCTCGACCAGCTGTTCCCGGGGATGGAGATCCGCGACTACGCGATGTTCCGGGTCACGCGCGACGCCGACCTCGCCGTCTCCGACGAGGCCGACGACCTCCTGCGCGCGGTCGACGACGAGCTGCGGCGCCGGCGCTTCGGCGAGGTGGTCCGCCTCGAGGTCGACGCGGGGATGAGCGCGCGGATGCGCGAGGGGCTCGTCGAGGCGCTCCGCGCCGAGCCCGAGGACGTCTTCGTGGTCGACGGGCTGCTCGACCTCGACGATCTGATGGGCATCCTCAAGGTCCCCGGCCACGCGGCGCTGCGCGACCGGCCGTGGTCGCCGGTCACCCAGCCGCGGCTGCACCCGGCCGACGAGGACGAGCCGGCCGACGTGATGGCCGAGATGCGGCGTGGGGACATCCTCGTCCACCACCCGTACGACTCGTTCTCCAGCTCGGTCGAGCGGCTCGTCGAGCAGGCGGTCGAGGACCCCGACGTGCTGGCCATCAAGCAGACCGTGTACCGCACGAGCGACGACTCGCCGCTCGTCCCCGCGCTCATCCGGGCTTCGGAGCGCGGCAAGCAGGCGGTCTGCCTCGTCGAGCTCAAGGCGCGCTTCGACGAGCGGGCCAACATCCAGTGGGCGCGGGCGCTGGAGCAGGGCGGCGTCCACGTCGTCTACGGCCACCCGGCGCTCAAGACACACGCCAAGTGCGTGCTGATCGTGCGCCGCGAGGGCGACGGCGTCCGCCACTACGTCCACATCGGGACGGGCAACTACCACTCCAAGACGGCGCGGCTGTACACCGACTTCGGCCTGCTGACCTGCGACGAGCTGATCGGCGAGGACGTCGCCGACATGTTCAACTTCCTCACCGGCTTCGGGCGGCCGCGGCGCTACCGGCGCGTGCTGATGGCCCCGAACCACCTGCGCGAGGGGATCATCGCCGAGATCGACCGCACGATCGAGGCACACCGGGAGGGTCGCGACGCGCGGATCGCCCTGAAGATGAACTCGCTGGTCGACGGGCGCTGCATCCGCGCGCTCTACCGCGCCTCGCAGGCCGGGGTGCGCGTCGATCTCAACATCCGCGGGATCTGCTGCCTGCGGCCGGGCGTGCCCGGGGTGTCGGAGAACATCCGCGTCGTCTCGATCGTCGGGCGCTTCCTCGAGCACTCGCGGATCTTCGCCTTCGAGCGCGAGGACGACTGCACGGTCTACATCGGCTCGGCCGACCTGATGCCCCGCAACCTCGACACCCGCGTCGAGCTGGTCGCGCCGGTCGTCGACGAGGATCTCCGCGGCGAGCTGCTCGACACGCTGGAGCGCTGCTTCGCCGACGACTCGAACGCCTGGGAGCTTGCCGAGGACGGCGGCTGGGCGCGCCGGGAACGCGGCTCGCAGCCGCGCGCGGTGCAGGCGGAGATGATGGAGCGCCACGCGGCGCGCGCGGCAGAGGCCGTGCAACCCGCCTAAGCGCGCCACGGCAGGGAGGAGGCGGCCCGCGGCGGGCGAAAGGCGGGATTCGTGACCGCCGTGCGGACCGCCGCCCCCGCCATGCTCGCCGCCGCCGCGCTGCTGCTGTCGGTGCCCGCGGCCGCGTCCGCCTCGCACGGGCGCCCGTCCGTCGCCGCGCTGCAGGTGGCGCTGAAGGCCGAGGGTCTCTACGCCGGCTCGATCGACGGGATCCGCGGGCCGGGCACGCGCCGGGCGATCGCCCGGTTTCAGATGCGCGAGGGGATCGGCGTGGACGCGGTCGCCGGCCCGCGCACGCGGCGCGCGCTCGGGCGGCGCGGCCGGCCGGGGATCGGCACGCGGCCGATCCGGACCGGGATGCGCGGCTGGGACGTCTCCGCCCTGCAGTTCTCACTCGCCGAGCACGGGTTCCCGTCCGGGCCGATCGACGGCGGCTTCGGACCACGCAGCGCGCGGGCGCTGCGCCGCTTCCAGCGGTGGGCCGGCCTGGCGGTCGACGGGGTCGCCGGCCCGGGCACGCTGCGCGCGCTGCGCCGTCGGGTCCCGCGCTCGGTCCTGCGCTTCCTGGCACCGGTCGGCGGACCGGTCGGCGACCGCTTCGGCCCGCGCGGCGTCGGACTGCACTCCGGGCTCGACTACCCCGTCGCGGCGGGGACGCGGGTGGCCGCGGCGGGCCGCGGCTGCGTGGCCAGCGCGGGCTGGGACGCCGGCGGCTACGGCAACCTCGTCGTCATCCGCCACCGGCTGGGGATGACCACCTGGTACGCGCACCTGTCGACGATCGCCGTGCGGCCCGGCCAGTGCGTGGTGGCCGGCGACCGCGTCGGCACGGTCGGGGCCACCGGCCACACGACCGGCCCGCACCTGCACTTCGAGATGCGGCTGCGCGGCGCCGTGGTCGATCCGCTCACCGGCCTCTGAGGGGCAGTCCCCTTCCTATCGTTTGTGAAGCAAGGGGTCAGACCCCTTCCTATCGATTCTGAAGCAAGGGGTCTGACCCCTACGCCGTGGCGAAGGTCCGCGCGCGCACCGTCGACAGGAGGATCCCGGCCGAGACGACGGCCAGCACGACCGCCGCGGCGTGCAGCTGTGTCACGCCGATCGTGCGCCCGAACGCGACGCCGAGCAGGCTGGCCGAGCCGATCGTGCCGAGGTAGCGCGCGGTCATGAACAGCCCGGAGGCCGTGCCGATCTGCTCGGCCGGCGCGGTCCGGTACATCGTGGCCTGCAGGACGAACGAGTTGAAGCCGGTGCTGACGCCGAAGACCGCGAGCACGCCGACGAGCCACGGGACCGACGTCCCGGCTCCGATCGTCAGCAGCAGCAGCGAGCCGGCGGTCATGAACGTCCCGCCGATCAGCAGCGGCACCCGCAGGCCGACCCGGTCGACCATCCGGGCGGCGATCGGCGTGGTGACGATCCCGAGTCCGGCCACGACCAGCATCACGAGCCCGGTCTTCTCGACCGAGAAGCTCAGGCCCGCCTGCAGGAAGCTCGGGATCCCGAAGAAGATCGAGTAGAAGACCACGTTGACGGCGGCGAACTGGGCGTAGACCACCAGCAGCGTCGGTGTCGCGGCGAGCATGCGCAGGTCGATGAACGGCTGGGCGGCGCGCCGCTCGATGCGCAGGAAGGCGGCGCCGGCGGCGAGCGCGACGGGCGGCGCCCACCACGCGGGACGGTGCTCGAGCGAGAGCAGGAACCACAGCGCGGCGAACACGGCGAGCGCGAAGGCGGCCACGCCGCCCAGGTCGAGCGCGGCGAGCGTCGTCGTCCCGCGCTTCGCCGTGCCGCCGCCCGCGGGCAGCACCCGCACCGCCAGCACGAGCGCGACGGCGATCACCGGCAGGTTGGCCAGGAAGATCGTCGGCCACCCCTGCCAGCCGACCAGGTAGGCGCCGAGCGTCGGGCCGATCCCGGCCGACACCGACGCGAAGATCGAGATCGCGCCGAGCGAGCGCGTCGCCCCGCTGCCCGCCGCGTCGCGCAGCATGCCGATGCCGGTCGGGAAGAGCGCCGCACCGCCGACGGCCTGCACCACCCGGATGGCGATGAGGCTGCCGAGCCCGGGGGCGAACGGCGCGGCCACGCACGCCGCGGCCACGGTCAGCATCCCGGCGACGAAGACGCGCCGGCGCCCGTGCAGGTCGCCGAGCCGCCCCATCACGGGCTGGCCGATCGCGCTGCCGAGGTAGTAGGCGGAGACGAGCCAGGAGACGTCGTCGAAGCCGGCGCGGAAGTCGCGCTGCATGTCGTGCAGCGCCACGGCGATCAGCGAGGAGTTGAGCGGGTTGAGCAGCGTGCCCAGGCCGATGGCCAGGACGAGGACCCGCCGCGCCCGCGCCGCCGGCGGCCCCGACGCGTCGCTCACCAGGCCGCCGCGGCGGCGGCCAGCGCGGCGCGCGCCTCGCGCCCCAGGCGCGCCACCAGCTCCCCGGCCGGCACGCCGTCCTCGCTCAGGGCGAACGCCTGGCCCGCCCAGAGGTTGATCGTGTCCCCGTCGCCGCGCTCGCGGGCCGCCTTGCGCAGCGGCGCGGTGACGTGGTGCACGTCGGGATACGCGCGCGGCGCGTCCGGGTGGGCGCGCATGAACGGGTTCTCGATCCCGCGCGCCTCGCGCCCCGTGAACGCGCGGGTCAGCGCGGTCGGCGCGTCGCGGTCGGCCAGGGCGGCGCGGTGCGCCGGGACGGTCCCCGCCTCCGGGCAGCGCAGGAAGGCGGTGCCGATCTGGGCGGCCGACGCCCCGGCGGCCAGCACCGCCGCGACCGCCTGGCCGGTGGCGATGCCGCCGGAGGCGATCAGCGGGGTGTCCCCGGCCCGCGCCCGGACCAGCTGCAGCAGCGCGAGCAGGCCGAGGTCGCCGCGGCCGTCGTCGTCGAACGTCCCCCGGTGGCCGCCCGCCTCGACGCCCTGGACGACCAGCGCGTCCGCGCCGGCGGCGAGCGCCATCAGCGCTTCGGCCGGCGTCGTGACGGTCACCCACACGCTCGAGCCGACCCGCCGCAGCCGGCCGACCGTGGCGGCCTGCGGGCAGCCGAAGGTGAACGAGACGACCGGGACCGCCTCGCGCTCCAGCACGTCGAGCTTGGCGGCGTAGCCGTCGTCGTCGTGGCGCGGCTCTCCGAGCGGGCCGCCCTCGATCGTCGCGGCGTAGGCGGCGACGGCGGCGGCGTCCGCGGGCGGTCCGGGCGGCGCGAACACGTTGACGCCGAACGGCCGCGCCGTCCGCGCCCGCAGCGCGGCCACGTCCTCGGCGACCGCCTCCGGCGTCCGGTACCCCGCGGCCAGGAAGCCGAGCCCGCCCGCCTCCGACACCGCCGCGGCCAGCGCGACCGTCGACGGGCCGCCGGCCAGCGGGGCGCCGACGATCGGCTCGCCGAGGGCGGGGAGCGGGCTCACGGCGCGCGGTGGATGTCGTCGACCCAGTGCACTTCTTCGGGGTTCGGCTCGACGTCGGGCAGGTCGAGGTTCACGACGACCGGCTCCTGGCCGCTGCGGACGATCACGCAGGACAACGGGGCGTCGGGGCTGCCGTTGATCTCCTGGTGCGGCACGTACGGCGGCACGAAGATGAAGTCCCCCGGGCCGGCCTCCGCGACGTACTCCAGGCGCTCGCCCCAGCGCATCCGCGCGCGGCCGCTGACGACGTAGATCACGCTCTCCACGCCGCCGTGGTGGTGGGCGCCCGTCCGCGCGTCCGGATGGATGACCACCGTGCCGGCCCACAGCTTCTCCGCGCCGGCGCGGGCGGCGTCGATCGCCGCGGCCCGGTTCATCCCCGGCGTCTGCGGCGTGTTCGGGTCGAGCTCGCCGGCGCGGACCACCCGCACCCCGTCGAGCCGCCAGTCGCGGTGCGCGTCCATGAACGGATTATTCCGTCACCCGGAATCCGGTGCACGAGCGGCTCCCGAGGAGTAGCCTGCGGCCCATGGCCGGCGGGGCGATGTTCGCGGTGCTGGGCGACCCGGGCGTCCTCGCGCCCCACACGCTGCCCGGCCACCGCGCCGTGCGCCTGACGCTCGTCAACCGCGGCGACCGCCCGGAGACGATCGCCGCCGGCGACCTCGCGCTGCTCGATGACGGCGGCGAGCCCATGCGCGCCATCGTCACGTTCGACCGCGAGTCGGCCGGCCCGGGCGCCGCCGTCCAGGCCAAGCGCGCCGCGCTCGGCCCGGGCCACGGCGTCGCGGTCGTCGTGGTCTGGCGCGACGCCGAGGCCGCCCGCCTGCGCTTCCCGGGCGGCGCCGTCGAGCTGCGGCCGGCCGTTACCAGTGCACCCCGCGCATGAGGTGCGCGAGCGCGACCATCTCGCCCGACGCCCGCTCGTTGCCGTCCTTCTGCCCCTTCGCCGACGAGGAGTCCGGGAAGACGCGGTAGGCCATGTGGAGGATCTGGTCGACCGCCTTGGGCGCGAGCGCGTGCGCGACCTGGCCGAAGGTCCCCAGCCGCGTGTTGATCTCCTTCGGCTTGGCGCGGATCGCCTCGCACACGAGGTCGGCCGCCTCGTCGGGGGAGATCGTCGGGAACGAGTCGTAGATCTTCGTCGGCGCGATCATCGGCGTCCGCACGAGCTGCATGTGGATCGTCGTGAACGTGACGCCGTCGCCGACCGTCTCGCTCGACACCACGTTCGTCCACGCGTCGAGCGCGGCCTTGGAGGCCACGTAGGCCGAGAACCGCGGCGGCGACGTCTGCACGCCGATCGAGGAGACGTTGACGATGTGGCCGCGCTTGCGCTCGCGCATGTGCGGCAGCAGCCCCATGATCAGCTTGATCGTGCCCAGGTAGTTGAGCTGGATCGTGCGCTCGAAGTCGTGGAAGCGGTCGTAGGAGAGCTCGATCGAGCGGCGGATCGAGCGGCCGGCGTTGTTGACCAGGAAGTCGACCGCCGGGTGGTCGGCCATGATCCGCTCGACGAGCTGCTCGATCGAGTCCATGTCGGACAGGTCGGCCGAGTAGGCGTAGGCCGTCCCGCCCGCCGCTTCGATCTCCCGCTTGGTCTCGTCGAGCTTCTCCTGGCCGCGCGCGACCAGCAGCGGGATCCCCCCGGCCGCCGCGATCTTCAGCGCCGCCGAGCGCCCGATGCCGCTCGAGGCGCCGGTGATGACGACGGTCCGCCCGTTGACCGCGCCCTCGAACGAGCGGTCCTTGTAGAGGTCGGGGTCGAGGTGGCGCTCCCAGTAGTCCCACAGCCGCCAGGCGTAGGTGTCGAGCTCGGGGATCTCGATGTCGGTGCCCTGCAGCGCCCGCGCGGTGTCGCGCGCGTCGAACGTCGCGGTCAGGCCCACGTACTCGACGATCGAGTCCGGGATCCCGAAGTCGGCGAGGATCGACTTGCGCACGCCCTTGAGCGCCGGCAGCTTCATCGCCATGCCGATCACGCCGGTCGGCAGCATGTCGGTGATCTTCTTGTCGACCCGCATCGCGAACTGCGGCGCGTGGGCGGCGCGGGCGAACGAGTTCATGACGTCGCCGGCGCGCTGCTTCTTCGGGTTGACCAGGTGGAAGGCCTGGCCGTCGAGCCCGGGCTGGTGCGCGATGTGGTCCATCGCCGCGGCGACGTAGTCGACCGGCACGACGTTGGTCTTGCCGAACTCGACGCCGACGAGCGGGAACCAGGGCGGCAGCGTCTCGCGCGCCTTCTGGATCGCCTTGAAGAAGTAGTAGGGACCGTCGATCTTGTCCATCTCGCCGGTCTTCGAGTGCCCGATGACGATGGCCGGCCGGTAGACCCGCCACGGCATCTGCGTGCGCTCGCGGGCGATCTTCTCCGACTCGAACTTGGTCCGGTGGTAGGGGTGGGTGAGCTTCTGCCCCTCGTCGAACATGTCCTCGGTGAAGTGGCCCTCGTACATGCCGGCGGCGGCGATCGAGGAGACGTGGTGGAACGTGCCCGCCTTCAGGGCGTTGGCGAGGTCGACCGCGTTCTGCGTGCCGCCCACGTTGAGCAGCGCGTTGCGGGTCTCGTCGGCGGTCATGTCGTAGATCGCCGCGAGGTGGAAGAAGTGGTCGATCGAGCCGGACAGGCGCTCGCGGTCCTCGTCGGAGACGCCGAGGGACGCCTCGCCGAGGTCGCCGGCGACCGGCTTGATCCGGTCGGTGTCGCCGAAGCGCGCCCAGCCCTGCATCCGCTCCTGGAGCTTGTCCATCGAGCCCTCGCGCACGAGGACGTGGATGTCGCCTTCCCGCTCCAGCAGCCGCTCC
The DNA here is from genome assembly GCA_036389195.1 of Solirubrobacteraceae bacterium. GTDB lineage: Bacteria > Actinomycetota > Thermoleophilia > Solirubrobacterales > Solirubrobacteraceae > JACCYI01. Next base: position 14,568 of record DASVQH010000150.1, read on the forward strand.
ACCAGGTGGCGCCCGATGAAGCCGGTCGCGCCGGTGACGAAGTACGTCAAGTCTGTCTCCTCCTCAGGGTGATCACCCGTTCAGAGGCGGGAGCCTATCGGTGCCAGGTCACCGGATGCGGACCTTGACGGTCCGGCTGTAGCCGCGCAGGTACGGGAAGCGGCCCGTGGGCAGGATCCGCGCGCGCAGGTAGAAGGTGCGGCCGCGCGAGGAGCTGCGCAGGAAGCGGTAGGCGGCCGAGAAGCGCCCGCCGCGCCGGGTGCGGGTCTCGGCGAAGGTGCGGTAGTGCCGGTCGCCGCGGCGGCGGCCCTGCAGGACGACGTCGACGCCCTTGCGGTGGCGGCCCTTCAGGCGGCCGCGGAGGACGAGCTTGCGGCCCAGCCGCGGGCGCCGGCTGCCGGCGCGCAGCGACGCGGCGGCGCGCACCCGCAGCCGCACGTAGGCGTTCAGCGAGAAGCCGGGGTCGTTGGCGCGGGACCGCCAGGCGAACTGGATGAGCTGTCCGACGGCCGCCTTCGTCTTGAAGGTGAACGTGCCGTCGGCGCCGGTGCGGATCGCGCCGCGGTCGACGTCCTCGTCGCGGTCGGCGTCGCGGGTGATCACGCGCAGCTCGGCGCCGGCCACGGGCGCGCCGGCCTCGTTGACGAGGCGGCCGACGATCGTCATGCCGTCGCCGTAGCCGGCGCTGCGGCGTTCGCCCCCCGCGCGGAAGGCCGCGGTGAGCGTGCCGCCGTCCGTGGCGCCCGCGCCGTTGGCGGCCCCGCGGTCGGAGGGGGCGATGACGTCCACGGTGTAGGCGTCGCTGGTCCGGCTGAGGCCGCCGGCGTCGGTGACGCGCACGGCGATCTGCCGGCGGCCGGCGGGGAGCGCCGTAGGCGCCAGCGTCTCGCCCGCGAGGTCCGGGCACGGGTGCGCGAAGCGGGACGAGCAGCCCGCGCCCGCGTCGGTCCGTCCCACCTCGTAGTCCTCGGCGCCGACCACGCGCGGCGCCGCCGGGTCGGTCACGTCGAGGAGCTCCGCGGAGCGGATCCCCACGTTGTCGGTGGCGCGGGCGATCCGCACCGGGTCCGAGCCGGCGTGCGCGCCGCCGGAGAGCAGCCCGGAGGCCTCGACCACCAGCTCGGCCGGCGGGACGGGATCGTCGAGCGTGATCGCCGCGCCGGCGACCGCGTGCTCGATGCGGGCGCCGGGCGCCGTGCCGCACGGCGTGTCGCGCTCGAAGCACCCGACGCGCAGCGCCAGCGTGGTGGCGTCGCCCCGGTAGCCGTTCAGCGCAGGGAAGCTCGCGCGCGTCACCGTGTCGCGGCCCGTGTCGACGTGCTGGTCGGCGTCGGTGTACCACGAGCGCTGGGAGCGGAGCCGGTCGCGGGTGGCGTCCTGGTAGTTGCCGGCGCCGGCGAAGACCGTGGTGCCGAGCGTGTACAGCGCGTAGTACGGATGCGTCCCCGCGGGCGCGTCGCCGGAGAAGATCAGCCGGCGCACGAGCCGGAAGTCGGCGATCGTGGTCCCGGCCGGCGCGCGGAACGCGAAGACGGACTCCGCGCCGCCGGGCGTCCGCGAGCCCGCGGCGACGTGCAGATCGAGGTTCCCGTCGGCGTTCGAGCAGCTGTCATCGGCCCCGACGTCCGGGGCGCGGGCCTCCAGCGCCCAGGACCGGTTGTCGTAGCGGACGCCGTCGACCGTGCAGGCCTTGATCGTGACCTGGCCGGCGTGGGCGGGCGCGGCAACCGCGAGCGTGGCGAGGAGGAGCGCGAAGACGAGGGGGCGTACCATCGCACCTCTATACCGCGTCGTGGGCGGAAGTTGTCCTCGCGTACCCTCCGCCCCGAGACCGATGCCACCCGTGACCTGCCACGTGCGCTACGAGGTCGATCCGTCGCAGCTCGCCGCGTTCGAGCGCTTCGCGAAGCGCTGGATCGCGCTGGTCGAACGGTCGGGGGGACGCCATCACGGCTACTTCCTGCCGTCGGAAGGGGCGAGCGACGTCGCGCACGCGCTGTTCACGTTCCCCAGCCTGGCCGCGTACGAGGAGTACCGGCAGGGCTTCGGCCGCGACCCCGCCTTCATCGCGGCCGACCGCATCCGCGAGGAGTCGGGGTGCGTCCGGCGCTACGAGCGCACCTTCCTGCGGCCGCTCCTGGACGGGGACCTCGAGGCCTAGCCCGTCGCGTGCAGCGCGTCGCGCAGGGCGCCGGCGGCCCAGGCCACGCCGGCGCCCGCCCCCCGGGCGGTGGGCATGTTGAGGAAGCCGTGGAGGTGCGGGTGGCGCCGGTCGTGGACCTGCACGCCGGCCTCACGCAGCCGGGCGGCGTAGGCCTCGCCCTCGTCGCGCAGCGGGTCGGCCGCGGCGGTGAGGACGGCGGCCGGCGCGAGGCCGGCCAGATCAGGCGCGAGGAACGGCGAGGCGCGCGGGTCGCTCCAGCGGGCCGGATCGGGGACGTAGAGGCGCTTGTACCGGTCGGTGTCCGCCTCGGACAAGAGGTAGCCGGTGCTGAACGTCCGGATCGACGGGTGCTTGCGGCTCAGGTCGGTGGCCGGGTAGATCAACAGCTGCAGCGCGGGCGCGGGAAGCCCTGCGTCGCGGGCGCCGATCGCCGTCACCGCGGCGAGGTTGCCGCCGGCGCTGTCGCCGCCGATCGCGAGGCGGCCGGGCTCGCCGCCGTAGGCCTCCGGCTCCGCGGCGACGTGCCGCCAGACGGCCAGCGCGTCGTCGGCCGCCGCGGGAAACGGGTGCTCGGGCGCGAGCCGGTACTCGGCCGACAGGACTCGGATCCCGGCCTGCTGGGCCAGCGCGCGGCAGGGCGCGTCGTGGCTGTCGACCGACCCTCGGGTCCATCCGCCGCCGTGCAGGAAGACCAGCAGCGGCGCGGGCGCCGGCGCGGCGTGGGGGACGTAGAGCCGAGCCCGCAGCGGGCCGGCGGCGCCCGGCACGGTGCGCTCCTCGGTGCGGCCCTCGAAGCGCGGGCGCCCGCCGATCCCGGCGGCCTGCGCGACGAAGGCGGCGCGCGCACGGGCCGGGACCTCGCCGCCCCGGTCCTCGCGGTCGAACCGGTCGAGCCGCGCGGCGAGCCGGGCCAGCAGCCGCGCCTCGGGGGCGAGGTCGGGCGCCCCGGCCGGCGGTGGGCCGCCCAGCACCCGCTGCAC
>DASVQH010000151.1:0-3798 GCA_036389195.1 Solirubrobacteraceae bacterium
GAGGCGGAGGCGTTCCGCTTCCTCGTCTACGTCGTCGTGGTCGCCGCGGTGGTCATCGGGCTCGTGCTGCTGGTCCGCGCCGTGGTCTAGATGGCGATCGTCGTCTGGCTCTGCGTCGCCGAGGGGCTCTACGTCCGCGCCCTGCGGATCCTCGGCCGCCGGGGCGTGCGCGTGCCCCGCGGGCAGATCGCGCTGTGGCACGCCGGGATCGCCCTGTGGGTGGTCGGCCTGCTCTCCCCCATCGACGGCTGGGGCGAGGACGTGCTGTGGGCCCACATGGCCCAGCACCTGCTGATCGCCGACCTGGCCGCGCCCCTGCTGCTGGCCGGGATGCGCAACCCGGTGCTGGCGTTCCTGATCCCGCGGCCCGCGCTGGTCACGCTGGCGCGCCGGCGGCGGCTGCGGGGCGCCTTCCGCACGCTGCGCAAGCCGCTCGTGGCCATCCCGATCTACGCGCTGGTGCTGTACTCCTGGCACTTCAGCTTCGCGTTCGAGGCGGCCGTTCGCCACGACGCCGTCCACGCGCTCCAGCACACGAGCTTCGTGGGCGCCGGGATGCTCGTCTGGTGGTCGGCGCTGGAGCCGAAGCGGCGCCGGCTCGGCGGGCAGCTGTGGAAGATCGGCCACATCCTCGGCGCCCGCATGCTCGGGATGATGCTGGGGATGTCGTTCGTGATCATCCGCCAGCCGGTCTACACCGGCGTCTACGGGGCGGGCGAGCGGCGGTTCGGGCTCTCCGCGGTGGCCGACCAGCAGCTGGCGGGGGCGATGATGGTCGCGCTCGACGTCGTCGTGATGGTCTTCGCGCTCGCGTTCTTCTTCCTGCGCGCCGCGCGCGAGCACGACGAGGAGGAGGCGCGGCGCACGCCGCCGCGCGTCGCGGCGACCTGAGGCGTCGGAGCTACTCGCCGCCGGCGACCGCCGTGGCGAGGAGCACCATCAGCGCGACGGCGGTGCGGTCCTCGAGCTGCTCCCGGCGGCCGAGGGTCTGCCAGGTGCGGAAGTCGACGGCGAGCCCGAGCACGGCGCGCAGCAGCGGGCGGCGCGTCCGGCGGTCGGGCCAGGCGTCGAGCAGGACGTCGCGCGCCTCGCGCAGGTAGGCGAGGCGCCGCTTCTCGGTCATCTCCTTCACCAAGGGCATCACCTCGGCGTCGCGCAGGAGGTTGGCCCAGCCGGCCTCGGTGCGGCGGAAGTAGTCGTAGAGCTGCGTGAGGCCGACCTCGGTGCGCCGCCGCGGGTCCTCGATCCGGCGCCAGCCGTCGAGGGCGGGCGGCGGGTTCACTCGCGCCGCGTGGGTGGAGCAGGCCTCCAGCAGCGTCCGCGCGTCCGGGAAGTGGCGGTAGACCGTGACGCGGTTGACGCCGGCGCGCTCGGCGATCGCGTTGATCGACGTCTTGGCCGGCCCGCGCTCGAGGTGCAGGGAGACCGCGGCCTCGACGATCCGCTGCCGGGTCTCGGCCTGGTGCTCGGCCCGCACCTTCTGGCGGTACGGGCGCGGCTCACTTCGTGCAACAGCCATGTAACACCGACCTTGCGTCGCTCGCCATGCCGGAAGCATACTCCTCCAAGCAACAATGGTGTTGCACGAAACGAGGAAGGAGCAGGAGATGCTCACCGAGCAGAAGATCGTGACCGAGGCGGGCGAGGGGACGTCGGTGTGGCTGGGCGGCATCGGCGTCGACTTCAAGATCCCCGCCGAGATGACGGGCGGCGCCTACGCCGTCGTCGAGCATCCGATGGACCCGGGTGCTCTGGTCCCGCCCCACATCCACCACAAGGAGGACGAGCTCTCCTACGTCATCAGCGGCGAGGTCGGGGTGCGGATCGGCGACCGCAACTTCACCGCCGGCCCGGGCAGCTACGTCTTCAAGCCGCGCGGCATCGCGCACACCTTCTGGAACGCGGGGCCCGAGCCCGCCCGGCTGCTCGAGATCATCTGGCCGGCCGGGTTCGAGCAGTTCTTCCTCGGGCTGGCCGAGCTGACGGCGACGTGCCCGCCCGACGAGCTGCCCGAGCGGCGCGCCGAGCTCGCCCGCGAGTACGACCACTACTTCGTGCACCCGGAGTGGGTGCCCGAGCTCGAGGCCAAGCACGGCCTCCGGGTCCTCGGGAGCTAGGGGATCGGCGCGCCGCTCCGCGGCGCGCCGGCGCCCTCGGCCTACTTGACGGTGAGCTTGCCGACCATGCCGCCCTCGCGGTGGCCGGGGACCGAGCAGTAGAACGTGTACTCGCCGGGCTTCGCGTCGAAGGAGACCTTGGACGTGCCGCCGTTCTTGACGATCGGGCCCTTCTGATCGACGCCGGGACCCTCGATGGCGATGTTGTGGTCGATCGGCGCCTTGTTGGTCGACTCGATCGTCAGCTGGCCGGGCTTGGCCACCGCGGCGCCGAAGACGTAGGCCAGCTGGCCGTTCGGGTCCGCCGGGATGTTGTCGTCCGCGTTGAGGTCGGCGACCTTGCTGGAGCGCTTGACGCCGATGGAGGCGAGGCGCCCCGGATCGTCGCCGGCCTTGGCGACGGCGCTGGCGACGTAGGCGGCGACGTCCTCCGCGGTCTCGCCCTTGACGAGGTTGGCCGGCATCGGCGGCAGCGGCTTGTCCGTCACCGGATCGTTCGGGTCCAGGCGGCCCGGGTGCTTGATCTGCTGCAGCACGATCCCGCGGAACGTGCTCTGGCCGAAGCCGTCCTGGCGCGACTGCGCGAACGCCGCGTCGAGGTCCGGGCCGGTCACGCCGGTCGTGCCGGCGCGCTTGAGCACGTGGCAGGACCCGCACTTCTGCACGAACGCGGTCTTGCCGGCCACGAGGTTGTCGCCGTCGTCCTTGATCTGGCAGCCGGACGCAGCGACCAGCGTCGCGATCGCCGCCGCCACAAGCGGCGCGCGCCGCATCCACCCTCCTCCGAGCATGGCGCGGATCGTAATGGATGGGCCGGTCGCACGCCCCCGCTGCGGCGCGCCGGCGGTCAGGGGCGCGACAGCCCGTCGAGCTCGCCGCGGGCCGCGTGGATGACCGTCCGCGCGACGCCCTCCCAGGAATAGCGCTCGCGGGTCACGGCGACGATGGCGTCGCGCGCGGCGGCACGGACCTCGGCGGGGGCGGCCAGCCAGGCCGCGACGGCCGCCGCGAGATCCTCGACGGCGCGCGGGCCGACGTCGAAGGCCAGCAGCGGCCGGACCGCGTCCGGCACCGCGCCGGCCAGCGCGGCGGCGACCTCGGCCAGTCCGGAGTGGCGGGCGACCACCGGCAGCGCGCCGCACGCCGCCGCCTCGGCGGCCACCATGCCGAAGGCCTCCGGGAACGTGCTCGGCACGACCATCGCCTCGGCCGCGGGCAGCACGTCGGCGAGCTCGTCGTGCTCGAGGCGCCCGGCCCAGTGGATCGTGCCGGGGAGGCCGCGGGCGGCGCGCGCGTACGCCTCCCGCCCGCCCGCGTCGAGCCCGTCGAGGAACGCGGTGAGCCGCGGCAGCTCCTGCCCCTCCTCCCCGCGCGCCATCCGCGCGCCGGCGAAGTCCCCGGCGGCGAGCGCGTGGGCGAGGCGCTCGAGCCCGGGCCGGAACGCCCCGAAGCCGACGATCAGCAGGCGGGCGCGGGGCTGGGCGGCGAGGATCAGCGGCCAGGCGGCGAGCAGCAGCTCGACGCCCTTGGAGCCGATGAGCTTGCCGACGAAGACCACGACCCGCTCGGCCTCGGGGTCGAGCGCGGCGAGCGCCCGGGCGGCCTCGGCGGGGTCGCGCGCGAAGGAGTCGCGGGGAGCGTCGTCCGCGGGCGCCTCGTCCGCCGCCAGCCCCTGCAGCCG
>DASVQH010000152.1:0-8097 GCA_036389195.1 Solirubrobacteraceae bacterium
AGTCGCGCATCGACGCCCTGCTGGAGATCCAGCCGGTCGACCAGAACGCCCAGCCGTCAAACTAGGCCGCCATGTCCCAAGCCGAGCAGCCCGAACGGCTCCGCGCCGAGCGCCCCATCACCGTCGACGACGTCCGGCAGCTCATGGGCGCCTCGACCCCGCACTTCGCCATGCAGCTGCGCAACCGGATCCGGCGGCTGATCGACCCGCTGGAGCCCGACGACCCCGCGCGCGTGCTCGGCGAGGGCGAGATCGCGCGCCTGGAGCGGCTCGGCTTCACCGGCGAGATCCGCGGCGAGGGCGCCCAGGAAGGGCAGCGGACGCTGCCGGCGGTGTCCGAGACGGCGCAGCCCCGCCACGACCCGCACCCCTCGCGCCGCCCTTGAGCACGGCCGCGCTCCCAGCCGGGCTGGAGCGCGTGCTGCCCCTGCTGGACCCCGCCCGCCGGCCGCGCTCGGCCGAGTTCACCGAGGGGTACCTGGACCTGCTCGGCGCCGGCGTGCGCCCGCGCGACTCCGGCCGGGCGCAGCAGCTGATGTTCACCCGCGCGGTCCCGCTCGTCTACGAGCGCTGGTGGCGCCCGGCGCTCGGCCGGATCGCCAAGGGCCCGCTCGGCCCGGGGATGGAGGAGGAGAAGCGGATCGCGCGGCTGCTGCTCGGCATCGAGGCGGGCGACGGCATCCTCGACGTCGCGTGCGGGCCCGGCAACTTCACGCGCGAGTTCGCCCGGCTGGCCGGGCCGGCGGGGCTCGTCGTCGGCTTCGGCGCGTCGACCACCATGCTCGCGCGCGCGGTGCGCGACACGGGCGAGGACGAGCGCATCGCCTACGTGCGCGGCGACGCCGGGAAGCTCCCGTTCCGCGACGCGAGCTTCGACGGCGTCTGCTGCTTCGCCGCCCTGCACATGCTGGCCGATCCGTGGACGGCGCTCGACGAGATGACCCGCGTGCTGACGCCCGGCGGGCGCATCGCGCTGCTGACCTCGTGCCGGACCCGCACCGCGCCGGCGCGCACCCGGGACGGCTGGGTCGGCGCGCGCACCGGGCAGCGGATGTTCGAGCGCGACGAGGTGGTCGAGGCGCTGACCGACCGCGGCTTCGAGCCGGTCCGCCGCCGGATCGCCGGGCTGACGCAGTTCGTCGGCGGGCGCCTGGCCGTGTAGCCGGCGCCCGCCGCCCGCCTCCCCGCGCTCAGCCGCGGTCGGCGTCCTCGCGCGGGTTCTCCGTCTTGTCCTCCTCGCGCGAGTCGCGCGGGTCGGGCTTGCGCCGCTCCACCTGCTCGCACGAGCCGAGCGGGGCCTCCGGCGTGGCGTCGCGGATCACGTCGGCGAAGTCGAGCCGGGCGAGGTCCGTCCCCGGGCCGCACTCGACGGTGTCGGCCTCGCCGTCGCGGACGTGTATGCGGTCGTCGCCGGGGCCGCCGAGGACCGTGTCGCTCCCGGGCCGCTCGACGTCGCGGCGCGCGAGCGCGAACAGCCGGTCGTCGCCGGGGCCGCCGTCGGTGGTGTCGGCGCCGCGGTTGGCGAAGATGCGGTCGGGACCGTCGCCGCCGTTCTGGACGTCGTCGCCGCGGCCGCCCGACATCAGGTCCGCGCCGCCGCCGCCCTCGGACGCGTCCCTGCCCCGTCCGCCGTGCAGCCGGTCGTCCCCGTCGCCGCCGAAGATGCGGTCCGCGCCCGGGCCGCCGAAGATCCGGTCGGGGCTGACGAGATCGCCGATCAGGTCGGCGTCGCCGCGCAGCGTGTCCTGCCCGCGGTTGCCGCGGATGCGGTCGGCGCCCGGCCCGCCGAAGACCGTGTCGTCGCCCGCGTTGCCGAACAGGCGGTCGTCGCCCGCGCGGCCGTCCAGCCGGTCGTTCCCGGCCATGCCGCGCACGCGGTCGTTCCCGCCGCCGCCGTCGACCTGATCGTCGCCCGCGAACGCGAGGACGCGGTCGTTGCCGCCGAGCGCGGTGATCTGGTCGGCGTCGCGCGAACCGCGGATCCGCTCGTTCTCCGGCGTGCCCACCACGGTGACCGCCAGCGCGCCCGCCGCGAGGATCCCCGACGTCGCCGCGGCCACCGGCCCCGCCAGCGCGAAGCCTCGAAGTGCTCTCCTCATCCCTGCCCCCTTGGTCGTTTGCTGCCGCGGGTCAGAACACGGCCGCGCGCCGCCCGCTCCGCGCCGAGGGCGGACGCGGTGCGCAGGCGGACAGCGGCTCAGCCGCGGGGGCGGCGCCCGGCGAGCGACTCGCGACGGGCGCGTCGCGAGCGGGCCGCGAGCGCGCGCCGCGACGGCCGCTGCGCGCGGTGCGGCGGGCCGTCGTGCTGCGCCCCCGCCAGCAGGCGGGCCAGCAGCAGCGCCTGGATCAGCGGCCCCATGCGGGTGCGCAGCTCGCGCGACCGCAGCAGCGTGAGCAGGAGGGCCTCGAGGTCGCGCGGCATCGTGCGGGGAAGTCTGCCGGACCCCCGGGACGGCGCCGGGGCCGCGGGTACGCTGCCTGACATGGCCGAGCCCGCGCGCCCCGACGGCATCCCCGGCTCGGCCCTGACCGGCCCGTGGCCGGTCGGCGCCTACGCCGCGCGCCTGCGCGCCCGGCTGCGCCAGTTCTCCGACGTGCAGGTGTTCGGCGAGGTCTTCGGGCTGAAGGTCGGGCGCGCGCGGGTGTGGTTCGAGCTGCGCGACGCCGACGGCGCCCTGCCGTGCTCGATGTGGCGCAAGGACTTCGAGGCGCTGGGCTTCCCGGTGGCCGACGGCGTGCGCGTCGTCGCGGCCGGCGGGTGCGACTACTACCCCGGCTCGGGGGCGTCGTCGCCGTCCTTCTCGTTCTCGGTCTTCGACCTGCGGATCGCCGGCGAGGGCGACCTGCTCGCGCAGCTCGACCGGCTGCGCCGCACCCTGGCCGCCGAGGGCCTGCTCGAGCCCCAGAAGCGCCTGCCGCGCGCGGCTCTGCCCCGCTGCATCGGCGTGGTGACCGGCGAGGGCGGCAAGGCGCGCGACGACGTCCTGGCCGGCCTGCGCCGGCGCGGCTGGGCCGGCCGGCTCGTGTGGGCGTTCGCGCCGGTGCAGGACCGCCACGCCGCGCCGCGCGTCACCCGTGCGCTGCAGGACCTCGCCGCGTGCCCGGAGGTGGAGGTCATCGTGGTGGCGCGCGGCGGCGGCTCGCTCGCGGACCTCTTCGCCTTCTGCGACGAGACGCTGTGCCGGACGGTCGCGATGCTGCGCGTGCCGGTGATCGCCTCCGTCGGCCACCACACCGACCGGACGCTGATCGACGACGTCGCCGCCGTGAGCTGCTCGACGCCCACGCACGCCGCGGAAGCCGCCGTGCCGGTCGACTGCGGCGAGGCGCGCGCGGCGCTGCGCGCGCTGGCGAGGCGGCTGGAGCGCCAGGGTTCGCGCGCCATCCTGGAGCGCGCGCGGACGCTGGCCAGGCTGTCCCGCGCGCCCGCCGACCACGTGGCGCGCCACCGGGCGCGGCTGCACCAGCACACGCGGGAGATGCGCGCGAGCGCGCGCCGGGTGCTCGGCTCGCAGGAGCGGGCCGTCGCGCTGCGCGCGTCGACGCTGTCGCGGCGCGCCGAGGCGACCGGCGCCGCCGTCGCCCGCGGCGGCGCGCGCGGGCTCGCCGACGGCGCCGCCCTGTCGCGCAGCGGCGAGGCCGCGCTGGCGCGCCGGCGCCGCGATCTGGAGCGCCTCGCCGGCGTCCTGGCCGCCCACGACCCGCAGCGGACGCTCGAGCGCGGCTACGCGCTCGTCGAGGGCCCGGACGGCGAGCCGGTGGTGGCGGCGGACGCCGCGCGCGCGGCGCCGGCGCTGGCGCTGCGCTTCCACGACGGCCGCGTCGCCGTGACGCCGGAGCTGCGCCTACCCTTGGAGGAGCCGTGAGCGAGCCGACCTACGAGACCGCCTGCGCCCGCATCGAGTCCATCATCCGCCGGCTGGACTCCGGCGAAGCCGGCCTGCGCGAGACGCTCGAGCTCTGCCAGGAGGGCCGCACGCTGATCGAGTTCTGCGCGTCGGAGCTCGAGGCCGTCGGCCAGGGGCTCGAGGAGCTCCGGCTCGACGAGCTCGTGTCGCGGCTCGAAGCCGGCCGCGCGGCCGCCTAGCGCGAGGCGTGCCGCAGCCGCTGGCCGGCGGTGACACGCACCTCGCGCCCGCGCCGCTCGTAGGCGCGCACCACCTGGAACGCCGGATGCCACGGCGAGCCCGCCGCCGCGCTGACGAACGCGAGCCCCGGCGGCGCCTCGCCGATGCGCCCCACGAGCCGGTCGAGCAGCGCGCCGGACGCGTTGCGCTTGGATCCGTGGTGCGGGACGACGACGAGGTCCCACGGCCGGGGATCCAGGCCCAGCGCGTCGTGCTCGTCGAGCGCGCGCGTGAGCGCCGGCACGCCGGCGTCGGAGGGCAGGATCGCGCGGAAGCCCGGGAGGTCGATGAGCAGGACCACCGAGCTGTCGTTGCGCTCGGTCGTCCCCTCGTGCTCGTCGAAAGGCAGCTCGAACGGCAGCCGTCCGGCCACCTGGTCGTAGGCCTCGCGCAGCCACCGGACCGGCGCGGGATGGCGCCGCGCCGTCTCGGAGATCCCCTGGGCGCGGGCCAGCTCGTCGTAGTAGGCCTCCCCCGGCCCGAGCACGCGCAGCGCGCCGCCGAAGGCCGAGCGGCCGGCGAACGGCTCGACCACCCGCGTCCCGCGCCGCTCGGCGAGCTCGACGAGCCGCCGCACGGCCGCGCCCCCCGCCACGCCGTCGCCCCCGCGCAGGTCCAGCCGGTGGATCCACAGCTCCTCCACCTGCAGCCGGCTCAGGACCTCGGCCATCCCCCCGATGTGGTCGGGGTCGGGATGGGTCAGGACGGCGAGGTCGATCCGCTCGACCCGGTGCCGGGTACGGACGAACTCGACCATCGCCGGCCCCTCGGCCGGATAGCCGGCGTCGACGACGACGTGGGCGAGCCGGCCGGTGTCGGGGCGCGTGAAGCGCAGGGCGATCGCGTCGCCGGAGAGCTTCCCGCGCCCGACCGGGAGGAGGTCGAGCTCGTGCACCGCTCCGCGGCTACCGCGACGAGAAGATGTTGAGCAGCGAGATGAAGATGTTGACGATCGAGACGAAGATGCCGGTGGCCAGCCAGATGGCGTCCGCCTCGGTGCCGTGCTTGCGCAGGTAGTTGAAGTCGACGACGATCAGCGCCGCCGAGACCAGCGCGATGGCGCCGGACAGGATCGGGCTGCCACCGCCGCCCGACAGGACCAGCACCAGCGACACGATGATCAGCCCGAAGACGATCAGGGACAGCGGGCGCATCCAGCGCGCCAGGTCCTTCGAGAGCGCGAAGCCGAGCGCGCCGGTGCCCGCGACGATCAGCGCGGTCCCGCCCGCGGCCTTGGTCAGCGCGGCGGCGTCGGTCGACGCGAAGTAGGCGATCACCGGGCCGAGGCCGAGGCCGACCAGGAGCGCGGTCGCGAACAGCCAGCCCATGGCGAAGGAGCCGACGCGGAAGCGCGCCCCGGCGAACGAGGAGACCAGCAGCATCCCGAAGCCGGCGAACGAGAACAGCCGTGCGGTGCCGTACTCCAGATCACGGCCCAGCAGCGTGCCCAGGGCGAGGAACCCGAGCGCGATGGCGACGAGGAACATGACCTGCCCGAGCAGCTGGGCGGTCGAGGTGGCGCGGGTCCCCGCGTAGGGCCCGGCGGACGTGGTGGCAGAACGGCTGTAGTCAGGCATAGGTGTCCACCATTCTACGCTTCAGAACCGTGCCGCAAACCGCCATCGTGGTCCACGGCGGCGCCGGCCGCGCGCGGGCCGGAACGCCCGCCGAGGACCCCGAGGACCACGCCGCCCTGGCCTCCGCGCTGGCCGCCGCCGCGGCCGCGCTCGACGCCGGAGCGCCCGCGCTCGACGCCGCCCAGCGCGCCGTCGAGCGCCTCGAGGTCTGCGGGCGCTTCAACGCCGGCGCCACTTCCGTCCCGACCACGGACGGCACCGTCGAGATGGACGCCGCGGTGATGGACGGCGCGACCGGCCGTGCGGGGGCGGTCGCGGCGGTCCGGACGCCCCGCCATCCCGTCGCGCTCGCCCGCGCCGTGCTCGAGCACTCGCCGCACGTCCTGCTCGTCCGCGAGGGCGCCGAGCGGTTCGGGGCCGAGCACGGCGTCGCGGCGCTGCCACCGGTCCGGCACGCGGCGCCCTTCCCGGCGGAGCCCTCTCCCGGCACGGTCGGCGCCGTGGTGCTCGACGCCCACGGCCGCCTGGCGGCCGCGACCTCGACCGGCGGGATGCGCGGTCAGCTCCCGGGCCGCGTCGGCGACTCGCCGCTGATCGGCGCCGGCACCTACGCCGCCGCCGGGGCCTGCGCCGTGTCGGCGTCCGGCCACGGCGAGGCGCTCATCCGCGCGGTCGCCGCCCACGAGGTCGCGGCGCTGATGACCCACGCCGGCCTGCCGCTCGCGGCGGCGGCCGAGCGCGTCATCGGCGCGATCGCCACCGACGCCGCGCTGATCGCGGTCGACGCCGCCGGCGCGATCGCCCTGCCGTTCAACACGCCGATCTTCAACCGCGGCTGGCAGCGGGCAGGGGAGCCGCCGCGCACCGCGATCGGCCGGGCCGGCGGCTAGACGCCGGTCAGCGCGCCTGGACGGTCGCCCGGTCGCGCATCCATCCGGCGAGATCCTCGGGCAGCTGGGTCGCCGCGGCGGCCTCGGCGGCCAGCGACTCGTCGAGCAGGATCGCGCGCGAGACGGTCGCCACCGTGACGCCGTGCGCGGGGCGGTCGACGACCTCGATCGGGTCGCCCGCGCCGATCGTCCCCTCGACGAGGATCCGCAGGTAGGCGCCGGGCCGCGAGGCCTCGGCGAACCGCCGCACCATCCGCCCGTCGCCGAACGCGATGCCCAGCTTGGAGCACGGCAGCCGCGGCTGGGCGACCTCGAGCTCGACCGCGTCGCCGATCCGCCACCGCTCGCCGATCACCGCGCCGGTGACGTCGACGCCCTCGGTGGTGAGGTTCTCCCCGAACGCGCCGGGCACGAGGTCGCGCCCCAGCTCGCCCGCCCACCAGGCGATGTCCGCGAGCGCGTAGGCGTAGACCGCCTTGTCGGGCCCGCCGTGCACCCGGCGGTCGGCCTGGGCGTCGCCTTCCAGGTTGGTCCCGGCGACCCGCACGCGGCCCTCGACGGGCCGCTTGCCGATCGCGCTCAGCAGCGGCCGCCCGCGCCGCACGGCGACCTGGACGGGCCGCCCGACGTTGACGGAGACGAGCTGGGCCATGAGCGACACCCTACGGACGCGGGGAACCCGGCCGATCGAGCCGCCGCCGGAAGCCGCCCGCGCCCTCGACCGTCGCGCCCGCCGCCCGCACCCGCGCGGCGAGCGCGCCGTCCGACGTCACCACGCGCAGCGAGGCCGGGTCCGCGTCCGCCTCCACCATCCGCACGATCTCGTCGTCGGCCGCGCCGCGCCCGCCGGGCGCGAAGCGCACGCTCAGCCCGTCGCCGTCCTCGGGCGCGCCGTCCCACGGACGGCCGTCGAACACGACGCACACCGGCTCGTCCAGCCCGCGGAGCGCCTCGGCGAGCCGGGTGATCGCGCCGCGCCGGTCGCGCCACCAGCCGTCGGGCCGCGACCCGATCACGTTCATCCCGTCGACGAGCCGGCGCTCGGTCACGGCCGGTGGAGCGACTCGTCCTCGGGGGCCTCGTCGTCGGCGCTGAACGGCGTGCACCGCCAGCGCAGAGCGGCGCCGCCGCGCGGCAGCGCGGCCAGGCGCGGGAACGAGCAGTCACGCTTGCGGCCGGCCGCGGCGAGGACCCGTCCGCGACGGAACGGGCGCCCGCGCCGGGCGACGGCGGCGATGATCGAGGCCCGCGGGGAGCGGCCGGCTCGCGGCCGGACGGCGCGGGTCCAGGCCGCGTAGGTCCGGCCGCCGGCGTCGACCGCCACCGCCGCCTGAGCATCGGTGGGATAGCCGTACGTCGCGGGCGCGAGCCGCTGACGGACCGTCCGCCCGCCGGCACGCCGCCCGCGGACGACGCTGAATCGGACCCGGCGCTTCGCGACCTGGCGGCCCAGCATCACCGCCCAGTCGCCCCGCTCGCCGAGCGCGACGGAGAACTCGTCGG
>DASVQH010000153.1:0-1757 GCA_036389195.1 Solirubrobacteraceae bacterium
GACGAGGATCCCGCCGGCGATGCAGGAGACGTTCGCGGCGGTGGAGGTCGCGGCGATGACCGGGACCGCCTCGCCCTGCTGCATGCCGCGCGCCGAGGCGTAGAACGCGATCACCGAGGCGACGATCGCCACGCCGATCCACGGCGACAGCAGGATGCCCAGCACGCCGTCGCCGCCGAGGCCGGTGAGCGCCTTGATGGCGACGTCGGAGACCCCGAACAGCACGCCCGACGCCGCGCCGAGCATCAGGCCGTGGTGATGATCCGGGGCGCCGATGCGCGGGCCCGAGATCAGCAGGGCGCCGATGACCAGCAGGCCCGCCTCGAAGGCGATCATGCCGCTGACCGAGAAGGAGGAGTGCGAGCCCGAGTGGGCCGGCAGCGTCATCACCAGGAGCAGCAGCCCGACGGCGGTCATGGCCACGCCCGCCCACTGGCGACGGCCGACCGAGAAGCCGAAGAGCCGGTCGGCCATCACCGCGAGGATGACGACGCCGGTCGAGAGGACCGCCTGCACCACCGAGAGCGGCGCGAAGGCCAGCGCGGCGACGTGGAGGAACCACGCGCCCAGCGCCACGCCCATGCCGAGGGCGAACCACTTCGAAGCGAACAGCGCGCGCCCGCTGCGCAGCGGGTGCATGACGTCGACCTGCGGCGCGGCGTTCGCGCCGCGGTGCTTGTAGAGGAAGCCCAGCTGCGTCGCGACCGCGCACGCAAGGGCGAGCAGGATGCCCAGGTTCAGTGCCATGTGTTGTGAGAAGAAGAAGAAGAAGCTCGTAGGGAGTGAGGTCCGACGTACACCCCTGTCATCGGACCTTGCAGCGAGGCCTTGATAGGACCTCGAGCCGGACCCAAGCCTAGCGGCCTCTTCTGGAGCATGCCCCTGCTTCCTCCCCCCCTACTCCTGGTCGACGTGGACGGCGTCATCTCCCTCTTCGGGTTCTCCCCGCAGCACCGCCCTGCGGGGACCTTCGCCGTGGTCGACGGACTACCCCACCTGCTGAGCGCCCACGCGACAGATTTGCTCGAACGTCTGGCAACGACCTTCGAGCCGGTCTGGTGCACGGGCTGGGAGGACCGCGCGCCGGAGCACCTGCCGCGGCTGCTCGGGCTGCGCGGCGGCCCCTGGCCGCACCTGGTCTTCGGCGAGGCGAGCACCCGCGCCGCCGGCCGCCACTGGAAGCTCGACGCGATCGACGCCCACGCGGGCCCCGACCGCGCCCTCGCCTGGATCGACGACGGCCACGACGCCCGCACGCGCGTCTGGGCGGACGAGCGCCCCGGCCCCACCCACCTCGTCACCACCGACCCCGCGGTCGGCCTCACGGCCGCGCACGCCGGCGAGCTGGAGGCCTGGGCGCGGGCGCTCCGCTAGCCCACGGCAGCCCGTAGACCAGCAGCACCAGCAGCCAGGCGGTCCCCAGCGCGTAGCCGGCGAGGATGTCGGATGGCAGGTGGCTGCGGGCCAGCAGCGCGGCCGGACCCATCCCGCCGATCACCATCCCGGCCGCCGCGGCGACCTCGAGCCACCCCGCGGCCCGCGCGACCACGACGACGAACCCGAACGCCGACGCCGCGTAGGCGGCGTGCCCGCTCGGGAAGTTGACGTCCTTGGCGCCGAACCACTCGACCCACAGCGGGGTGGGGCCGAGCACGGCCTTCAGCGCGCTCGTGAGCACCACCACGGCCGCCGCCGCCGCGAGCAGGACCGCGTAGCGCGGCCCGAGCCGGCGGGCGAGCGCGAGCCCGCCCAGCAGC
>DASVQH010000154.1:0-8090 GCA_036389195.1 Solirubrobacteraceae bacterium
ACGCCGCGTCTCCCGCGTCGTTCCACCCCTTGAAGGCGCAGACGAGGGCGGGAGCACGGAGGCCGTCGGGGCGGCTCTCCCACTGGAGGGGCGGCATCCGGGTCACGGTACATCATGGTCGGCCGTGCCCTCCGAGGCCCCGTCCGTCGCCACCCTCCGCCCCGGTCAGGAGCTGACCGGCGTCTTCGCCTGCACGCGCAAGGACCGGCTGACGGCGCGCACCGGCAGCCCGTACCTCGCCGTCGAGCTGCGCGACCGCACCGGCGCGATGCAGGGCCGCGCCTTCCGCGACGCCGACGTGCTGGCCGGCCGCTTCGAGCGCGGCGACCTCGTGCGCGTGCGCGCCCGGGTGGAGCGCTTCCGCGACGAGCTCCAGCTCGAGGTCCGCGCGATAGACCAGGCGCCCGACGCCGACCCCGCCGCCTTCCTCCCCGTGGCCTACCGCGACCTCGACGAGCTCGACGGCTTCCTCGAGCACCTCGCGCGCGAGGTGCACGACCCGGCGTACCGGGCGCTGCTCGACGGGCTGCTGGCCGACGGCGCGCTGCGCGCCGCGTGGCGCCGCGCGCCGTGCACGCGGGCCGGCCACCACGCCTACCTCGGCGGGCTGCTCGAGCACACGGTCGCGGTCGCGACGCTGGCGGTCGAGACCGCCGCGCTGCACCCGCGGCTGAACTCCGACCTGCTCGTCTGCGCGGCGCTCGTCCACGACCTCGGCAAGACCGAGGAGTTCACCTACGGCGCGGAGTTCGGGCTCACCGAGGAGGGCCGGCTGCTGGGGCACGTCGCGCTCGGCCAGCGGCTGCTCGACGCCCGCGCGGGCGCGCTGGACCCGGCGCGGCGCGTCGCGCTCGCCCACTGCGTGCTCACCCATCACGGGGCGGAGGCGGCGCCGGGGCGGCGCTTCGGCTCCGCGGAGGCGCTCGCGCTGCACCGGCTCAACGTGCTCGACGCCGGTATCAAGGGCGCGCTGGAGCACGGGCTTCAGCAGTAGGCTCCGCCGTCCAGCGATCAGGGAGGCTCGAAGTGGCAACCACGGGGACGCAGCTGCGCCCGCTCGGGATCGGCGAGGTGCTCGACGCGGCCTTCAAGGTCTATCGCGAGCGCTTCAAGACGCTCGCGCTCTGCGTCCTCGTCCCCACGGCGCCGCTGGCCGTCCTGCAGGTGCTGATCCTGCTGTCGATCGACGACTCGACGTTCGCCCCGGACTCCAGCAGCCAGGCCGACGACGCCGCCGGGACTGCGCTGATCGCGTTCGGCCTGACCTCACTGCTCAGCTACCTGGCGTTCTACGCGGCAGCTGCCGCGTGCATCCGCGCGGTCGCGGGCGCCTACCTCGACACCGAGGTCACCTGGCAGGAGTCGGTGAAGCTGGGGCTGCGGCGGATGCTCCCGGTGCTCGGCCTCTCCATCCTGCTCGGCCTGGTGACGACGCTGACGCTCCCGATCTTCCTGCTCGGCGTATTCCTGTTCATCCGCTGGAGCGTGACGATCCCGGCGCGCGTGGTCGAGGACGCCAAGTGGTTCTCCTCGATCGGGCGGTCGTGGACGCTCGTCGGCGGCCGTTGGTGGTGGACGTTCCTGCTGGTCTTCATCCTCGTGGTGCTGCTGGTGGTGATCAGCATCGTCATCGGGATCATCTTCGCGATCCCGGCGGGCTTGGCCGACAGCACCATCGCCGGGGCGGCCGCGAATCTCGTGGGGAGCCTGGCGGTCAACGTGATCGTGCTGCCGCTGGGCACGGCTGTGATCACCATCCACTACTTCGACCTGCGCGTGCGCAAGGAGGGCTTCGACCTCCAGCTTTTGGCCGACAGCATCGGGACGCCGGCGCCCGCGGGCGTCGCCCACGGCTCCGGCCTGGGCGCCGACGCGCCGGCGAGCCCGCAGTGGGAGACGGGCGGGCAGTCCTACGGCGGGTTCTCGGCGCCGCGGGCGGACGAGCCCGAACCGCGCGCGTGAAGCTGCGCCGGCGCGGCCGCACGGCGGCGCTGGTGGCGGTGCTGACGGCTGCGCTGCTGGGCGCGGGCGCGGGCGCGCCGGCGCACGCGGCGGACCTGCCGGCGAGCGAGGTGCGCGCGCTGGCCGCCGCCGCGCGCGAGGACGCGGCGGCCCGCACGCGGCTGGCCGGGGTCGACGCGGTCGACGGCCGGCCGGTCGACCTGGGCGCGATCCTCGCGGGGGCGCGCCCGGACGAGATCGCCGCGCGGGTGGAGCTCGCCCTCGCCTCGGCGCAGGCCGGGGGCGGGCAGGACGCGGCGGGCACGGGAGATCGCGCGCGCGAGCGCGCCCGCGACGTCCTGCGCGACCGCCGCTACACGGGGACCGACGTGCCGCGGCCGTTCGCGGGCGTCCTGCGCTGGCTCAGCCGCAGGCTGGCCCCCGTCGGCCGGGCGATCAGCGACCTCGTCGCCCGCATCCCGGGCCCCGACGGCGTCGGCTGGCTGGTCCTCGCCGTGCTGGTCGTGGTCGTCGCCGCGATCCTCGCGCGGGTGACGATCCGCCACCGCATCGGCGGCGTGGGCGGGGCCGGCCGCGACCCGCGCGCGGCGCGGCCGGACGACCCGGCGGCGCTGGAGCGGGCCGCCGAGGCCGCCGAGCGCGCGGGGGACTGGGAAGCCGCCGTGCGGCTGCGGTTCCGCGCGGGCCTGCTGCGGCTCGACGCGCGCCACGTCATCGCCTACCGCGCGTCGCTGACCACGGGCGAGGTCGCCCGCGCGCTGCGCTCGCAGGACTTCGACCGCCTGGGCCGCGACTTCGACGCGATCGCCTACGGGGGCCGGCCCGCCGCCGCCGCCGACGCCGAGCACGCGCGTGAGGGCTGGCGGGCGGTGCTGGCCGGGGCGCCCGCGCCATGAGCGCGCTGCGCCGCCGCCTCGACGCGCTGCTCCCCGCCGCCCCGGCGGCGCGCACGCTGACGGCCATCTTGCTCATCCTGCTCGCGGTCAACCTCGTCGCCTACGCCGCCGACGCGCTCCTGCCGTCGCCCAGCGGCCCGCGCTCCTCGTCGTACGCCACCGCACCGGAGGGCCTCGCCGCGTGGGCGGACCTCGCCCGCGGCGCCGGCCGCGACGTGCGCGCGCTGCGCCGCGCGCCCTCCGACGCGTCGCTGCCGCGCTCCGGGACCGTCGTGGTCCTCGACCCGGACGCGCTGCTGCCCGCCGAGGCGCGCGCATTGCGGCGGTTCGCCGAGCGCGGCGGGCGCGTCGTCGCCGGTGCCGTCCGGCCGGGCGGCTGGGTGCCGGTCCTGCTCGGCCGGGCGGCCGACCCGATCTGGGTCGACGACGCGCCGAAGCGCGCCCGCGTGCTGCTCCCGGCGCCGGAGACCGGCGCGGCGGCGGACATCGTCACCGCCGGGGAGGGCGCCTGGCGCGCGGCGGGCGAGACGCTGCCGGCGATCGCGGCCGGCGACCGGGCGGTGCTCCTGCTCGCCCGCGCCGGGCGCGGGCGCATCGCGCTGCTGGCCGACCCGTCGCCGCTGCAGAACCGGCTGCTCGCCCGCGGCGACAACGCGACGCTCGCGCTCGCGCTGGCCGGCCCCGGCCCGCTGTACTTCGCCGAGTCCGTGCACGGCTACGGGGAGGCCCGCGGGCTCGCGGCGCTCCCCGGGCGCTTCAAGTGGGCGCTGGCCATCTTCGCGCTCGCCGCGCTGATCTTCGTCCTCGCGCGCGGGCATCGGCTCGGCCCGCCGGAGGCTGCCCGGCGCGAGCTGGCGCCGCCGCGGCGCGAGTACGTCGACGCGCTGGCCGCGACGCTCGCCCGCGCGCGCGACCGCGCCGCCGGCACGGAGCCGGTGCGCCGCGCCGCGCGCGAGCGGCTCGCCCGCCGCGCCGGCCTTCCCGACGACGCCCCCGAGGAGCGCGTGCTCGCCGCCGCGCGCGCCGCGGGGCTCGACGACGCCGCGGCCGGCGCGCTCGTCCGCCCGGCGCGCGACGATGCGGGCGTGCTGGCGGCCGGCCGCGCGCTGGCGACCCTCGAGCGACCGACCACGACCAAGGAACCCGGATGAGAGAGCTTCACGACGCGGTGGCCGCGGAGGTCGGCAAGGTCGTCGTCGGCCAGCACGACACCATCGCCACGCTGCTGGCCGCCGTCGCGCTCGGCGGGCACGTCCTGCTGGAGGGCCCGCCCGGCGTCGCCAAGACGCTGCTGGCCAACGCGGTGGCGCGCGCGCTCGGCGTCGACTTCCGGCGCGTCCAGTTCACCCCGGACATGCTCCCCTCCGACCTCACCGGCAACGTCACGCTGCGCGGGGGCGAGCTCGAGTTCCGCCGCGGGCCGGTCTTCACCAACGTCCTGCTGGCCGACGAGGTCAACCGCACGCCGCCCAAGACCCAGGCGGCGCTGCTGGAGGCCATGCAGGAGCGTCAGGTCTCCGTCGAGGGGCGCCCAGAGCCGCTGCCGGACCCGTTCCTGGTCGTGGCCACGCAGAACCCGCTGGAGTACGAGGGAACCTACGCGCTGCCGGAGGCCCAGCTCGACCGCTTCCTGGTCAAGCTCGACGTCGGCTACCCGTCGGCCGAGGAGGAGCTGGCGATGCTGGGGCTGGAGCGCCGGGGCGTCGGCGCCGGGGACCTCGACGCCGTCCACCCCGCCGCCGACGCCGACGTGGTGCGTGCCGCGCGGGCGCAGGTGGACGCCACGTCGGTCGGGGAGGACGTCGCGCGCTACGTCGTCGCGGTGGCGCGCCGCACGCGCGAGCTGCCGAGCGTGACGCTGGGCGCGAGCCCTCGCGCCGCCGTCCACCTGCTGGCCGCCGCCAAGGCCGCCGCCCGGCTGGAGGGGCGCGACTTCGTGACGCCCGACGACGTCGGGCGGATGGCCGCGCCGGTCCTGCGCCACCGGCTCGTGCTCACCCCCGAGGCGGAGCTCGAGCGCTTCTCGCCCGACGACGCGGTGCGGACCGCGCTCTCCGAGGTCCCGGTCCCGCGGTGAGCCCGACGCCGCGGCTGGCCGTCGCGCTCGCCGTCGTGGCGGTGCTGACCGCGGTGCTGGGCACGGCCTTCGGGGTCCTCGCGGTCCTGCTGCTGGCCGGCGCGGCGGTCGCCGACCTGCTGGCGATCCGGGCCGCGCCCCGCGCGCGGCGCACCGTGCCGGCGATCCTCGCGCGCGGCGTGCGCGCGCCGCTGACGATCGCCGTCGAGCTCGACGGGCCGGGGACGGTCCGCGTGCGCCAGCCGGTGCCCCCGGATCTGGGACTCGAGCCGCGGGAGGCGGAAGGCGGCCTCGACGCGACGCTCGTGCCGCTGCGCCGCGGCCGTCACACGCTGGGCGCCGTCGCGCTGCGCCGCGAGGGTCCGCTCGGGCTCGCGCGCACCCATCACCGGGCGGGCGAGGCGCAGGAGGTCCTCGTCTACCCCGACCTGCCGGCCGCGCGACGGCTCGCGCTGGCCGTGCGCTCCGGGCGCTTCCGCGAGCAGGGGCGCCTGACGCGCGGGCCGCTCGGCCTCGGGACGGACTTCGAGTCGATCCGCGACTACGCGCCCGACGACGACATCCGCCAGGTCAACTGGCGCGCGACCCAGCGGCTGCAGCGGCCGATGAGCAACCAGTTCCGGGTCGAGCAGGACCGCGAGGTGATGCTGCTGGTCGACGGCGGCCGGCTGATGTCCGCTCCCCTGGGCGATCGCACCCGGCTCGACGCGGCGATCGACGCCGCGGTCGCGGTCGCCCTGGTGGCCGACGTCGTCGGCGACCGGGCCGGCACGGTGGCCTTCGACCGGGTCCTGCGCCGGCGGCTGTCGCCGCGCCGGGCGGGCGGCGACGCGGTCGTCCGCGCGCTGTTCGACCTCGAGCCGCGCGCCGAGGAGCCCGACTACGAGCAGGCCTTCCGGACCGTCGAGGGCGCCAAGCGCTCGCTCATCCTCATCTTCACCGACCTGCTCGAGGAGGCGGCGGCGCGCCCGCTCGTCGACGCCGTCCCGGTGCTGGCCCGGCGCCACGCGGTGATCGTGGCCAGCGCGACGGATCCCGACCTCGACGCGCTGGTGCGCGCGCAGCCGCGCGCCCCGCGCGACGTCTACGCCGGCGGTGTGGCCCTCGAGGTGCTCGCCGCGCGCGCCCGCGTCGCCCACCAGCTGCAGGCCACCGGCGCGCGGGTGGTCGAGGCGCCGGCGGGCGCCCTCGGCGCCGCCTGCGTGCGCGCCTACCTGACCGCCAAGGCGGCGGCGCGGCTCTGAGGCCGCGCGCGCCCCCGCCAGGCGATCACGCCCCAGTACAGGACGCCGAGCGCGACGCCGACGACGACCGCCGCGGTCAGGCTCGGCGCCGAACCGGTGACGAAGCCCTCGACGAGCCCCGCCAGCACGACCCAGGGGATCGTCCCCAGCACGAGCTCAAGCGCGGGGCGCGCCTCGGCCTGGAGGGACTGCATGCGCGTCAGCGTGCCCGGCGCGATCATCGCCCAGCCGATGCGCAGCCCGGCCGACGCCATGACGATGATCGTCGAGAGCTCGAGCACGCCGTGGGGGATGATCAGCGAGAAGAAGCGCCCCGCGTCGTCGCCGCCGCTGTAGAGGCCGATCAGCGCGCCGATGAAGACGCCGTTGTAGACGGTCACCGCGGCCGTTCCCAGGCCCGCCAGCATCCCGCCCGCCACCGCGAGGAACCCGACGCGGATGTTGTTGGTGAGGATCTGCGCCGAGAACGCCGCCTCCTGGGCGGTCGAGAGCGACCCCGCGCCGCTGCCGGAGCCCGGCTCGCCGCCGCCCTGGAACTCGTCGGGCACGACGCCGATCGCCGACGCCGGGTCGTCGAGCCCCCAGAACACGCACAGCGCCAGCGGGACCAGCAGCAGCAGCGCCGCGAGGCCGAGGAGCCCCGGCCGCTCGAGCACCCGCCGGTAGTAGCCGGTCGTCAGGAACGCGAGCAGGGACTGGCGGCCCGGCTCGTCGGCGTAGACCGCCGGGCGCGCCTGCAGCGTGAGCCGCTCCAGGCGTGCGACGACGGGGTCGCCGGGGAACGCGCGGCGGGCGAACGCGAGGTCCGCGGCCACCGCGCGGTAGCGCGCGCCGAGCGTCCGGACCCCGTCGGCGCCCAGGCGCTCCGGCTTGCCGCGGGCACGCCCGAGCAGCGCTTCGAGCTCGCGCCAGCCGCCTTCGCGTTCGGAGAGGAAACGCTCTAGGGTCACCGTGCGATGGAGTATGAGGACCGGCTGCGGATCTCGACGCCGGAGGGCGTCGACCTCGAGCTCACGCTGGCCGGGATCGGATCGCGCTTCACGGCGGCGCTGATCGACCTGACGCTGCAGATCCTGCTGATCGTCGCGTTGGGCTTCCTGCTGGTCGGCGTGGGGTCGCTGACCGACGGCGGAACGGGATCCGGGTCGGGCGACGTCGGCGGCGACTCGGAGGCGATCGGGATCGCCATCGTCACCCTGCTCACCTTCCTCATCTGGTTCGGCTACGACGTCCTCTTCGAGGTGCGCGGCGGCGGCCGCACGCCCGGCAAGCGCCTCACCGGCCTGCGCGTCGTGCGCGCCAGCGGCCGCCCGGTCGGGTTCGTCACCAGCGCGATCCGCAACGTCCTGCGGCTGGTCGACTTCCTGCCCACCTTCTACGCGCTCGGCGTCGCCGCGGTGTTCGTCTCCAGCCGCAATCAGCGGCTCGGCGACATGGCGGCGGGGACCGTCGTGGTGCGCGACCGCAAGGGCGGACGCACGCGGGCCGTCACGCCGCTCCCCGCCGGCCCCGCGCTCGACACGGGCGGGTGGGACGTCAGCGCCGTCACCGCCGAGGAGGTCGCCGCCGTGCGCCGGTTCCTCGAGCGCCGCCCCACCCTCGCCGACGGCCCGCGCGCGGCGCTCGCCGCCCACCTCGCCGGGCGCCTGCGGGGCAAGGTGGCCGGCGCGCCCGAGCAGGCGGCGCCGGAGGCGTTCCTCGAGGCGCTGTCGGCGGCCAAGGCGGCGCGCGCCGACCACTAGCCGCGCGCTCGGGCCGCGTTACCCTCCCCGCCGGAGCGGCAGGGGTCTGGTGGCCCATCCGGTCTTCAAAACCGGCAGGGCGTGGCAGCCCCACGCTTGGAAGGTTCGATTCCTTCGCCGCTCCGTGGCTCGAGGCACCTGCAGGTTCAAGCAGGCGCTCGGAGTGGAT
>DASVQH010000155.1:0-2869 GCA_036389195.1 Solirubrobacteraceae bacterium
CGGCCTCCCCGCTGGCAGGCCGGCTCATGGCGGCGACCCGGACGGGCACGGCGAGCGCCGCCGCCGACGGCGACGTGGCGATCGCCGCCTTCACGCTGGACGCGGCCGGGAACGTCGGCGGCCGCGCGACGGCGGTCCTCGCCGCCGCCGGCGAGGAAGCCGATCCGCCCCCGGGCGCGGACGCCGTGTGGGTCGCCGATCTGCGGCGCGGCGGCTATGCCTACGACGCCGGGAACGCGCGGATCTGGCTCACCGGAGACGCGTCGAGCCTCATGGTGCACGCCGCCTACGGCAGGTCTCGCGAACACGAGATCACGCTCGGCGGGCCGAGCGGCGCGCCGCTGCGCGTCGGGCACTACGCGAACGCCGCGGACGGCGCCTTCGACGCCGCCGGCCGCCCCGTGCTCGACCTGGTGTACGCGGCGACGAGCAGCGGCTGCGACGCCGGGAGCTTCGACGTCCGCCGTCTGGCGACGGAGCCCGGCGGCCGCGTGCGCGAGCTGTGGGTGACCTTCGACGCGTGCGGGAGGCTCGGCGAGATCCGGCTCGGCTTCCGCCCTGACCCGGCCGACCGGTTCGTCCTGCCGTCCGTCGCAGCGTGGCCGAAGACCTTCCCGGGCGCGCCGGGGAGCGTCGAGCCGGTGACGCTGCGCAACACGGGGCGCGAGCCGATGACGGTGGCCGCCGTCCGCGTCGCCGGTGCCAACGGCGGCGACTGGAGCGTCCGCGACGACACCTGCACCGGCGCCGCCCTGGCACCCCAGGAGCAGTGCGTCGTCGGCCTGCGCTTCGCGCCGGCGGTGGGCGGGCCGCGCTACGGGCGCCTCGAGCTGATCGAGCCGTCGGGCCGGCGGACGACCGTGCCGCTCGAGGGCACGGCCGCGCGGGGACGGACGCGCGTGCTCATCGATGCCGAGCCCGGGTTCTGGGGCGAGTCGCGCCGCGTGCGGGAGTACACCCCGGCCACCGCGGTCATCTCGGGCGCCGGGGGGAGGGGCAGCCGCGGCGCGTGGGTCCGGGTGCAGCCGGCCGACGAGGACTCGTTCGACGTCCGTCTCGGCGTCCCCGAGGGCCAGACGCTCTCCCCGGGCCGGTACGTCGCCGACGACTCGGCCGGGTCCCCGGAGCTCGGGGTGTCGCGCTCGCTCGACTGCGGCGGAGGCGAGGTCGGGGAGTTCACCGTCCGGACGACCGGCCCCGAGCGCGTCGACGCGAGCCTCGTGGCGCGCTGCCGGTACGACGAGGACGGGCCGGCGCTCCGGGCCTCGCTTGAGTACCAGGTCCCGTTCGGCGACGTCCGCGCGCCGGCACCCGTGAGCGGCCTGGCCGCACGCCGCGAGGGCGGCCTCATCCGGCTGGCCTGGACCAACCCGGCCGACGCCGACTGGGTGACCACCGTCGTGCGCCGCATGCCCGGCACGGCGCCGCCCCCGTCGCCGCTGGCCGGCGTCCCGGTCTTCGCGTCGCGCGCCGCCGGCGGCAGCCTCTTCGCCGCGGGCCCGCAGGCGTTCGCCGTGTTCGCGCTCGACCGCGCGGGCAACCTGAGCCGGCGGGTCGTCGCGACGGTTCGCTAGGCCGTCGCCTCGATCAGCGCGTTGACCGCGGCGCGCTCGACGCGCCCCGGGGTCAGCCGCGCGGCGGTCAGCAGCGCGCGCAGCTCGTCGCGCGAGCGCTCGCGGCCGTCGTCGCACTGGGTGAGCATCTGCAGGTCGGCCAGCGACGCGAAGGGCGCGGGCGTGTTGCGCTCCTGGACCTGCTCGATCAGGATCATCCGCGTCCCCGGCGCCATCGCCGGCCGGACGTTGGCGAGGATCTTCGCGCTGGTGGGGTCGTCCCAGTCGTGCAGGACGGTCTTGAGGACGTAGACGTCCGCGGCGACGCGCAGCTCCTCGAAGATGTTGCCCTCGACCAGCTCGACGCGGTCGCGGACGCCCTCGCCGGCCAGGTACGTCTCGGCCTCCTTCAGCACCCCAGGCGCCTCGACGAGGACCCCGCGCAGGCCCGGATGGGCCTTCAGGATCGCCGCCAGCAGCGTGCCGGCGCCGCCGGCCACGTCGCACACCGTCCCGCTCTCCGGCCACAGCGGCACGGCGGCCACCGCCGGCGCGTCGATCTCGGTCACCGAGCGCATGGCGCCGGCGAACAGGCGCTCCTCCTCGGGGTGCTCGGCGAAGTGCGCCCACACCGACTGCCCGTTGACGCGCGGGAACGCCGCGCGACCGCTGCGGACGCTCTCGGTCAGGTCGCCCCAGGCGGCGCGCGTGGAGGCGAGCCCCATGTAGCGCGCCCACGGGCGCAGCGTGGCGTAGGCGTCGGACTTCAGCGTCCTGCCGAGCCGCGTCAGCTTGAAGCGCCCGCGGCGGTCGAGGCGCACGACGCCGTCGACCGCGGCGGCGCGCAGCACCCGGTGCAGGGTGTCGGCGTCCGCGCCGACGCGCGGCGCCAGCTCCGCGGCGGTCGCCGCGCCCGCGGCCAGCTCGTCGGCGACGCCGAGGTCGGCGAGCGCGGCGATGACCATCGTCCGCTCGATGCCCATCGTCTTGTCCCACATGACGGCGCCGGCCGGGAGCAGGGCGTCGGCCGCGCGCAGGAGCGCGCGGCGCAGGAACAGGGCGGCGTCGACGGCGGGGGGCGGGGGGACTGGCGCGGGCATGCGCGCGAGCCTAACCCCTCACCGCCTACCGCTGGATGGCCTTCACCTCGAGGAACTCCTCGAGCCCGTACTTGCCGAGCTCGCGCCCGTGCCCGGACTGCTTGAAGCCGCCGAACGGGGCGAGCGGGTTGAAGGCCGCGCCGTTGATCTCGATCTGCCCCGTGCGCAGCCGTCGCGCCACCGCCTGCGCGTGCGCCTCCGAGCCCGACCAGACGC
>DASVQH010000156.1:0-3970 GCA_036389195.1 Solirubrobacteraceae bacterium
GTGCTCTACGTCCTGCGCGCGCGGGCGGGCCGCTACGAGCGGGTGGCCGCGGCCCGGCTCCGCGGTCGCGACGGCCGCTTCACCGCCGCGCTGCGCGCGCCCCGCGTCCGCCTGCGCGGCCGCGACGTGCTCGTCCCGTGCGTCGCCGGCCTGGCGCGCGAGGGCATCGGGGCCGGCGATGCGCTCGAGCGCGGCTGCGGCCGGCGCACCGTCCCGGCGCCGCCGGTCAGCCCGCGGGGTTGATCGCGCGGAAGTCCGGGGAGCGTCCCGCCCGGCGCCACCGCCCGGCAAGGACGTCGCCGGCCCTCACTCGCCGAGGGTCCGGACCGTCCCCAGCGTCCCGCCGGCGGTGCGCCGGCGGATCTTGGCGCTCGCCGCTTCGCCGTCGTGCTCCTCCCAGACGAAGACCGCGTTGCCGTTGGCATCGAGCCCGAGGTGCGGCAGCTGGTTGAAGCTCGAGCTCTCGGAGGAGATCGTCACCAGCGGGCTCAGCGCCCCGGCCGCGGTGCGCCGGCGCGCCCGGATGTGCTGGACGCCGGAGTCGCCCAGCGAGTCGCTCGCCCAGGTGAACGTCGCGTTGCCGTCGTCGTCCACCGCGGCCTCGGGCGACCGCGACGAGTAGCCCTCGTCGAGATCGAATCGGTTGCCGAGCGTGCCGTCCGCGCGCCGGACGCGCCCCTCGATGATCTGCCCCCGGTCGGTGCGCTCCCACGCGAAGACGACGCGGCCCGACGGGTCGATCGCCACCGTGGGATAGAACGAGGACGTGCCCACCGGCGAGATGGTCTGGATCGGGTTCAGCGTCCCGCTTGCCTCGCGGCGCCGGCCGAGGATCGCGTAGGTGAACTGCTGCGGGTAGACCCAGCTGAAGGCGGCCCGGCCGTTGGAAGCGACGGCGAGGTCGTACTCCTCGCAGCGGTCGGTCAGCGTCTGGGTCGGCCCGAGGGTCCCGCCCGCGGACCGGCTGCGCGTCTGCAGGACCGCGTACGAGGCGTCCGCCCCGAGCCGCATCCAGGCGAGGACCGCGTTGCCCGCCGTGTCGAGCCCGACCCGGGGGGAGCTGACCCCGCCGGCGGCCGAGACCGTCTGGATCGAGCCGAGCACGCCCGCGGCCGTCCGGCGCCGGACCTGCACGGTCGACGACGACCCGTCGAGGCTCTGCCAGATGTAGACGGCGTTGCCGTCGGGGTCGACCGCGACGTCGGGGTCGTAGGCGTTGATCCCGGCAGCGGAGATGCGCTGGACGGGGCCGAGTGTCCCATCAGGGGCTCGACGGCGGGAGAGGATCGCGTTCGCCGATCCGTCGGACGCTGCCCACGCGATGATCGCGGTGCCGTTGCGGTCGCTCCCGATCCGCGGCGGGGAGGCGCTGCGGCCCGCGGCCGAGACGTACTGCGCGTCGGTCAGCAGGCCGTCAGGCGCGCGCCGGCGCTCTTGGACGAGGTTCGCGCGGCCGTCCGACTGCAGCCAGGCGGCATGGGCCGTGCCGGCCGGCCCGACCGCGACGGCCGGGAACTGCGCGGCCTGCGCGACCGCCGGCGCGGCGACCAACGCCACGACCGCCGCGAGGCAGGCTCGGGAGATCATGCTCAACCAACGCGCCGGACCCCGCGGAACTGGCGCGGGCCGAACCGGTGCCGGCCGCGCACGCGTGCTCGGCGGCCGGGTCAGGGGGCGACCTGGCGGATCGGGGTGAGCGAGCCGCCCGTCGCGAGCGTGCGCGTGAGCGTGCTCATGCCGTCGAACCAGGCGAGCGTCGCCTTGTTGGCGCCGTCCACGACGACGCGCACGGCGGTGGCGTTCCCGCTCGGATCGGAGATCGGCCGCGTGGTGCCGAGCGCGCCCGAGACCGTGCGCCGGCGCGCCTGCACCGTCAGGTTCGATTCCTGCTGGATCCACGCGAAGGTGGCGTTCCCGTCGGGGTCGAGCGCGACGGCCGGCGCGAGCCCGCCTCCCGACGCGAGCGTGAACGCCGGCCCGAGCGAGCCGCTCGCCTGGCGGATGCGTCCCTGCAGCGGGAAGCTGAGACCGCTCATGCTCACGAACGCGTAGGCGGTGCGCCCGGACGGGTCGGTGGCGACGCCGATGCCGGTTCCGGGGAAGAGCGGCGACACGGTCTGCGCCGGCCCGAGCGTGCCGCCCGGCGAGCGCCCGCGGGTGACCAAGGCGGCCGTCGGCGTCGCGGCCGCCCACGTGAAGACGGCCGCGCCGGCGTCGCTGACGCCGACGTGCGGCTCGTCGACCGCGGCGCCGGTCTTCGCCGTGATGGCCGTGACGGCGCCCAGCGTGCCGTTCGGCGCCATCCGGCGGATCTGCAGGTAGCTGTCGGTGGAGTCGGGGACCTTGATCCGCCACACGGCGAGCGCCGTGCCGTCGGGCGCGACACCCAGGTCGAAGGAATCCGCGTCGACGGCCGTGCTCGACATGGTCTTCACGGCGCCGAGCGCGCCGCCGGCGCTCAGGCGGCGCACCTGGACCACGCGATGGCCGGAGACCAGGCGCGTCCATGCGAAGACGGCGTCCCCGTCCGGCTCCACCGCGAGCCTGAACGCGAAGGCGCCGGCGCCGTCGGGCGTCACCGTGTGGACCGCGCCGAGGCTGCCGTCGGGCGCCCGGCGCCGCGCGCGCACGGCGTTGGGGCCGGTGGCCACCCGCCACGCCAGCAGCGCGGTGCCCGTGCCGTCGACGCCGACCGCGTCGTCGGCGACGGACTCGGAGAGGTGCGACACGCCCTGCGCGGGGACGAGCGCGCCGCTGCTGCCGAGCCGCCGCTCGGCCGCCTGCTGACCCCACGGCGCCGAGGCGGTGTAGGAGAACTGCGCGCCGCCGTCCGGGGTCGCGGCGAGGTGCGGGCCGAGCTGCGCGTGCGCGGGGAGGGGAGCCGCGACGGCGGCGAGCGCGGCGGCGGTTGTGAAGGCGGCCAACCGCCGGACGGCATGCGGGGTCATGACCCAATCAACGGGCGTCCACCGTCGGAACCGCCGCGGCCCACCTCAGCCTGTCTCTCCCGACACGTGCTTCGGCGCCCCCACCGTCCCGCCGGCGGTCACGGTGCGCGCCTCCAGGGCGCCCTGCGCCCACCACGCGACCGTCGCCTTGCCGGCCGCGTCGACGGCCAGCTCCGGCAGCGCCGAGTCGACCGACCGGTCGGACAGCGTCCGGACCGTCCCGAGCGTGCCGCCGACCGTCCGCCGGCGCATCCGGACCGCCCGGGTCGTGCCCTTGGCGGTCCAGGCGAAGACGGCGTCGCCGCCGGCGTCCAGCCCGGGCCGGGCGTCGGCGGCGCCGGTGGCGACGACGAAGCGCGGGCCCAGGCTCCCGCCGGCCTGGCGGATCCGCCCCATCGCGCTCGGGCCGGACCCGCTGCCCTCGATCCACGAGTACGCGGTCCGTCCGCTCGGATCGCCCGCGGTCTCCAGGCTGTCCGGCGGCACGCCCGGGGTGGAGATGGTCTGCACGATCCCGAGGGTGGTGTCGGCCCGCCGCGCGCGCGACGCGATCGTCCATGCGCCACCGGCGTTCTGCAGCCACGCGACGACCGCGTCGCCGGCGTCGTCCACCGTCACCCGCGTCTGCTGCACGGCGTCCACCGGCGCGCTCAGGTTCTGGGTGGCGCTCAGCGCGGTGCCGGCGCCGATCGTGCGCGTCTGGACGGTCAGCTTCGTGGCCGACGTCCTGCGCGCCCAGGCGACGGTCGCCGCGCCGGAGGGGGCGACGGCGACGTCGGGGTGGAACGCGTCGGCGCCGGCGTAGGAGAGCGTCACGATGGCCCCGAGCGTGCCGTCGGCCGCGCGCCGGCGCGCCTGGACGACGCGCTTGCCCGACAGGACGCGATCCCAGGCGACGACCGCGTCGCCGTCGGGCTCGACGGCGAGCTTGTAGCCGATGAGCCCTGCGCCGGCCGGCGTGACCGGCTTGATCGGACCGAGGGCGCCGCCGGCCCGGCGCGTGCGCACCTGGACGGTCGGCG
>DASVQH010000157.1:0-1734 GCA_036389195.1 Solirubrobacteraceae bacterium
AGTCGCCGTAGCCGAGGCCGGTGGTCTCGCGCACGTACGCCGCCCCGCCGAAGAGCACGCGGATCTGGACGCCGACGAACAGGGCGAACAGCGCCACGAGGGCGCCGAGCGCGACGGCCAGCTCGCCGCTCCGCGGCACCCGCGGCGCGCGCCGCGGGCCCTCGGCCGGCGCGCGGCCGGCATGCACGAGCGCCCCGGCGACGGCGACGGCCACCACGCCGAGCGTCGCCCGCCAGGCGATCTCCCAGCCGTCCGCGTCGACCCCGAACCCGTCGCCGGCCAGCTCCGCGAACGCCGGGTCGGCAGCGGCGAAGAGGACGGCGAAGCAGACGAGCACGGGCAGGGCGAGCGCGACGCCGCGCACCGCCGCGCCGGCGTGCCGGCCGGGCGCCTCCGGCAGCAGCGCCTGGACCGCGCGGTCGACGACGGCGCCGCCCGCGACCAGCCGCAGGGGCGCGACGGCGAGCCGGCCGACCGCCGGCCACGTCCCCAGCGGCGCCACGGCCGCCGCCCCGGCGACCAGCGCCGCCACGACCGCGACGGCGACGACCCAGCCCGCGTCGCGCAGGACGGGCTGGACCGCGAGCGCGGCGGCCAGCGCGAGCAGCCACGGCGAGCGGCGCCGCTGCGCGGACAGCGCCGCGGCGGCCACCGCGAGGAGCAGCACGACGGAGAGCGCGAGCCCGAGGCGCTGGTTGACGACCGCGGCGGCCGCCACGACGCCGGCCAGCAGCGCGCAGATGAGGGCGGAACGGGGCATGCGAGGACCTCCCGGCAAGGGGACTTGAACGAAGGGACGAAAGACGGCTGGGGGCTACGGGAGCTCGACGACCATGCGGCAGCCGCGCGGGACCGCCGGCTCGGCGCGGATCGCGCCGCCGTGGAGCTCGACGATCGAACGGGCGATGGCCAGGCCGAGGCCGGCGCCGGCCGTCGAGCGGGCGCGGTCGGCGCGGGCGAAGCGGTCGAAGATGCGCTCGGCCTCGCCGGCTTCCAACCCCGGGCCGCGGTCCTCGACCTCCAGCGTCACGCCGCCGCCGGCCGCCTCCCGCGCGCGGACCACGACCGGCGAGCCGGGCGCGTGGCGGTGCGCGTTGTCGACGAGGTTGGCGACGACCTGGCGCAGCCGGTCCGGGTCGCCGCGCGCCCGCAGGCCGGCGGGGGCGTCGACGTCCGCGCCGCAGCCGTCGAGCAGCTCGGCCACCGGGAACGCCCGCGGCGCGAGCCCGGCGGCGCCGGCCTCCAGCCGCGAGAGGTCGAGGAGCTGGTCGGTCAGCCGGCCCAGGCGCTCGACCTGCGCGAGCAGCGCCGCCGGGTCGGCCGGCTCGACCCCGTCGACCGCGTTCTCCAGCGACGCGCGCAGCGCGCTGATCGGCGTGCGCAGCTCGTGGGCGGCGTCGGCGACGAAGTCGCGGCGCACGCGGTCGAGCAGCTCGACCTCCGCGGCCATGCGGTTGAACGCCGCTGCGAGCTGGCCGACCTCGTCGCGCGACGCGACCGCGACGCGCTGCCCGTGCTCGCCGCGCGCCATCGCCTCCGACGCGTCCGCCATCGCCCGCAGCGGCGACACCAGCCCGCGCGCCACCAGCTGCACGGAGGCCAGCGACACGACCAGCGCCACCGCCGCGCCCCAGCGCAGCCGCAGGCCGAGCTTGGCGGCGATCAGCAGCGTGGCCAGCGTCACGACGATCGCCATCACGATGACCAGGCCGAGCTTGAGCTTCAGCGACGGGA
>DASVQH010000158.1:0-17566 GCA_036389195.1 Solirubrobacteraceae bacterium
ATGTACGTGAAGAGACACCTCGACCTGGCGGCCAACCGAACCTCTGAGGCCGAGGAGCGCGCTTGTCCGCGCGCTCGCCGCTTGCGTACGACGTCCATGGCGCCGCCGGCTCGCGTACCGTTCGCACGCGATGCCCGCCGACCCGGTGCTCGAGGCGCTGTCGCGCCTGACCGAAGCGCTGATCACGCAGACCGCCGCGTTCGGCGGCCTGCGCGAGTCGATCGACGCCCAGCGCGACGTCCTGCTCGAAGTGGCGCGCAACCAGCACCACGCGGCCGAGCGGCGCGTCGAGGCGCTGCCGCCGCTCGACCCCGCGGCGCCTGGCTCGCGCGATCGGCGCCTGTTCGCCATGGCCCTCTCGCTGCGCGCGTACGCGGCGGGCCTCGGCGCCGACTTCCTCAGTGCGCAGTTCGAGGACGGGACGACGCTGAGCTGGGACACGCCCACGATGCGGATCGTCCATCCCGAGGTCGGATCGCTGACGCTCCAGGAGCTCGCCGCCCGGGTGCAGGAACGCGGTTGAGGACGAGACACCGGTGCGGTGTCTTACCTGTCGCTCCCCGCGGCTCGCCGGCGACCTACAGTGGCGAACGACCGTTTCCGTTCCGTGGAGGTCCGGCGGTCATCACCAGGTCAAGGGAGAAGCGCCAGGGTCTGACCGGCCGGGGGCGCGGCTCGCGGAGGAGGAGAGAGATGAACCGGATCTACGTGGGCCGCCGCCAGGGCGGCGGAAGCCGGGTCGACGTGTTCGCGCGCGACGGCATATCCGCGCTCAGCGACGCCGACGGCGGCGCCTGGGGGACGGCGGGGCCCGGGACGGTGACGCTCGCCCACGCGCTGCTCGCCGACGTCTTCGGGACCGGCGCGAGCGACGGCCTCGCGGTGACGTTCGCCGGCGACGTCCTCGCCGAGCTCCCGCGCGACGGCTTCGCGCTGAGCGAGGAGGACGTGCGGCGGTGGCTGCAGCCGGTGCCGGCGCGGCGGCTGACCGGGGCCGAGGTGATCGACCACCTCGGCGCCGTGGCGGTCGCCGACGAGGACGACGAGGCGCGGCTGCTGGGGCGGATCATCCAGCGCTGCTGGGACGAACGGACGCTCGCCCAGTAGCCAGCTCGGCGAGCAGCGCCCGGGCGGTCTCGGCGCCCTCGACGCGCACGCGCCGCAGCGCGAAGAGATCGCGCCGGTCGGCGTAGCCGGGCACCGTGGTCGTGGCGGCGCGGTAGCCGGCGGCCGCGGCGGCCGCCGCGATGGCGGGGTCGAAGCGGCCGGACGGGTAGCAGAGGAAGTCCGCCGGGACGCCGAAGCGGCGGCGCAGCTCCCGGCGCGAGCCGCGCAGCTCCCGGCGCAGCCGGCGCGGCCCGACCGTCGTGAGGTCGACGTGCGTGAGGGTGTGCGAATCGACCTCCCAGCCGTCGGCGATCAGCCGGCGGACCCGCGGTGCGGTGATGCCACCGCGTCCGACGTGATCGAGGGCGAGGTTGAGCACGCCCGGCCACCCGAGCGCGCGCAGGACCGGCGCGGCGTGGATCGAGTGGCTGAGCGAGCCGTCGTCGAACGAGACGACGACGGGCCGGCGCGGGAGGCCCGCCCCGCGCGTCCAGGCGTCGTACGCGCGCCGCAGCGTGATCGCGTGGTAGCCGGCCGCCGCCAGCGCGCGCATCTGGCGCCTGAAGCGCGCCGGCGCGACCCACAGGTCCGGCCGGGCCGCGCCCGGGGGCACCGGCGCGATCACGTGGTACATGAGGATCGGGATCCTCGCCCGCCGCGCCGCCGCCCCGCGGAGCGCGACCGGCGGCGCCGGCAGCGGCGCGGGCCGCGCGGCCGCGGCGTCCCGCGAGGCCACCCCGCGCGACGGGCCGAGCGGCGCCGCGCCGGCGACCGGCGAGGGCGGCGCGGGTCCCCGCCCGGAGAGGAGCACGGCGACCAGCGCCGCCGCGACGGCGAGCAACGCGACGAGGGCGGCGACGGACTTCCCGGGAGGCATTCGCGCGAGCGTACGCGGCGGGGAGGACGCGGAGGCGCCGGCGCCCTCAGGCGGCGGCCGGCACCTCGAAGCGCACGCCGGTGAGCCGCTCGGAGAGCTCCCACAGCCGCTCGGCCGTCTCCTCGTCCATCGCCGCGCCGCTGCGCCCGACGAGCGTGGGGTGGCCGCGCACCTCGGCGGGCCCGTCCGGGCCGACGTACGCGCCGCCGGGGACGTCCTGCGTCGCGGCGTAGAGCGTCGGCAGCGCGCCGTGCTCGTCGTCCTGGGCGACCGCGCGGTTGGCGACGGCCATCAGGACCCGCTCGAGCGGGTTGGGCGTGTGGCTCTGGAGGTTGGTCGCCGAGTAGCCGGGGTGCGCCGCCACGGCGCGGACGGGCGATCCGGCGATGGCCAGGCGCCGCTGCAGCTCGAGCGTGAACAGCAGGTTCGCGAGCTTGGACTGGCCGTAGGCGCGCCAGCGGTTGTAGCGGCCGCGCTCCCAGTTGAGGTCGTCGAGCCGGACGCGCCCGATCCGGTGCGCGCCCGACGCGAGCGTCACCACCCGGTCGCCGATGCGGTCGATCAGCAGGCCGGTGAGCGCGAAGTGGCCGAGGTGGTTGGTGCCGATCTGCAGCTCGAAGCCGTCGGCGGTGGTGGCGTGGGGCGTGGCCATCACGCCGGCGTTGTTGACCAGGACGTCGAGCCCGCCGTCCCAGCCGTCGGCGAACGCGCGCACCGACGCGAGATCGGTGAGGTCGAGGCGGCGGACCTCGGTCGTCCCCGGCATCGCCGCGGCGACCTGCTCGCCGCGCGCCGTGTCGCGCACGGCGAGG
Source organism: Solirubrobacteraceae bacterium (assembly GCA_036389195.1). Lineage (GTDB taxonomy): Bacteria > Actinomycetota > Thermoleophilia > Solirubrobacterales > Solirubrobacteraceae > JACCYI01. The sequence continues at coordinate 2,797 of DASVQH010000158.1, forward strand.
ACGGTGCGCGCGCCGGCCCGGGCCAGCTCGCGGGCAGCGATCCGGCCGATCCCGCTCGTGGCCCCCGTGACGACGACGGTGCGGCCCTCCAGGTCCGGGAGGTCCGCGGCGGTCCAGCGCTCTGAGCTCATGCCGCCACGATAGGGCGGCTTCGAATGGGCCCAATTTCGGTCCGTCTGCCCGAAGCCGCCCCGGTAGCGTCGGGCGATGAAGCCCTGCCTCGCCGCCGCCCTGGTCTGCACCGGGCTCGCCGCTGCCGTGCCGGCGACCGCTCACGCCGACTTCGGGCCGCCGCAGCCCCTCTCGCCGACGTACTACGCGTCCGGCGCGGACATCGACCTCGGCATCGAGGACGACGGCGACGCCGCCGCCGTGTACTCGGACTTCGGCGGCGGCGGGGTCTGGTGGCGCCGCCGCACGGCGGCCGGGACGCTGGGCTCGATCGTCACCCTGTCGGGCGACGGCACGGGGGAGAGCGACGTCGCCGTCGACCCGGTCACCGGCCGGGCGCTCGCGGTGTGGATCAAGCGCGACCCGGCCACGCGGTCGCTGGTGGTGCGCGGGCGCTTCCGCAACGCCGACGGCACGTTCGGCAACGCGTTCTCGGTCTCCTCGACGGCGCAGACGATCTACGGGCTGCGAGCGGCGATGAACCGGTCGGGCCAGGCGGCCGTCGCCTGGCTGCGCCACGACGGCGCGGTGTACCGCGCCCAGGTGCGGACGATCGCCGCCGACGGGACGATGGCCGCCGTCGGGACGGTGTCGCCGGCCGGCGCGGACGCGAGCTCGCTCGACCTGGCGATCGATCCGTCCGGGAACGCCGACGCGGTGTGGACGCGGCTGAGCGGCGACTTCGTCATCACCGAGCTGGCCGAGCGGCGCACGAACGGCACGACCGCCTACACGCGGACGATGTCCGCGCCCCAGGACGGCACGTCCGCGCCGCGGGTCGCCACCGACCCCGCCGGCGGGGCGATCGTCGTCTGGGGCGCCAACGCCGACGGCGACCAGGCGGTGAGGCTGCGGCGGCTGCGGCCCGACGGGACGCTCGGCACCGAGCAGCGGGTCTCCGGCGTCGGGGACGAGGCGAGCGAACCGGACGTCGCGGTCGACCCGAAGGGCGACGCGATGGTCGCCTGGGAGGCGCTGACCGCGGACGGCGAGGTCGTCCAGCTGCGCAGCCGGCGCGCCGACGGCGTCATGGGGTTCATCCAGACGGCGGACGCCGGCACCGACGCCGCCGTCGCGGTGGACCGCCTCGGCAACCCGGTGCTGGCCTGGCACCGCCCGGGCGGCGGCGTGGCCGCCAGCGTCCACGGCGCGGCCGGGCCGGCGCAGACCGTCTCCGCGGCGGCCGGCGGCCCGAGCGCCGAGGAGAAGCCGGCGCTGGTGGAGAACCGGTCGGGCTACGCCCTGCTGGGCTGGAACCTCCCGCAGCAGGGCCAGTTCGGCTCGGGCAAGCCGATGGTCAGCGCCGCGCCGCCGCCGGCGCCCTAGCTCAGGCCGTCGGCTGGCCGCCCGTGACGGCGAGGATCTCGCCCGACACGTAGCGCGACTCGTCGGAAGCCAGGAAGACGTACGGCGGCGCCAGCTCGGCGGGCTGGGCCGCACGGCCGATCGGGCCGTCCGCGCCGAACTGCTCGACCTGCTCGGGCGGCATCGACATCGGGATCAGCGGCGTCCACACCGGCCCGGGCGCGACCGCGTTGACGCGGATGCCCTCCGCGGTCAGCTCCTGCGCGAGCCCCTTGGTGAACGCGACGATCGCGCCCTTCGTGGTGGCGTAGGGCAGGAGGTTCGGGCTCGGCTGGTAGGCCTGGATCGACGCGGTGTTGATGATCGTCGCGCCCGGCTTCATGTGCGGCACGGCGGCCTTGGTGAGCCAGAACATCGCCAGGATGTTCGTGCGGAAGATCTCCTCGATCTCCGCGCTGGGGTGCTCGGTGATCGAGTCGTGGGTCATCTGGAAGGCGGCGTTGTTGACGAGGACGTCGAGCCGCCCCAGCTCTGACACCGCGCGCTCGACGAGCGCCTTGGAGTGCGCCTCGTCACCGATGTCGCCCGCCACGGCGATCGCACGGCGGCCCGCCTTCTCGACCCACTCGACCGTGTCCTGCGCGTCCTCGTCCTCGTTGAGGTAGGAGACGAGGACGTCGGCGCCCTCGCGCGCGAACGCGATCGCCACCGCCTTGCCGATCCCGCTGTCGCCGCCGGTGATCAGCGCGACGCGCCCCTCGAGCCGGCCGAAGCCCTGGTAGCTCTCCTGGCCGTGGTCGGCCTGCGGCGCCATCTCCGCCTCGGTGCCCGGGGGCTGCTGCGTCTTCTCGTCGAAGGGCGGCTGGGGACCCTGCTCGCGCGGATCGGTGACGGGCTCTGAGCTCATGCGGGGCGGGCTACCCCGGCCCGCCGAGCTGGAACCGGGGCTACTTGCGGAGGACCGACCCGGTGAAGGTCCCGTCGACGTTGTTGTCGTCGACGATGTTGCCGCCGTAGGAGAGCATCGTGCCGCTGTCGGACTGATGGAGACCCTTGAGGTTCCCGACGATCCGCGAGTCGCCGACCCGGACGGACGAGTCCGCGCCCGCCGACCACAGGCCGAAGCCGACGAACGTGCTCTGCGCACTCTCGCTGATCACCGAGTCGAACACCCGGACCTTCGATGGGCCGTACGCCGAACTGGAGAGGATGCCGTTGCCGTTGTCGTCGATCGAGGTGTTCACGACGCTCGTGCGCAGGTTCCCGCCCGTCGACGGCCGCGCGAAGATCCCGTAGGCGCCGTTGTCGTGGATGCTCGTGTCCTGGATCATCACGCGCGCCTTGAGGTGGCTCGGCTCGAGCGCGAAGCCCGCGTTGGAGAAGCCGTAGACCCGGAGGTTGTCGATGCGGACGACGCCGGCGCTGAGGACCCTGACGCCGTTGAGGCCGGGGTTCGCGCTGTCGCGGCAGCCGTTGATCCGGAAGTCGCGCAGCGCGACCTTCGCGTTCGTAGGGGCGTTCACGAGGACCCCCTGGGTGCCGCACGCGGTGGTCGTCGCCTGGGTCCCGTTGCCGTCGAGCGTGAGCGACTTGGTGATCGTGATGGTTCCGAAGCCGCCGGTGTCGATCGCGTTGATCTCGCCGCCGGTCGCCGTCTTGGGCTGCGCGCCCGCCCAGGTCTTGCAGGGGGCGGTGCGGCTGCACGGGTTGGCGTCGTCGCCGACACCGGAGACCCACGTGCGGGTGGCCTGCGCCGAGGCGGTCGCCGGCAGCGCCACCAGGAGCAGGAAGGTGAGGATCAGGAGCTTGCGCATCGTCGTTGCCTACTTCCTCGCGACGGAGCTCGTGAAGATCCCGTCCGTGTCGTTGTCGTCGACGATGTTGCCGCCGTAGGAGACCAGCGTTCCGAAGTTGGCCTGGAACAGGCCCTGGACGTTCCCGGTGATCCGGTTGTCGCCGGCGCGGATGCTGGCCGTCTGGCCGTCCGACCAGAGCCCGTAGCCCGTGCTGCCGTCGGTGCCGCTGTCGGTCACCGTCGAGTCGAAGATCCGGACCTTGGACGCGCCGTTCGCGGAGTTGGCGTGGACGCCGTTGCCGTTGTCGTCGAGGCGAACCCGGCTGAGCGTCGTCCGCAGCGAGCCGCCGGTCGCGGGCTTGGCCAGGATCCCGTACTCGCCGTTGTCGTGGACGCGGGTGCGGTGGACCCTGACGCGTGCGTTCGCGTTGCTCGGCTCGAGGGCGATGCCGGCGATGGAGAAGCCCATGATCCGCACGTCCTCGACGCGCAGGCTCTTGGCGGCGATGGCCCTGATCCCGTTGAAGCCCGGGCTACCGGCGTTGCGGCAGCCGTTGATCGCGACGTCGCGGACCGTGACCTTGGCGGTCGCGGAGTTGACCACGACGCCGTTCGTGCCGCACGCCAGGATCGAGCTGTGGTGGCCGTTGCCGTCGATCGTGATCGACTTGGTGACGGTGACGGCCCCGAACCCGCCGGAGTCGATGGCGTTCATCTCGCCGCCGGCGGCGGTCTTGGAGATCGCGCCGGCCCAGGTCTTGCAGGGCGCGGTCCGGCTGCAGGGGTTCACATCGTCGCCGACGCCGGAGACGTAGGTGCGGGTCGCCTGGGCGGACGCGGCCGCTGGAAGCATCAGCAGCAGGAACGCGGAGAGGGCGACCAGCCGGCGCGCGCGGCGCCCGGGGGGCTGGCTCATCCCGCCACCGTACGCGGGGAGCACTGTGACACCAATCGAACACCCGTCCACCGCGGTCCGGCACCATTGCGGGCGATGACGTCGCTCCATGCCCTCCAGACCGGGATGGTCGCCCTCCCGCCCGGCTACGTGTTCCGGGGGGAGCCGGGCGGGCCGCTCGGCCGCGGCGTCCCGGCCGACCGGTACGAGCGCTGCCCGATCGGCGCGTTCCTCGTCGAGCACCCCGAGCGCGGGCCGGTGCTGATCGACACCGGGATGCACCCGGACGTCGCCCGCCATCCCGAGCGCAACCTCGGCCGGGCCGGGGCGCTGCTGGCCCGGGGCGTGCGGATGGGCGACGAGGAGCACGTCCCCGCGCAGCTGCGGGCGCGGGGCATCGACCCCGCGGACGTCGAGCTCGTGGTGATGACGCACCTGCACCCCGACCACACGAGCGCGATGTCCGTGCTGCCGCGCGCGCGGTTCGTCGTCGCGCGCGACGAGTGGCGCGCGGCCCGCGGGCGGCTCGCCGTGCTGGGCGGCTACCTGGGGCGCCACCTGCCGGACGAGTCGCGCGTGCAGCTGGTGGACCTCGCGCTGCACGGGCGGCCGTGGGAGGGCTTCGAGCGGACGCTCGACCTGCTGGGCGACGGGAGCCTGCGGCTGGTGTCGACGCCCGGCCACACGGTCGGGCACCTGTCCGTGGTGGTGGCCACGGGCGACGGGCCGGCGTTCGTGCTCGGCGACGCGGTGTACACGCTGCGCAACCTGCGCGACGACGTGCTGCCGTGGCGGACCGCTTCGGACGGCGCGTCGCTCGAGACCATGCGCCGGCTGCGCGCGTTCGCGGAGCGCCGTCCCGGCATCCCGCTGATCCCGACGCACGATCCGGACGTGTGGGCCGAGCTCCTAGGCTCCAGCGGGTGAAGCTCCGCCTCCGCGCCCTCGCCCTCGCCGGCCTGCTCGAGCTGCTGCTGGCCGGGGTGGTCCTGGCCGCCGGGCCGGAGCCGTCGCCCTCCCCGTCGCCCGGGCCGTCGCCCTCCCCGTCGCCTGCCCCCGTCGCTGCGGCGCTGCCGCAGCCCGGCGACCGGCTGCCCCGCGGCCCGCGCGCCCTCGCCGCCGCGCTGGACCGCACGACCGCCGACCTGAACGGCGCGATCGACCGCTGGCGGGGCGACGGCGACCCGTCGCGCGGCGGCCCGCCCGAGGACGTGACGCTGCTGGCGCTGCACCAGCAGCGCATCTACCGCCTGCTCACCCGCCGCGTGCGGCTCTCGCGCGCGGTCATCCGCCGGCTGCCGCGGCGGCTGCGCGCCGCCGCGCGCGACAACGTCCTGGCCCGCCGGGAGCTCGCCCGCATCGTCTCGGTGCACCACGGCCCGCCGCCGCGGATCGACGTCGGCCCGGCGCAGCCCGCCGACGTCCTGCGCGGGCACTACCGGCGCGCGTGGAAGCGCTTCCGCGTCGGCCCGCCGCTGCTGGCGGCGGTCAACTTCGTCGAGTCGGCGTTCGGCAAGCTGCGCAACCGCAGCGTGTCCGGCGCGCGCGGGCCGATGCAGTTCATGCCCGCGACGTGGCGGGCCTACGGGCTGGGCGGCGACATCCAGGACCCGCGCGACGCGATCCTCGGGGCGGCCAACTACCTGCACGCCTCCGGCGCGCCCGGCGACGAGCGCGGCGCGCTGCACCACTACAACCCGTCGCCGCTCTACGTCTCGGCGGTGGCACGCTACGCGCGGCGGATCCGCGTCGACGTGCGCGCGTTCTACGCCTACTACGCGTGGCAGGTCTACGTGGGCGGGCGCCGGCTCAGCGGCCCGCGCTGAGGCGCCCGCTCAGCCGCCGTCGACGGGCGGGAAGCGCTCGCGCAGCCGCGCGAGCAGCACGCGCACGTCGGAGGTCACGAGGTCGGCGCCGAGGTCCAGCGCCACCACCGCGGCCTCCTGGGTGAACAAGCTGCCCCCGGCGACGATCAGCGGCCGCGGCTCAAGCGCGGTGAGCGCCGGGAGGACCTGCGCCAGGCCGGGCAGGCGGCCCGCGGTGCTCGCCGACAGCGCGACGACGTCCGGGCGCTCCATCTCCACGAGCTCGGCGAGGTCGCGCGCCGGGGTCGCCGCGCCGAGCATGAGCACCTCCCAGCCCTCGCGCTCGAGCAGGTCGGCCACCATCTGCGTGCCCAGCGTGTGCAGCTCGTCGGGCACGGAGGAGACGACCGCGAGGCGGCCGCCCGCCGGGGCGGCGCGGGAGCCCGGGGCGACCGTGACCATCAGCGCCTGGGTGACCGAGGTCGCGAAGTGCTCGTGGGCGACGTTGAGCTCCTCCATCGCCCAGCGGTGCCCGATCTCGGCGAGGACTGGCCCGAAGACGCCGATGTAGAGGTCGGCGACGTCGACGCCCGCCAGCACCGCGCCCTCGACGACCTCGCGCGCGCGCCGCGGATCGCGGTCCAGGAGCGCGCCGAGGTAGGCGTCGCGCCAGCCCTCGATGCCCGCCGCCCGCGCGCCGGCCACCGCCGCCTCGGTGACGGCCGCGGTGCGCAGCTCCCGGCGCACGGCGTCGTTGACGAAGGCCGAGACGTCGTCGCCCGCGCGCCGCTCGGCCTCGTCGAGGACGTCGGCGTCGAACGAGATGGCACGCTCCCGCTTCATCGCGGGGAGCGATGCTACGTCAGCCGCGATCCGCGAGCGCCCAGCCGACCGCCGCGGCGGCCAGGTCGCCCGGGACGACGTGCCCCCCGTCGAACTCCCGGTAGTCGACGTCGTAGCCGCCGTCGCGCAGCCGCGGGGCGAGCCGGCGGCTGCAGCGGTCGATCGGCAGGACCCGGTCCTCGGTGCCGTGGGTCATGAAGATCCGCGGGCTGCCCTGCCGGCGGGCGGGGGCGGCGAAGCCGGGGGAGAAGGCCAGCAGGTGCGTGAAGAGGTCGCCGTTGGAGAGACCGAGCGAGAGCGCGTAGGACGCGCCGTCGGAGAAGCCGGCGAGCAGCAAGTGCGCCGGGTCGACCGCGATCAGCGTCGCCGCGGCGGCCAGCGCGGCGTCGATGGCCGCCACGTCGGGCCCGAAGCCGCCGGCGATGACGTCCCAGGTCGCCGTGCGACTCGACGGCGCGAGCACGGCAAGGCCGGCGGCGTCGGCGTGGTCGCGCAGGATGGCGAGGCCGCGCTCGCCGGTGGAGCCGGCGCCGTGGAGGCTGACCGCCAGCGGTGCGGGGCGGGCGCCGGCACCGGCGGACTCGGGCACGTAGAGCAGCGTCGGGCGCCCGTCGCGCCCGCCGGGCAGCGTGTGCAGCCCCGGCCGCGGGCCGCCGGGGGGCGGCGCCTCGGCGGGGCGGAACGCGAGCCGGGCGGGGTCCATGCTCACCGCTGTGCCCGCGGCGGCGCCGCGGCAAGCGCCGCGCGGCACCGCAGCTTGGCGCCGGTCGGGCGGTTTCAATGCCCTACCAGTGCGCGCTCCTCTCCCCATCGCCCTCGCCCTCGCCCTCGGCGCGGTCGCCCCGGTCGCCCCGGCGGGCGCCGCGACGCCCGTCACGCCCGACCGGGTGGTCGCCGAGGCGCCCGAGATCCGTGACGTCGCGGCCGACGGGCGGGCCACGGCCTGGGCGGAGGCCGACGAGCGCGGCCGCGTGACCGCGGTCCTCGACCCGCGGGTGGGGCGCGGCGGCCGGCGCCGCTTCGCCGCCGGGATCGCCGCGGGCGAGGTCACGCTGGGCACCGACGCGGCCGGGCGCCGGGTCCTCGTCTACACCGTCTGCGCCGGCGAGGTGAGCTGCCGCCTGCGCCGGGTCGACCTGCGCACGCGCCGCTCGCGGCCGATCGCCGGGATCGGCGGGCTCATCCTCTCGCCCGAGCTGGCCCGCGGCCGGCTTGCCTGGATCGGCTCCGGCGGCGTGCTCTACCGGGGGCTGCGCGGGGGTCGCGTCCGCCGCCAGCGGGTGGGCGGCGCGATCGGCCTGACGGGGCTCGACCACGACGGCCGGCGCCTCGTGGTCACCGGCGACGTCTACACGGGGCGCGGCAACGGGGCGACCGACCTGCGCCTGGTCCGGTTCGGCGGCGCGCGCGCCCGCACCGTCCACACGGTCACGTTCGGCGCCGCCTACCACGTGATCCGCGCGCCGATGCTCACCGGCGGCCATGTCGACGTCGTCGACGCCCTGCAGGAGGAGTCCGCCACCGACGTCGCCCGCATCTCGCTGCGCGACGGGCGGCGCCGCCGGCTCGCCGTCGGCGCCCACTACGTCGCGCTCGCCGAGGGGGGCGGGACGTTCGCGTACGCGATGGGCTCCGGGCTGAGCGGCTGCCCGACCGGCGGCGACCCGCGCGACGAGGCCGAGGTCGCGCCGGCCAGCTGCCGCGTCGTCCGCACCAAGGACCCCTTCGGCGCACGGCCGCGGCTGCTGCCGCGCATGCTGACCATCGCCCCCGCCGCCACCGTCCTGGCGGACGGCACCGCGGAGGTCGCCGGCCGGCTGGAGGACCGCACCGTCCGGCGCGGCAAGGTCATCGCGCGGCGCGGCTACGCCGGCGCGGAGATCGACGTCGCCGTCTCGCCGGCCGGGCTGGAGCAGCCGGCCTTCGGCCCGCCCGCCCGCGTCGTCACCGACGCGGAGGGCCGCTGGGTCATCCGGCTGGCGCCCGACCGCATCCCGCGGCTGGTCCGCGCCGTGACCGTCGAGGCCCCGCGCGCCTGGAGCGAGGACATGGCCGCGGTGGCGCCGTCGCCCTGACGGGTACCGGCGGCCCATGCCCACCGCCATCGTCACCGCATCGGACTCCGGAATCGGCAAGTCGACCGCCGTCGCGCTCGCCCAGCGCGGCTTCGACGTCGGGATCACCTGGCACGAGGACGAGGCCGGCGCGCGCGACACCGCGCGCGAGGTCGAGTCCCGCGGCCGTCGCGCCGAGGTCAGGCGGCTCGACCTGCTCGAGCTCAAGAGCGTGCGCGGCGTCATCGGCGAGCTGGCCGACGCGCTCGGCGGCGTCGACGTCCTCGTCAACAACGCCGGCACCGGGACGGGCGAGCCGGCGCTGGAGATGTCGCTGGAGACCTTCCGCCGCGTGATCGACGTCGACCTCACGGGCGCCTTCCTCGCCGCCCAGGAGGCGGCGTCGCGCATGGTCGCCGCGGGCGGCGGCGGGCGGATCGTCAACGTCACGTCGGTCCACGAGCACGTGCCGAAGAAGGGCGCCGCGCCCTACTGCGCCGCCAAGGGCGGCCTCGGGCTGCTCACCAAGGTGCTCGCGCTGGAATGGGCCGAGCACGGGATCACCGTCAACGCGGTGGCCCCGGGCGAGATCTCGACGCCGATGACCGGCCAGGAGGACGAGGACCCGCGGGCCAACGACCGCCCGGGGATCCCCGCCGGCCGCCCCGGCCACGCCGACGAGATCGCCGCCACGGTGGCGTTCGTCGCGTCCGACGCCGCGAGCTACATGACCGGCGCGTCGGTGGTGGTGGACGGCGGGCTGATGCTGATGGCCGCCGAGGCGAACACCATGGCGGGTGGGGGCTGACCGCGTGGCGACCGCGGGACTGCGTCGGGTGAGGGAAACAGGGTTGGGGCGGTGGGGGACACCAGATGACACGGATCGCCGGCGCGGCGCCTTGTGTCGTTCCGTGTACCTCTGCGGTACACCAGATGACACGCGCGCCGGCGGGGACCCTTGTGTCGTTCTAGGACCCCCTCTCCCTCATCCGACGCAGTTCGCCGAAACCGGCGCGGCGCCGAGCCCGAGACCTACGGCCGCAGCGCCACTTCGCGCACCGCACCGCCAGGTCGCGCGAAGGACAGCGTCCGCGGCGCGCCACCTGACCCGGCGACCGCCGCGCAGTAGGACGCCATCGTCGTCCCCACCTGGCGGCCGTCGACGCCGACCAGCGCGTCGGTGGTCTCGGCCAGGCCGGCGCGCGCGGCGGGGGAGCCCGCCACCGCGCCGGTGACGAGGAGGCCCGCCGGCAGCCGCCGCGCGGCGAGCTCCGCGGGTCGCGGGTAGGCGAAGGTCAGGCCGGTCCAGCCGTCGGAGCGCCCGGCGCGCAGCCGCGCGACGACGGCGCGCAGGCGATCCACCGCGACGGCGTAGTTCTGGTTCTGCAGCGTGCGGCCGTCGGCGCCGGCGCTGCGCACCGCGGCGTTCATCCCGACGAGGCGGCCGTCGAGGTCGACGAGCGGGCCGCCCGAGTTGCCGGGGTTCAGCGCGGTGTCGGTCTGCACGGCGCGGGGGAGCGAGGGCAGATCGGCCGCCCCCTCGCCGTACGTCGTGCCGGCCACGGAGACCACGCCGGTGGTCGAGGTCAGCTCGTCCGACGGCGCGGCGCCGGCCGGGTAGCCGAGCGCCACGACGGTCTCGCCCTGGCGGATCTGAGCGCCCGTCCCGAGCTTCACGGAGCGCAGGCCGGCGCGGTCGGCGACGCGCAGGAGCGCGACGTCCTCGCAGGGCGCGGCGGCGACGACGGCGGCGGGGCGGGCGCGGCCGCCGGCCGCGACGCGGACCGCGTCGCCCTGGTTGAGCACGTGGGCGCTCGTGACGACGAGGCCGGCGCGCCCGTCGAGCACCCAGCCGCTGCCGGTGCCGGTGCGCCCGCCGGCGCGCACGGTCTCCACCATCACGGTCGCCGGCGCGACCCCGGCCACCACGGCGGGGACCCGCTCGGCGGCGCCGCGGGGCTCGCCGCCGCCGAGGACCAGCGCGCCCACGCTCGCGGCGAGGATCGCGGCGAGGCCGGCGGCGCCGGTGGCCAGGCGGGTGGTCCGGCGGGTGCGCGCCTCGACCATGCGGCCGATCATCGAGTAGGTCGGGGGTTGGGGGATGGGCGCCGGCTCGGCGGCGTCCGCGGCCGCGGCGGCCGCCACGGCGGCGAACGCCATCCGCACGTCGCCGAGGCGCAGCTCCTCGCCGCCGGCCAGCACGGCCTCGGCGACGCGCTCGCCGCCGACCCAGGTCCCGTTCGCCGAGCCGAGGTCGCGCAGCAGCGCGCGCCCCCCGGCCAGCGGGCGCAGCTCGGCGTGGCGGCGCGAGACGCGCGGGTCGCGCAGCACGATGTCGGATCCGCGCTGGCGGCCGAGGACGACGGGGCGCTCGTCGTCGAGCGCCACCTCCCGGCCGGCGTCCTCGCCGGAGCGCATGCAGATCCGCATCACCCTCAGCGTGATCGGCAGGAGGGTGCGCGGGGCGCAGCGCGAAGGTGCGCCGGCGGGGCCCGGCGCGGCCGGGGCGCAGCGCCGGCTTACACCCCGCCGAGCAGCCGCCGCAGCTTGACCTGGAGCTGCAGCGGCGAGAACGGGGCTTCCAGCATCTCGTCGGCGCCGGCCGCGGCCACGTCGGGGCTGCCGGCGGCCTGCCAGTCGACCACCAGGACCACCTTGGTCTCGCGCGTGCCGGGGTCGGCCCGCAGCGCCGCCACGGTCGGCGCGGGGCCGGCGCCGGGCGCGTCCCAGTCGAGCAGCACGAGGTCGGGGCGCAGCTCGCGCGCGACCGCCGCCACCTCGTCGCCGCTGTCGACCTCGCGGACGTCGCAGCGCCCGGCCAGGGCGACCCGCGCCAGCGCGCGCGTCTGCGGGTCGACGCCGGCCAGCAGCACGCGGGTGCGCCGGTCGGCGGTCGCGTCGACCCGCGGCAGCTCGGTCAGCGTCTCGACGGACGGGTCGTCGCCCTCGGGCGGCACGGGGCGCGCGGCGGGGGCGATCTCGCCGGCCGCCTCCAGCGCCTCCCGGGCCGCCGCGACCAGCGCGGCGCAGGACTCGAAGCGCCGGCGCGCGGCCTTGTCGAGCCCGCGGGCCAGCACGCCGTCGAGCGCCTCGGGCAGCCCCGGCCGGACGGCCGACGCGGGCGGCGGCGGCTCGCGCAGGTGCGCGTACATGACCGCGACCTCGGTGTCGCGCCGGAACGGCGGCGTCCCGCAGAGGCAGTGGTGCAGGACCGCGGCGAGCGCGTACTGGTCGGCGCGCCCGTCGAGGTCGCGGCCCTCGATCTGCTCGGGCGCGACGTAGTCGATCGTCCCGACGATGTCGCCCGGGCGCGTCGTGGCGCCGCGCCGGCGGACGAGGCCGAAGTCCGTGAGGTAGCTGCCGCGCTCGTCGAGCAGCACGTTGGCCGGCTTGACGTCGCGGTGGATCAGCCCGATGGCGTGGGCGGCGTCGAGCGCGCCCGCCACCTGCCCGCAGATCAGCAGCGCGCGAGCGGGGTCGAGCGCGCCGCGGGCGGCCAGCTCGGCGGCGAGGTCGCCGCCCTCGATCAGCGCCATGGCCAGGTAGAGCAGGCCGTCGGCGTCGCCGGCGTCGTACACCGGCACGACGTGCGGATGCGCGAGCTGCGCGGCGATGCGGGCCTCGTGCTCGAAGCGCCGGCGGAACTCCCGGTCGCCCGCCAGCTCGGGGGCCACGATCTTCAGGGCGGCCGGGCGCCCGAGCTGCAGGTGCTCGGCCCGGTAGACGACGCCCATCCCGCCGCGGCCGATGCGCGCGCCGATCCGGTAGCCCGCGACGGTCGAGCCGACGCGCGGGTCTGCTGGCGCCTCCGGCATGATGCCCGGAGTATGAGCGACGGACCCCTGCGGGGAACCACGGTGCTCCTCGCGGGCGGCGAGCGGGCGGCCGCCGAGGCGCTGCGCGAGCAGCTCGCGGCGGCCGGGGCGGCGCACGTCGCCTTCGCGGCGGACGCGGCCGGCGCGGCCGCCGTCGTCGCGAGCACGCCGCCCGACGCCGTCGTGGTGCTGGCCGGCGGCGAGGCGCTGCGCCGCCGGCTCGACCCGCTCGGGCTCGGCCTGGGGACGCCGCTGATCGGCGCCGAGGAGCTGCTCGACGACGCGGCCGGGCGGCTCGCGCACGCGCTCGAGCGCCACGCCCTGCGCGCCCGCGTGCGCGAGCTCGAAGCGGTGGTGGCGTCGCAGGCGGTGGCGGGACGGCGCGAGGTCGACGTCCACGACCGCGGCGCGGTCCGCCGGCTGGCGCTGGCCGCGGACTACCGCGACGACAACACGCACGAGCACACCGAGCGCGTCGCCCACCTCGCCGCGCTGCTCGGCCGCGCGCTCGGCCTCGCCCCGCGGACGCTCTCGCTCATCCGGGCGGCGGCGCCGCTGCACGACCTGGGCAAGATCGCGATCCCCGACGCCATCCTGCTCAAGCCCGAGCGCCTGAGCGAGGAGGAGTACGAGGTCGTCAAGACCCACGCGGCGGTCGGCGCGCGGATCCTCTCGGGCGGCGGATCCGAGCTGCTGGAGACCGCGGAGCGCATCGCCCGCTCGCACCACGAGCGCTGGGACGGCACGGGCTACCCCGGCGGGCTGGCCGGCGACGAGATCCCGCTCGTCGGGCGGCTGGTCGCCGTCGCCGACGTCTTCGACATCCTCGTCCACGAGCGCCCCTACAAGGAGAAGTGGACGCTCGAGGACGCGGCGCTGGAGATCCGCCGCGCGGCCGGGACGCAGCTCGATCCCGAGGTCGTCGCCGCGTTCGAGGCGCTGGGTCCGCGGGCCTGGACCTCCTCGCCGCACGGCGCCGTCTTCTAGCCGAGCCGGGGCGCGCGCGGCGCCCAACAGATGTCCAGTCGGGCACGACCGGGGTCAAGGTGCGCGCCTCCCCGCCGATTCGAGGAGCACCATGGTACGTGCTCCCAAGACACTTCTCCCGCTCCTGGCGGCCGGGATCGCGGTCGCCGGCTGCGGGGCCGGCGGCGACTCCGCCGGCCGCGCCGACCGCTCGGCCGGCGCCCCCGCCCACCGCGTCTCCACCGCCGCCGGCGTCACCGACGGCCGCACCGGCGACGCCGTCGCCAGCGCCGACTCCGGCCCGCTGCGCACGCTGTCCAGCGGCGGCGCGCTCGACCCCTCGACCCCGCCCGGCGGCCCCCGCCGCCGCGACGGCGTCGGCGCGGGCGACGCCTGCACCGAGACCGACCTCGCGCCCGCCGCCGACAACCTCGCGCGCGTCGCGGCGAGCACGCTGTGCCTGCTCAACGGCGAGCGCGCCGACCACGGGCTGCGCCCGCTGGCCGAGAACGCCAAGCTCGCCCGCGCCGCCACCGGCCACTCCGCGGACATGGTCGCGCACTCCTACTTCGCCCACGAGGGCCTCGACGGCTCGCAGATCGGCGACCGCATCGGCGCCACGGGCTACATCCCGAGCCGCGGCCGCTGGGTCATCGGCGAGAACCTCGCCTGGGGCACCGGCGCCCTGGCCACGCCGCGCTCGATCGTCAACGCGTGGATGAACTCCCCCGGCCACCGCGCCAACGTCCTGCATCCCGACTACCGCGAGATCGGCCTCGGCATCGTGGTCGGCAACCCGGCCCGGCCGAGCGGCCTCGGCGCGACCTACGCGACCGAGTTCGGCGTCACCGGCGCCAGCGGCGCGAGCGCGCCCGCCGAGGTCCCGCCCTCCGCGCCGGCCGCGCCGCGCGGCTCGGACGACCAGCGCGTGGCCAGCGCCGGCAAGAAGGGCGGCAAGCGCCGCGGCAAGAAGGGCCGCCGCGCCCGCGCCGCCCGCCGCCGCGCCCGGGCCGCCCGCGCCCGCGCCGCGCGCGTCCGCGCCAAGTCGGCCAAGGCTCGGCGCGCCGACCGTCGGTCCTAGCCCGCGCGGCGGTTCTGAGCGACGGGGCGGGGGTACGGCG
>DASVQH010000159.1:0-10171 GCA_036389195.1 Solirubrobacteraceae bacterium
TGCAGCGCGACCGCCTCGCGGGCCACGCGCGCGGCCGCCTGGGCGTCGCGACCCTGCGCGCGGTAGCCGCCGAGCGCGGTCGCCGTCTGCGGCGTCAGCCCGACGTGGCCCATCACGGGGATCCCGGCCCCGACGATCGCCCTTGCGCGGGCAACCGACGTCGGGGCGCCCCCCTCGAGCTTGACGGCGTCGCAGCCGGCCTCCTTGACGAAGCGCTGCGCGGTCAGGATCGCCTGCTCGTCGGAGGCCTCGTAGGACCCGAAGGGCAGGTCGCCGACCAGCAGCGGGGTCTTGAGCCCGCGCCGGACCGCGGCGGCGAGCATCAGCAGCTCCTCGACGGTCACGGGCACCGTGTCGGCGTAGCCGAGCACGTTGTTGGCCGCCGAGTCGCCGACGAGGACGATGTCCACCCCGGCCGCCTCGGCGATCTTGGCGCTCGGATGGTCGTACGCGGTGACCATCACGATCGGCTCGCCGAGCGCGCGCATCTCGCCCAGCTTGGTCAGCGTGACGCGCTTCTTGGCAGCGTCGCGGGGGAGTGAGGACATGGGTCAGACCTCCTGCAGGTCCGCGCCCAGCAGGGTCGCGGCCCGATCGTCGGGGGAGAGCACGAGCGTGTTGTCGATGAGGCGGGTGGTGCCGATGCGCGCGGCCACGGCGACGAGCGCGCGTCCGTCGAGCGCGGCGAGCGGGGTGAAGGTGTCCGGGTCGACGACTTCGAGGTACTCCGGCTCGACGCCGCGGGCCGCCATGGCCTCCAGACCGGCGGCGCGGATCGCGTCCGGGTCGCGCTCGCCGCCGGCGACCGCGTCCTCGGCCGCGGTCAGCGCGGCGCGGAGGGCGAGGGCGCGGGGGCGGTCCGCGGGCGTCAGGTGGACGTTGCGGCTCGACAGCGCCAGGCCGTCGGCCTCGCGGACGGTGGCGACCCCCTCGATGGTCACGGGGATGTCCAGGTCGCGGGCCAGCTTGCGGACGATCGCCAGCTGCTGCGCGTCCTTCTGGCCGAAGTAGGCGGCGTCGGGGCCGACCATGTTCAGGAGCTTGGCGACCACCGTGGCGACGCCCGCGAAGTGCCCGGGGCGGTGCGCGCCCTCCAGGGTGTCGATCAGCGGGCCGACGTGCACCGTGGTCGCGAACCCGGGCGGGTAGACCTCCTCGGCCGCCGGGGCGAACAGCAGGTCGGCCCCCGCCTGCGCGGCCAGGGCGGCGTCCCGGGCCTCGTCGCGCGGGTAGGCGGCGAGGTCGGCCGCCTCGTTGAACTGGGTCGGGTTGACGAACAGGCTCATGACGACGACGTCGTGGCGCGCGGCGGCGGTCTCGATGAGCGCGAGGTGGCCGGCGTGCAGGGCGCCCATGGTCGGCACGAGGCCGACGCTGCGCCCGGCGCGGCGCTCGGGCGCGAGGGCGGCGCGGAGGTCGGCGACGGTGCGGACGGTCCTCATGCCGCGGTCCTTGCTACCCGCCGCGTCGCTTCCGCGAGCACGTCGTAGAGATCTCCGAGCTCCGGCGCGCGCTCGGCGATGGCCGCGCGGTGGCGCTCGATCGTGGCGGCGTCCCCGCGCGCGATCGGCCCGGTCATCGCCCGCTCGGCGCCCAGCGCGGCCCAGTTCTCCACCGACGCCCGCACGAGCGGGACCAGCAGCTCGCGCCCGACGCCCGCGGTGGCCGCGAGGCGCTCGGCCGCGCCCTCGATCGTCGTCAGGAAGTTCGAGGCCATCGCCGCGGCGGCGTGGTAGGCGGCGCGGTCGGCGTCGGCGACCTCGGTCGCCCGCATCCCGAGCCGGAGCGCCAGCTTGTGCGCGGTGGCGAGCGCCCGCGGCGACGTCCCGGCCACCGCGCAGCCGGCCCCCGCGAACACGTCCGGCGCCGCGCCGGGCGCGATCGTCATCAGCGGATGCAGCCCGAGCGCCTCGTGCGGCGCCAGCGCGTCCAGCCCGGTGGCTCCGGAGCAGTGCCCGACCAGCCGCCCGCCCACCGGGTCCCCGAGCGCGGCGGCCGCCTGCGCGATCACGCCGTCGGGGACGCACAGCAGCACGATGGCCGCTCCGGGCGGCACGGGCGCGTCCCGGCCGAGCGGCGGCGCAGCACGCAGCGCGGTGGCCAGGGCAGTGCCCAGGCGCCCGCCGCCGACGATGGCGATCTGGCCCAGTTCCATGATGGATCCGATGGTCGATGTGCGGTCCGTCCCGAGAAGGTGACGGCCGTGTCAGGGATGGTAGCGCCCCGGTATCGTCCGGCCGGTGGCGACGGCGGACGAGCGGCGCGAGGCGCTCAAGGCGGTGTGGGAGCAGGCGTCCGTCTGCACGAAGTGCCCCCAGCTCGCCGCCACGCGCCACTCCGTGGTCTTCGGCGCGGGCAACGCCGACGCCGACCTGATGTTCGTCGGCGAGGCCCCCGGCGCCAACGAGGACAAGCAGGGGCGGCCGTTCGTCGGCCAGGCCGGCAAGCTGCTCGAGCAGCTGCTGGAGGAGATCGGCCTCCAGCGCGCGGACGTCTTCGTGGCGAATGTGCTCAAGTGCCGCCCTCCGCAGAACCGCGACCCGCTGCCGCAGGAGATCGACAACTGCCAGGACTACCTGTTCCGGCAGATCGAGCTGATCGAGCCGCGGGTGATCTGCACGCTGGGCAACTTCTCGACGAAGCTCCTGCGCGGCGACCCGACCGGGATCACCAAGCTGCACGGCCAGGAGGAGGTCCGGGTGATCGGGCCGCGCGCCGTGCGGCTGTACCCGATCTTCCACCCCGCGGCGGCGCTCTACACGCGGCGCCTGCTCGACACGCTGCGCGAGGACTTCGCGCGGCTGCCCGAGCTGCTGGCGCTCGACCCGCCGCCGCAGCCCGAGCGCCCCGCGGAGGAGGTGCCTGCGGTTCCCGAGCCCGCACTCGCGGCCGAGGCCGAGACGGTCGTCCCGGCGGCCGATCCCGCGCCGCCCGGCCACGAGCGCGAGGTCGCGCGGCCGTCACCCGACGCCGAGGCGGACGGCGAGGGCCCGGACCCGGGTCAGCTCGGCTTGTTCTGACCTGCGCCGGGGAGCTCGTCGGCGGTGATCGCGTAGCGCTCGTGGTCGCGCCACTGCCCGCCGACCAGCAGGTAGCGCGGCGAGAAGCCCTCCAGCCGGAAGCCGGCGCCGCGGGCCAGCGCGATCGACGCGGCGTTGGCGGGCTGGATGTTGGCCTCGATGCGGTGCAGCCCGAGCGGACCGAATGCGTGCGCGAGCACGAGCCCCAGGCCCTCGCGCATGTAGCCGTTCCCGGCGAAGCGCTGGTGGGCGTAGTAGCCGAGGAACGCCGACTGGAAGGCGCCGCGGACGATCTGGGAGATGTTGAACAGCCCGGTGATGGCGCCGTCCTCGAGCCGGCAGACGAGCAGCGACTCGAAGTCGTCGCGCCGGGCGCGAGCCAGGAGGTCCGAGAACTGGTCGGGCCGCTCGGGCGGGTAGGCCCACGGCCGGTGCAGCTCGCGGCTCTCGCGGGCCAGCGCGAGCAGATCGTCGCGGTCGCCGGCCCGCAGCAGGCGAAGCGCGACGCGGTCCGTGGCGGCGGTGACGTCGGTCATCTCAGGAGTTCGTATCACGCGGGCGGGGTGGCTGCCCACTGAGCGGCGAGCTGCGCGCGCTCGCGGGTCGCCGGGCGGCCGAGCGCGGTGCGGACCGCCGCGCGGGTGGCGAAGGTCAGCAGCTGGGCGGCGTCGTCGAGCCGGCGTGCCGTGCGGCCGCGCGTGCGGCCGACGACCTCGCGGCGCCGGGCGGCGAGCAGGGCGTGCGGCTCGCCCCCGTAGGCAGGCGTCGTGGCGTGGCCGCCGAGGTGGCGGACGCGCAGGTCGGGGTGCAGGACCGTCGGCACGCCCGCGGCGCGCGCCCGCAGGCACAGGTCCATGTCCTCGTAGAAGAGGAACTGCGCCGGGTCGAACGGCCCCAGCGCGCGGAGGGTCGCGGTGGGGGCGGCGACGCAGGCGGCGATCGCCCATCCCACCGTCCGCGGGGTGCGCGCGCGCCACGGCTCGGCGCGCTCGCGCACGGCGCGCGGCAGCAGCGGCGGGTGCACGAGGGCGGGGAGCAGCGCGCCGGCGGTGCCGGGAAGAGGGTGAGCGGAGCGCTGGACCGAGCCGTCCGGGTTGAGCAGGCGGGGGACGTGCAGCGCGGGCCGGCGGCCGGCGGCGGCGGCGTGGGCGGCGAGCGCGGGCAGCGCGTCCGCGTCCAGCAGCTCGCAGTCGGGGTTGAGCAGGACCGTGACGGGGCGGTCGATCCGCGCCACGCCGGCGTTGTTGGCCGCACCGAACCCGGGGTTGTCGGGGAGCTCGAGGACCTCGGCGCCGTGGGCGCGCGCGAGGTCGGCCCCGCCGTCGCGCGAGCCGGTGTCGACCACGACGAGCTGCGGCGGCTCGGGCAGGTGGGCGGCCAGCGATGCGAGCAGCGCCCGCAACGGCCCCGCCGAGTCGTGCAGCACGACCACGACGCCGAACGCGCTCACCCGGCCGCCTCCGCGAGGACCGCGCGCGTGGCCCGCGCGGTCGCGGCCCACGAGAGCCCCGCGGTCGCCGCCCGGCCGGCGGCGACGAGCCGGTCGCGCAGGCCCCGCTCGCGCTCGAGACGCAGCAGCGCGGCCGCGAGCGCGCGCGTGTCGCCCGGCGGGACGTAGAGGGCGCCCTCCGGGCCGAGCGTCTCCCGGAACACCGGCAGGTCGGAGACGATCGCCGGGGTCCCGTGCGCGAGCGCCTCGACCGGCGGGAGCCCGAAGCCCTCCAGGCGTGAGGGCAGCACCAGCGCGAGCGCGCCCGCGTAGAGGGCGGGGAGCTCCGCGTCGCCCGCGCGCCCCAGCCGCCGCACGCCCTCGCCCCCGACCGCCACCCGCCCCTCGCCGGCGAACCACAGCTCCGCGGCGAGGCCGGCGCGGCGCGCCTCGGCGTGCGCGGCCAGGAGCACCTCCGGGGCCTTGCGGGGCTCCAGCGCGCCCACGAACAAGAAGTAGGGGTCAGACCCCTTGCTATCCGAACTGAAGCGAGGGGTCTGACCCCTTCCGGCGTCGATGGCCGGCGCGAGCGGCACCGCGCGCACGCGCGCCGGGTCGAGGCCCCAGGCGGTGACGAGGTCCGCGCGCACGGCCTCGGCGTCGCACAGCACCCGCGCCGCCTCGCGCGCCAGCGCCCGCGGGCGTGCCGCGGCGTGCCACAGCCGCTCGTAGGCGGTGAAGTCGCCGGGGCGCTGCTCCCACGAGCGGTCGTGCACGGTCAGCACCAGCGGGACGCCGCGCCCGACCGCCAGCGGCGCGGGCGCCGGCGCCCACACCACGTCGAGCCCGCCGCCGAGCAGCGCGTCGAGCCGCGGGCGCCCGAGCGCCGCCGCGGCCCCCCACAGGAGCCGTCCCGGCCACTGCGACCGCACCACCGTCACGCCGCGCGCCAGCCCATGGACCGGCCCGCGGGGCAGCAGCACGCGCCACTCGTCCTCCGGGAACGTCTCCACCAGGGCGCCCAGCAGAGCGGACGTATAGTGCGCGACCCCGCGGCCCCCGCCGCCCACGAGGCTGCGCCCGTCGACGCCGACCTTCACGCCCGCTGCCCGGCCCCATCCTCATCGACGCCCGCGCGGCGGCCCGGCCCGAGCTGGGAGGCGTGGAGCGCTGGGCACGCGAGCTGGCGCACCGGCTGCCGCGCCTGGCGCCCGGCGGCTACGCCGTCGCGCGGCCGCGCCCGCGGCTCGTCCACCGCGCCGGCCACGCCTGGGAGCAGGGCGTGCTGCCCGTGCTCGCCGCCCGCGCGCACGCGCCGGCGCTGCTGTGCCCGGCCAATCTCGCGCCGGTCGGCTTCCCGCGCAACGTCGTGGTCATCCACGACGCCGCCCCGCTGCGCCATCCGGAGTGGTACTCCCGCGCCTACGCGGCCTGGCAGGCGCGCGTGCTGCCGGTCATCGCCCGTCGCGCGCTGCACGTCGTGACCGTATCCGAGTTCTCGCGCGGCGAGCTCGTGGAGCTCCTCGGCCTCCCGCCGGAGCGCGTCACGGTGGTCGCGGGCGGGGTCGACCCCCGCTTCGCTTCCGCCGCGCCGGCCCGCCGGGACCGTCCCTACGTGCTCTGCGTGGCCTCCCACACGGCACGCAAGAACCTCGCGGCGCTGGTGCCGGCCGCCCGCGCGCTGCAGAACGAGGGCGTCGAGCTGCTCGTCGCCGGCGGCCACCGCCCGCAGTTCGCCCGCGAGGACGGCCTGGAACCGCTCAGGCTCCTCGGCGCCGTCGACGACGCCGAGCTTCCGGCCCTCTACGCCGGCGCGCTGGCCTTCGTCCTGCCGTCGGTCTACGAGGGCTTCGGCCTGCCGGTGCTCGAGGCGATGGCCGCGGGGACGCCCGTCGTCGCCGCCGACGCCACCGCGCTGCCCGAGACCGCCGGCGGCGCGGCCCGCCTGGTCCCGCCGGAGCCCGAAGCCCTGCGGGAGGCCCTGACCACCCTCCTCGGCGACGAAGTCGAGAGCGCCCGCCTCGCGCGCGCCGGCCGCGAGCGGGCCGGCGCCTTCAGCTGGGAGCGGACGGCCCGCGAGGTCGACGCGGTGCTCGCGCCCTACCGGCAGCGCGTCGCGTCCTCCGGGGACTTCGCGCAGCCCTGAAGCTCCTCGGCGCTGAACTGGAAGGCCGCGAGCGCGGGCGCGCTGGCCACCTTGGAGCGGTCCGGACTCAGCCGGCGGAGCCCCGAGAAGTCGAACGCGCTCGGCCCGCGGGCCTCCGAGAGCCACGTGTACCAGTACACGCGCCCGATGCGCAGCCGCTTGCGCTCGCGGGCCAGGCGGGGGATGGCCTGGCGCAGCCGCGTGGCCTGCCCCTTGTCGGTGGTGGTGAAGCCGGGCGGCCCGTGAGCCCGGCCCGTGGCCGCCGGCCACGAGAGCTCGGTGACCCAGATCGGCCGCTTGGCGTCCTTGGCGCGCCGGGCCTCCTTGCGGGCCAGCTTCACGAGCTTGACGACGTTGCTCGGCTTGCCGGTGTACGGATGCAGGCCGATGACGTCGAACGCCCCCTTGCCGCCGGCGCGGTAGATCCGGCGCAGCGACTTGAAGCTCTCGTTGGGCAGGCCCGCCAGGACCGTCCGCGCCCGCCCGTCCGCGGCGTGCAGCGCGCGGTGGGCGGCCCGCAGGACCTTCACGTAGGAGCGCTGGAACGGCTGGCGGCTCCAGTAGAGGTCGAGATCGGGCTCGTTCCAGATCTGCCACGAGTGGATCACCATGCGCGGCAGCTCCGGACGTTCCGCCCAGAAGCTCCCCTGCGGGCCGTAGCGGCCGACCAGCGCCCGCATGAACGCCGCGAAGGTCGCCGGGTCGCGCGGCGGCGACGCGATGTCGAACGGCTTCTCGCGCGCCCAGCCCGGGGCGCGCTGCACCACCGGCAGCACGCCGAGGTGGCGGCGCGCGGCGGCGGCGACCACCTGATCGGAGGCCGCGAAGTCGGTCGGCACGCCGGCGACGTCGCGGAACGCGCCGCGCCGGTCCGGGGGCACCTCGTCGAGCGTCCGGTACGGCTGGGCCTCGCTCCAGTAGAAGGCGGCGCGCACGTTCTCCACGCCGCTCGCCGCCATCAGCGACCACTCGCCGTCGAAGGCCGCGGCGCCGGCGCCGGTCATCGGGCCGTCGGCCTGCGCGCCGAGCCATCCGTGGGGGACGGAGCGGCCCGCGGCTGACGCGGGAGGGGCGATGAACGCGAGCGCGGCGAGCGCGAGCGCGACGACGAGGCGGGTCCGGGGAGGCATGCCACAACAACCTGCCAGATCGCTCGGCGTTGCGGTGTATCCCCACCGCTCCATACACTCGCCCGCCGATGCCCGGCCGTGTCGCCCTCGTCCACGACTTCCTGCTCGACCTCCGCGGCGCCGAGCGGGTGTTCGCCGCCATCTGCGCCCGGTGGCCGGAAGCCGACGTCTTCACCGCCGTCTACGACGAGCGCGGGACGGAGGGGCGCTTCGCGCACCGCAACGTCCACTCCTCGTTCCTGCAGCGCCTGCGGCCCAACGCGCGCACGTTCCGGCCGCTGCTGCCGTTCTACCCGCACGCGATCGAGTCCTTCGACCTGCGCGGCTACGACACGGTCATCTCGTCCTCGAGCGCCTGGGCGCACGGCGTGCTCGTCGACCCGGGCGCCGTCCACGTCTGCTACTGCCACAACCCGTTCCGCTACGCCTGGAGCGAGCGCGAGCCGACGCTTCGGGCCCGCAACCCGCTCGTGCGCCCGGCGCTGCGCTTCCTGCTCAACCGCTGGCGCCAGTGGGACTGGATCGCCGCCCAGCGCGTCGACCGCTACGTCGCCAACTCGGCGATCACCGCGGCGCGGATCCGCCGCTACCTCGGTCGCGAGTCGACCGTCCTGCATCCCGCCGTGGAGATCGATCGCTTCCATCCGCTGCCGGTCGAGGCCGTCGGGGAGCACTACGTGGTGCTCGCCGAGCTGATGGCGCACAAGCGCATCGACGTCGCGGTGCGGGCGTTCAACGCGCTCGGGCGGCCGCTGGTGGTGGTCGGCGACGGCCCGGAGATGCGGCGGCTGCGGCGGATCGCCGGGCCGACGGTCTCCTTCGCCGGGCGCACCACCGACGAGCAGGTGGCCGAGCTGCTGCGCTCCTGCCGCGCGCTCGTGGTGACGGCCACGGAGGAGTTCGGGATCGCCGCGGTCGAGGCCCAGGCCTCCGGGCGCCCGGTGATCGCGCTCGCCGAGGGCGGCGTGATGGAGAACGTCATCGAGGGGGAGACCGGCGTCTTCTATCCCCGCAACGAGCCTGAGGCGCTCGCTCGCGCGGTCGCGGGCTTCGACGCGCTGGCGGTGGACCCGGCGGCGTGCGTGGCCTCGGCCGAGCGCTTCGGGGTCGGGCGCTTCCAGGCGTCGCTCGCCGCGGTCGTCGACCAGGCGCGCGAGGAGGCGCGCCCGCCGCGGCCCGAGGAGCGCAACGGCGGCGTCCTGTCCGCCGGGCTCATCCCCCTTCACGGCCGCCGCGCCAGCAGGCGCAGCGAGCCGAAGCGCGCCGCCGGCCGGTAGCGGCGCGCCAGATAGGCGTCGAGGATGCGGACGCCGGAGGACCTGCCGCCGGCGTTGGGCTCCGGGGCCGAGGAGCGCGGGTCGGTCCAGCGGACGACGAGCGGCGTGCGGGTGCGCTCGAGGTCGGCGACGATCTCCCGCTGCACCGGCGCGGTGGTCACGACGCCGGGCTGGGCGACGTCGTAGCGGGTCGGGTTGGGGCGCTGGGCGAGGACCTGCAGGAGCGGGATCCCGACGGTGACCAGGTCCGAGCGCCGCGGGGCGATGTAGACCGGGCGCCCGGGCGGGACGGCGCGGCGGATGGCCTCCGCGGCCGGCACCAGCTCGTGCACCAGGGCCGGATCGGCGGTGACCCCTCCGGCGATCGGCAGGCCGAGCTCGACGGTGTCCTCGTGCAGCGCCAGCCAGCGGCGGTCGAGCCCCTGGACGGTCACGTAGAGGAGCGCGAGCGCCGGGACCACCGCCAGGGCGCGCCGCGGGGCCGCGGCGATCGCCGCCGCGGCGAGGATCGCCAGCATCACCGCCGCCGCGGCGGTGTGGAACAGGTCGGTCCGCGCCAGCAGGTAGGCGACCGGCCCCAGCGCGGCGACGGCGGTGGCGACCGCGAGCGGGCGCCGGCGCGCCGGCGACGGCGCGAGCGCCGCGACGGCCCCGGCCAGCCCGAGCACGGTCGCCAGCGGGAGGTAGAAGAGCAGCAGCGGCTCGGCCGAGTCGCGGAGGAAGCCCAGCGGCGACCCCGTGTTCAGCGGCCCGTCGTAGTCCAGCGGGAACGGCAGGTGCTGGTACTCGCGGAAGCCGGTCAGCGGGTAGCGGATCAGCAGGTCGAAGGCCGGGCCGATCCCGGCCAGGGCCAGGACCGGGGCGTAGAGCAGTGCGGCGGTGCCCGCCGCCGCGGCCACGAAGGTGCCCGTCTCGCGGCGGCGGCCGCCGAGCAGCAGCGCCAGCGCGATCCCCGCCGCCGCGCAGACCGCGAACTCCAGCCGGAACAGCGCGCACAGCCCGGCCAGCACCCCGGCGGCCAGGGGCCGGCGCTCGAACAGCACCAGCGCCCCGAGGACCAGCAGCAGCGCCGGCGCGAACGGGTTGGGCCCGCTCGGCGACGCCATCGCGCAGATCGCGGCGACCCAGGCGGCGACGGCCAGCCAGCCCGGCGCGCCGAGCCGGCGGGC
>DASVQH010000160.1:0-29236 GCA_036389195.1 Solirubrobacteraceae bacterium
GCAGTGCGCGGCGTCGGCCTCGCCGTCGGCGGCCAGCAGCGCGTCGGCGCCCTCGCCGCCGTTGAGCCCGTCGGTCCCGGCACCGCCGTCGAGCTGGTCGGGCCCCGCGCCGCCGCTGAGCCCGTCGGCCCCCGCGCCGCCCGCGATCTGATCCGCGCCGGCGCCGCCCGCCAGCTCGTTCGCCTCGGCGTCACCGGTCAGGGCGTCGTCGCCCGAGCCGCCGATCGCGTTCTCGACCGCGGTCGTCGCGTCGCCCTCGCCCGGCTGGCCGCTGAGCCCGCCCGGGCGCAGGTCCACCGTGACGTCCTTGCGCCGGGCGGCGTAGGAGACCAGGGTGTCCGCGCCGGCGCCGCCGTCGGCGGTGTCGGCGTCGACCGCGTCCGGGTCGTCGTCGTCGGACAGGCGGTCGTCGCCGTCGCCCCCGCCGAGCGCATCGGTGCCGCGGCCGCCGCCGACGTCGTCGCCACCGGCGCCGCCGTCGAGCGTGTCGTTGCCGAGGCCGCCGTCGACCCGGTCGTGGCCCGCGCCGCCGCGCACCGTGTCGGTGCCGTCGCCGCCCGTCACGGAGTCGTCGCCGTCGCCGCCGTCCACGACGTCGGGGCCGGCGCCGCCATTGACCGCGAACGTCTCGCCGCCGTCGTCGACCGGGCCGCCCTCGAGGGTGTCGGCGCCATCGGCGCCGGCGAGCGCGTCCTCGCCCGCGCCGCCGCGCACCGTGTCATCGCCGCCACCGCCGACCACGACGTCGTCGCCCGCGTCCCCCGAGAGCGTGTCCGCGTTCCCATCGCCGTCGATGCAGTCGTCGCCGTCGCCGCCGTTGACCGTGTCGGCGCCGAAACCGCCGTCCAAGTTGATCTCGCAGTCCCGCGAGCCGTCGTTGCCCGGTCCGCCGTCGATCACGTCGACGCCGCCCTCGCCTTCGACCCGGTCGGGTCCATCGCTGCCGGTGACGGTGTCGTCACCGGCCCCGGCGAACACGTTGACCCCCCCGAAGAGCTGCTCCCCGGCCGGCGTCCCGATGACCCGCGCCGCGAGCGTCACGCCCGCGGCGTTGAAGGTGTCGGCGCGATCGGCCAGGATCGCGAGAACGGTCTGGGTCCCGACGCACGTCGCGGCCTTGCCGCCGGGATCGACCGTGCACGCGTCGCCTGCGTCGCCGTCGGTGATCACGGCGTCGCCGGCTTCCTCGAACCGGATCGTGTCGGCGGACGGCTCGGTGAGGGTGAGCTGGTTGACCTCGCCGGCGGCAGCCGCGTACTCGACGTAGTCGTATTCCGTCTCGGCGAGCGTCGCCGCGCCGGCCGGTGCAGGAACGAACAGGAGCACAACGGCGAGCAGCGCGGTGCTCGACAGGTAGGTGTGGCGCATACCGCTGAGCATCCGTCATCGCTCGGCGGAGCCGCGCCGCTAGCCGCCTTCGACGCGCGCCTTGAACTCCCCGGGCCGCCCGTTGACCAGCACCTCGCGGATGCGGCCCTCCACCGGCCCGCGGATGAGCATCCCGAGCATGCGGCCGGGGTCGCCGTCGAGCGAGTAGGTCACGCGCGTGCGCCCGCCACCGAGGTCCTCCAGCTCCCACGCGCCGTCGAGCGACTTCAGGTCGCCCTTCTCCTGGCGCCAGCTCACGCGGTGCGGCTCGTCGTAGGAGAAGCGCACGAGCGTCTTGACCTTGCGCACCTTCGCGTCGCTGACGCTCTCGGCCACGAGCACGCGGCCCTGCGCGTCGCGCTCGCGGACGTTCATCTCCTCGAGGCCGTTCTGCCACTGCGGTGCGGCGGCGACGTCCTCCGCCAGCGCCCAGCACGCGTCCAGCGGCGCGTCGACCTCCGTGCTTGCCCTGCCCCCAAGGTTGGCCATGCCGCGGGATCCTACGGCGCGTTAGGCTCCCGCGCATGGCCGAGGACGCGCCGCTGCACGCCATCATCGAGATCCCCAAGGGATCGTCGAACAAGTACGAGTTCGACGAGGAGCTCGGGGCGATCAAGCTCGACCGGCTGCTGTTCTCCTCGCTCGGCTACCCGACCGACTACGGCTTCTTCAAGGAGACGCTGGCCTCCGACGGCGACCCGCTCGACGCCATGGTGTGCGTCTCGGAGCCGACCTTCCCGGGCTGCCACATCGAGGTGCGCCCGGTCGCCCTCTTCCGCATGCGCGACGAGCGCGCGGAGGACAACAAGATCCTCTGCGTCCCGGTGACGGACCCGAACTGGAACCACATCGAGCGCCTCGAGGATCTTCCGATGACCCTCCGCGACGAGATCTCGCACTTCTTCTCGATCTACAAGACGCCCGAGTGGAAGGTCGTCAAGGTCGACGGCTGGTACCCGCGCGAGCACGCCGTCGAGTCGATCGAGCGCGCCCGCAAGCGCTGGCGCGAGCAGCAGCAGGGCGAGGGCGGCTAGGGCGTGTAGCGCGCCAGCGCCGCGGCCATGCGGTCCTGCAGCGCCCGCGCGCCCCACACGTTGACGCGGTTCATGAGGATCGCGAACGCCACGCGCGTGTCGCCGCCGCGCGTGACGCAGTAGCCCGCCAGCGCGGAGACCCCGTCGAGCGAGCCCGTCTTGGCGTGGCAGGCGTTGGCCGCCGCGGTGCGGCGCATGCGCCCGGTCAACGTCCCGCTGCGCCCGGCCACCGGGAGCGAGGCGTCGAGCACCGGCCCGAGCGTCGGGTTGGCGGCCATCGCCCGCAGCAGGCGGACGACCTGGCGCGGCGAGGTGCGGTTGGAGCGCGAGAGCCCGGAGCCGTCGACCGGCCGCGTCCGCACCCCGATGCCGCGCATGGTGGCGCGGACGACCCGCGCGCCGCGGCGCGTGGTCCCGCCGCCGCCCAGCCGTGCGCCGAGGACCTTGATCAGCGTCTCGGCGAAGTAGTTGTCCGAGGGCACGTTGGT
The DNA here is from genome assembly GCA_036389195.1 of Solirubrobacteraceae bacterium. Taxonomy (GTDB): domain Bacteria; phylum Actinomycetota; class Thermoleophilia; order Solirubrobacterales; family Solirubrobacteraceae; genus JACCYI01. The sequence continues at coordinate 2,891 of DASVQH010000160.1, forward strand.
CATGGCCACGAGCTCGGCGATGGTCGGCGACATCGCGGCGGCCAGGGGGACCGCGCCCGCGGGGGTCTGGCCGGTCGTCGCCGCGTCGGCGAGCTCCACGCCCTCCGCCTTCAGGGCGCGCGCGAAAGCCTGGGTGGCGAACAGCCCGGGGCTGGCCTGGAAGTACGGGGACGCGACGCCGGTGAGCCCGCGGTTGAACGGCAGCGCGCTGAGGGGGCCGACGTAGCCGGAGGTCACGTAGCCCTCCGACGGCGGGCCGCGCCGGGTGTCGAACGCCGTCTCGTCGCCGACCAGCGCCCCCTCGACGCGCTGCAGGCCGGTCTGCTCGACGACCAGCCGCGCCAGGGCCGTCGCCCGCTGGGTGCCGAAGGTGGGATCGCCGCCCCCGCGCAGGTAGAGGTCGCCCGCGAGCACGCCGTCCTCGTCCACCGGGGCGGCGCCCAGCACGTCGGTGGCCAGCCGGGCCTCCGGCCCCAGGGCGAGCAGCGCCGTGCTGGTGGTGAACAGCTTCTCCACGGACGCCGGCGCGCGGCGGGTGTCCGGCCGCGAGGCGTAGATCGTGCGGCCGCTGGCGAGGTCGACCGCGTAGGCGCCCGAGCCCCTGCCCGCGTCGCGCATCGCGCGGTCGAGCGCGCGCTTGGTGCCCGCCGGGCCCGCGGCGCCCGCGGCGGCGGGCAGGAGCGCGAGCAGGAGCGCCAGCAGCGCGAGGGTCCCGAGCCTGGGTGCCTGTGCCTTCACTGCCACCCGAGGGTAGAGGGGGCGATCGGTACGTGGGCGTACACTTCATGGAGGCGAACACCATGGGATCCGTCGTCAACCTCGATTCAGGCGCCGGGCGGCGCACGCGCCGGCGCAAGCAGTCGAAGACCGCGCTGGTCCTCGGCGGCGGCGGGTTCACCGGCGGCGTCTACGAGATCGGGGCGTTGCGGGCGCTCGACCTGCTGTCGGTCAACCGCTCCGTCAACACCTTCGACGTCTACGTCGGGACCAGCGCCGGGTCGTTCGTCGCCGCGCTCACGGCCAACGGCGTGACGCCCGAGCAGATGATGCGGGTGGTGCTCGACCAGGTGCCGACGCCGTTCCGCGACATCGACCTCAACATGCTGCTGCGGCCCAACGTCGGCGAGTTCGTCCGCCGCGGCGTGACGCTGCCCTGGCATCTCGCCCGCACGGTCCGCGAGCTGGCGGCGCAGATCGGCAGCCTGTCGATCCTCGACGTCGCGCTGGCGGTCGCCGACGCGCTGCCGTCGGGCCTCTACAGCGGGTCCGGGATCGAGGAGTACGTGCGCACGGTCCTGACCGAGGATCCCGACCGGACGGACGACTTCCGGCGCCTGCGGAACGAGCTCTACCTGGCGGCGACCGACCTCGACACGTGCGAGCGCATCGTGCTCGGCGCCCGCGGGTGGGACGACGTGCCGATCTCCAGCGCCGTCCGGGCCTCCACGGCGCTTCCGATGGTCTACAAGCCGCACACCATCAAGGGCCGCGAGCTGGTGGACGGCGGCATCGTCTCGACGACGAACATCGACATCGCGGTCGAGGCGGGGGCGAAGTTCATCGTCGTCGTCAACCCGCTGGTGCCCTTCGTCAACGACTTCTCCAAGGAGGTCCCGACGCTGTTCGGCTCGCGCAAGCGCCGCGTGTCGGACATGGGCTTCCCGAAGATCGGCTACCAGACGTTCAAGCTGCTGGCCTACCAGCGCCTGCACGAGATGGCGCGCCAGTGGCAGGACCGCTATCCGGGCGTCGACATCGTGCTGATCGAGCCCGAGCCCGACGACGAGCTGATGTTCGAGACCAGCGTCATGAACTACACCTCGCGCGTCGACGTCGCGCGCCACGGCTTCGAGTCGGTGACGCTCAAGCTCTCCCAGGACTACGACGAGCTGCGCGAGGTCTGCGCGCGGCACGGCATCGAGATCTCGGCCACGCGCGTGCGCAAGGTGGTGCAGCACTTCGCCGCCGAGAAGGAGAAGTCGCGCGCCTGGCGGCGCATCCTGGAGCAGACCACCGGGACGCTGCTGCGCCAGAGCGCGAACGCCGACCGAGCGTGACCAAGGTCACAACGGCGCGCGCGCGTTCGTAGTGACATCTGGCCCGAGGGAGCCAGGTCGAGGGGAGGAGACCGTCCGCCGTGTCAAGCGCCACCGTCACCGCGCCGTCCGCCGAAGCGTCGCGCGCCCGTGAGCCGCTGCCCGGGCCGCCCGGCTCGCGGCTGCCCCGGTTCTTCCAGGGCATGCACATGCTGCTCACCGAGCACCGGATGCTCGAGCGCTACCGGCGGCGCTACGGCGAGGTGTTCAAGATCGACACCTGGCCGTTCGACCCGCTCGTCGTCGTGTCGGAGCCGGCCGAGGTGCGGCGGATCTTCACCGGCGACACCTCGGTGCTCCACGCCGGCGAGGGCAACGGGATCCTCGGGCCGCTGGTCGGCCCGCATTCCGTGCTGCTGCTCGACGAGGCCGAGCACCTGCGGCGCCGCAAGCTCCTGCTGCCGCCGTTCCACGGCGAGCGCATGCGCGTCTACGGCGACGTCATGCGCTCGCTCGCCGACGCCGAGGTGGACCGCTGGCCGGTCGGCGAGCCGTTCCCGATGCTGGAGGCCATGCAGCGCGTGACGCTGCGGGTGATCCTGCGCACGGTCTTCGGCTACGAGGAGGGCGCGCGGATGGACGCCCTGGAGGCGGCGATCCTGCGGCTCCTCGGCCGCACGCAGGTGATGATGGTCAACGTGCTGCAGCGCGACCTCGGCCGCTTCAGCCCGTGGACGCGGTTCCTCGACGCGCGCGACGCCGTCGACGCGATGCTCTTCGAGGAGATCGACCGCCGCCGCACGGCGGGCGGCGAGGGCGACGACGTCCTGTCGATGCTGCTGGCGAGCGACGCGACCGACAAGGAGCTGCGCGACGACCTGATCACGCTGCTCGTGGCCGGCCACGAGACGACGGCCACCACGATGGCCTGGACGATCGAGCGGCTGGTGCGCCATCCGGCGGCGCTGGACGCCGCACGCGTGGACTCCGACCACCTCGACGCGGCCATCAAGGAGGCCCAGCGCGTGCGGCCGGTCATCACCTACGTGATGCGCAAGCTGCAGGCGCCGCTGGAGGTCGGCGGCTATCTGGTGCCTGCCGGGGCGACGCTGGGGACGTCGGTCACGCTGATGCACCGGCGGCCCGACCTCTATCCCGACCCGCACGCGTTCAGGCCGGAGCGCTTCCTCGGCGTCAAGCCGGAGACCTACGGCTGGATCCCGTTCGGCGGCGGCGTGCGCCGCTGCCTCGGGGCGGCGTTCGCGCAGTACGAGATGAAGCAGGTGCTCGGGGCGATCCTCGAGCGCTGCGAGCTGCGGGCGCCCGATCCGCGGCCCGAGCGCCACCAGCGCAAGATGATCACGTTCGTGCCCCGGCAGGGCGCGCGCGTGGTGGTCACCGCGCGGCGCTGAGGGGGGCGAGTCGCACCGCCGCGGGCCTAAGGGAGGGTATGGATGCCTTCCCCCACACCCTCCGGCTCGCGTGGTCTCCCGGCGGCGCGCTCCTCGCCCTGCTCGTGCTCGTGCTTGTCCCGGCGTCCGCCGCGCGCGCGGGGGAGTACCCGATGGACCAGTGCCGCGACCCCGCCGACCGCGCCGCGCCGGTGGCCAGCCTGTACGGCTCGTCGCCGGGGACCTCGCTGCGCGACAGCTGCCCCGCCGGCGGGACGCTCACGCTCGTCCCGCCGCCCGGCCGCCTGGAGCAGGGCGCGGTCAACGCGATCCTCGCCTCGGTCCCGGCGGAGTACCCGCACGTGCGCGTGGCGCGCGTGCGGATCCGCTTCAACGCCGGCGCCGTCGAGGACCCGGCGGGGGACCCGCACGTGCAGCTCCACGGGTCCGGCGTCCAGCTCTACGACGCGCCCGCCCGTCCGTACGCCCTCGTCGACCTGACCCGCGATCTGCCGGGCGACGCGCGGACGTTCTCGCTGTCGTCGGTGTGCTTCGGCTCGGCCGGCTGCCGCTATCCGTACGGCGACGAGCTCAACGTCTTCTCGCTGCGCGCGACGCTGAGCGAGGCGGCGCCGCCCGCGGTCGGCGCGACGGGCGGCTCGCTGCTGGCCGGCGGGGCGCGCTCCGGGCGCCAGGAGGTCGTCTGGGAGGCGGCCGACGAGGACTCGGGCGTGCGCTCGGTGCGGCTGCTGATCGACGGCACGCGGGTGGCGGCGCGGGCGGCGGCGTGCCGCTTCGTGCTCGTGCGGCCCTGCGCCGCTCGGTTCGGCGGGGCGTTCACGGTCGACACGGGGACGCTTGCAGACGGGCCGCACCGCGTCGACCTGGAGGCCGAGGACGCCGCGGGGACCGCGGCGCTGCGCGCGCTGGGCGTCGTGACGGTCGACAACGTCCCCGACCCGGGCGATCCCGACGGGCCCGCGGGGCCGGCCGGGCCGGCGGGCCCCGTGGGGCCGATGGGTCCGGCGGGTGCGCCCGGCGCCGTCGGCCTGGTGCTCGGCACGGGCCCCAACGGCACCGGCGCGACGGCGCTGGCGGTGCTGCGCGCGCGGTTCGAGGCGACGAGCCGGCGCACCCGGCGCGTGCGCTACGGCGCCCGGGTGTGGATCGCTGGGCGGCTGACCCGCCCGGACGGGGCTCCGATCACCGGCGCGCGGGTCGACGTGCTGACGCGGGTGCGCGTGCCGGGCGCGCCGCTGCGCGCGCGGGGCCAGGTCACGACCGGGGCGGACGGCTCGTTCTCCTACCTCGCGCCGGCGGGCCCGTCGCGGCTGCTGCGGTTCGGGTACCGGGCGCTGCTGAGCGACGTCGAGCTGGCGCGCACCAGCGACGTGGCCCTGCGCGTCCGGCCGGGCCTGTCGCTCCGCGTCAGCCGCCGCCGCGCGCGCAACGGGCAGGCGGTGACCTTCCGCGGGCGCCTGCGCGGCCTGCCACGCGGCGCGCGCAAGGTGGTCGAGCTGCAGGCCCGCACGGGCGGGCGGTGGATGACCTTCGCCACCGCCCTCGCCCGCCGCGCCGGCGGCGGCCGCCTGCGCCGCCGCTACCGGTTCACCCGCACCCGGCGCCCGCGGACCTACCGCTTCCGCGCGCGCGTGCGGCGCGAGAGCGGGTTCCCGTACGAGACGGGGTCCTCGCGGGTGGTCCGGGTGCGGGTCCGCTGAGCCGGCGCGGGCTCAGCCGCCCGTGTAGAGCTCTTCGAAGAGGCCGGCGTACTTCTCGTTGATGACGTTGCGCTTGACCTTCAGCGTCGGGGTCAGCTCGCCGGTCTCCTGGGACAGGTCGTGGTCGAGGATCACGAACTTCTTGATCTGCTCGACCTGGGCGTAGCTGGCGTTCACGCCGTCGAGGATGCCCTGGACGAGCTCGCGGACCTTCGGGTCCCGCGCGAGCTCGGCCGGGTCCTCGCCGAGCCCGTGCTCCTTGGCGAAGTGAACGATCTCCTCGGGGTCGAGCGTGATCAGGGCGACCGGGTACGGGCGGCGGTCGCCGTGCATCACCGCCTGCGAGATCCAGCGCGACTGCTTGAGGTCGTTCTCGAGGTTGGCCGGCGTGAGGTTCTTGCCGCCCGCGGTGATGATGATGTCCTTCTTGCGCCCGACGATCGAGACGTAGCCCTCGTCGTCGATGTGACCGAGGTCGCCGGTGTGCAGCCAGCCGTCGTCGACCGCGCCCCAGGACTCGTCCTGCATCTTGTAGTAGCCCTGGAAGATGTTGGCGCCCTTGAGCAGCAGCTCGCCGTCCTCGGCGATGCGGCCCTCGACGCCCTTGAGCAGCTTGCCGACGGTGCCGAACTTGTGCTCCTCGATCGTCGAGTACGTCGCGACGGTCGCCGTCTCGGTCATCCCGTAGCCCTCGAGCACCGGGACGCCGCACGCGAAGAAGAACTCCAGGATCTCCTTGGCGATCGGCGCCGCCCCGGTGACGGCTTGGCGCAGCCGGCCGCCGAAGGCCGCGCGGACGTTCTTGAACAGCGCCTCCTCGGCGGCGTCGAAGTGCTTGCGCAGCTCGTCGGGCACCGGCTCGCCGTGCATCTCGGCGTAGCGGACCTTCAGGCCGACCTGGGTGGCCGCCTTGATCTGCGCCGGGTCGCCGTTGGCGGTGACCAGCGTGTAGATCTTCTCGAAGATCCGGGGGACCGACGGCAGGTAGGTCGGGCGCACCTCGTTGAGCTCGACCACGATCTGCTTGGTGTCGCCGCCGAAGTAGGCGATCGTCGCGCCGGCGTCGTAGGAGCCGAGCTGGACGAGCAGCGCGAACGAGTGCGCGAGCGGGAGGTAGAGGTAGGTGACGTCCTCGTCGGCGATCAGGCCGCTGGCCTGGACCATGTCGATCACGCTGCGGTAGTTGCCGTGCGAGAGGACGCAGCCCTTCGGCGGCCCGGTCGTGCCGGACGTGTAGATGAAGGTGAACGGGTCCTCGGGCTTGACCGCCTCGCGGCGCTCGGCGAGCTCGCCGGCGTCGCGCCCGCGGCCCCGCGCGCGGAGGTCGTCGAGGGCGATCGCGTCGCCGACGTCGCCCTCCGCGTCCACGACGACGATCGTCTTGAGCTTCGGGAGGCGCTCGTGGACCTCGCGGATCTTCGCGACCTGCGAGGCGTCCTCGCAGACGATGGCCACCGACTCGGAGTTGCCCGCCACCCACTCGCACTCGGTCGGCGAGTTGGTGGGGTAGATCGGCACGACGACCGCGCCGGCGCTGGAGATCGCGAAGTCGGCGAGCGTCCACTCCAGCCGGGTGTTGCACAGCAGCGACACGCGGTCGCCGGGAGCGATCCCGAGGTCGATGAGCCCGAGCGCGATCTCGTCGACGGCCTCGCCGACCTGGGCGAAGGTCACGTCGTGCCACGCGCCGTCGCGCTTGTACTGCGCCGCCACCCGCTCGGCGTACTTGTCCGCGGCGATGGCCATCAGGTCGGCCATCGTCCTGGACCCCGTCGTCGTGTCCGTCGACGGCGTGCGGGTCAGCTCCATCTCTCCTCCTCGCGCTCGGGCACTCGTGAGCGCGATCTTACGGCGGGTGCACGCCGTTCGCTGCGTATCGCTCAGGCGGTTGCGACCTGTGCCTGTGGATGCTGGGTGCGCTCCGTGAGGTTGGCCAGGAAGAGCGTCTTGTCGATCCGGCCCTGGAAGATGGGCACGCCCATCTCCATGCACTTCTCGATCACGTCACGGCGTTCCATCCCTGCCTCGCGCGCCAGTTCCGTCGGCGTCAGGTGAACGGCCATAGGCTGTGCCTCCGTGTGAGATTTGCCACGTGTCAGGAACCGTACCGGGTGCGCCGGACGACCTCAATCGAAAGATTCGCTAAAGGGCGCTTGCGCCGCCGCGCTCACACCGGGTTGAACAGGTCCACGAAGACGTGCTCGATCCCGAACCGCGCGGCCAGCCGCTCGCCGAGCGCCCGCACGCCGTGGGTCTCGGTCGCGTAGTGGCCGGCGGCGATGAAGTGGATGCCGGCCTCACGGGCGTCGGCCATCACGTGCTCGCGCGGCTCGCCGGTCAGGAAGGCGTCGCAGCCGCGCGCGACCGCCTCGTCGAGCGAGTCGGCCGCCGAGCCGGAGATGATCCCGATCGACCGCACCTGCGGCGGGCCGGCGCCCTGCAGCAGCGGTTCCCGCCCGCCGCACGCGCGGGCGACGCGCGCGAGGAGGTCGTCGACCGCCACCGGCTCGGCGAAGCGGCCGAGCCGCCCGATCGCCGCGCCGCGGTGCTCGCCGAACGGCTCCTGCGCGTCGCAGCCGAGCGCCCGTGCGAGCAGCGCGTTGTTGCCGACCTCCGGATGGGCGTCGAGCGGGAGGTGATAGGCGACGAGGTTTACGTCGTGGACGAGCAGCGGCCGCAGCCGCTCGAGCTGGCGGCGGCTCAGCCCGCTGGGCAGGAAGTCCCAGAAGAGGCCGTGGTGGACGAGGACGAGCTGGGCGTCGAGCTCGATCGCACGCTCGAAGAGCGCCGTCTGCGCCGAGACGCCGGTGACCACGCGCGCGACCTCCTCCGCGCCGGGCACCTGCAGGCCGTTGGGCCCGTAGTCCCGGAATTGCGACGGTTGGAGGAGGGCGTCGAGATCCTCCAGGAGGGATGAGATTCGGACCATGAAGTGGCGTTCTGCTGACCGGAGGCGCTTGCGGAGGTCCCGATGAACGCTACAGTTCAGGAGCGGGGAACGGGGGTGTCGGTCGGGGACACTGGCGTCAGGGAGGACTGTGCCGTGGGCAGGGCTATGGGATTCGCTGTCGCACCATCACACGCCGAGCGGGAGATCGTCGGCCAGCAGCCGAGCGACCTCGAGCTGGTCGCCTCCGTGCGCGGCGGCGACGACCGCGCGTTCGAGCAGCTCTTCGCGCGCTACCAGCGGCGGATCGCCGCCTACGTCGTCGGGATGGTCCACGACCACGGGCGCGCCGAGGACATCACGCAGGAGATCTTCATCTCCGCGCTGCGCCGCATGCGCGAGACCGACCGGCCGATCGCGTTCAAGCCGTGGATCTACGAGATCGCGAAGAACGCCTGCATCGACCAGTTCCGCCGCTCCCGCCGCACCGAGGAGGTCTCCTACGACGCCGAGGAGGGCCTCGGCGCCGCCGACTACGGCCGTCTCGCCCAGACGGGTCCGTCGCCTGACGCGGCGGTCGACCAGAAGCAGGCGCTGCACGACCTGTGCGGCGCGTTCGGGGGGCTCTCGGAGACCCATCACCAGATCCTCGTCCTGCGCGAGCTCGAAGGCCTCTCCTACCGCGAGATCGGCGACCGCCTCGGGATGAGCCGCCCGGCGGTGGAGAGCACGCTCTTCCGCGCCCGCCGCCGGCTGACCGAGGAGTACGACGAGCTCGTCTCCGGCCAGCGCTGCCTGCGCGTCCAGGCGCTGATCGGAACCGCCGCCGACGGCCTCCTGGGCGCCCGCGACAGCCGCCGCCTCGCCCGTCACCTCTCGCACTGCCAGCCCTGCCGCCGCCAGGCGCGGGTCGCCGGCGTGGACGGCGCCGTGATGGCGCGCCGCCCGAGCCGGCGCGAAGCGATCGCGGCCAAGATCGCGGGCCTGCTGCCGTTCCCGGCCTTCCTGCGGGCGCGCCGGCACGGCGAGCCGGACTCGGTCTTCGGCGCCGGCGCCGCGGGGCCGGGGCACACGCTGATGGCGCAGCTGCCCGCGCTCGGCGCGATGCCCGAGCCGGTGATCGCCGGCTGGGGCAAGGCCGCCGCGGCCGCCGCGACGATCGTCATCGCCGGCGTCGGGGCCGGGGTCGGCGCGAAGGTCGTCGAGCGCCCGGCGCCCGCCGAGCGCCCGCCTGCGCGGGTCCTGCCGGCCGCCGAGCACGTGACCGCCGCAAGCCGCGCGCGCACGCCCGGCCGGGCCGCGGCGACCGCGCCCGCCCCGGCCGTGGGCCGCGCGGACACGCGCCCGGCGGCGGTCGAGCGCCGCCTCGGCGGAACGCCGTTCAAGGCGCCCGCGGGGCGCCCGTCGTCGCCGGCCGCCGACCGTCCCGCCGCGCCGGAGCGCGTCGTCCAGCAGCCGGCCGCGCCGCAGCGCGACGCCCCCGCGCCCCAGACCGTCGCTCCGGACGCCCCGAAGGTCGAGCAGCCCAAGGGCGTCGAGCTTCCGGCCGCCGCGCCCAAGGACGGCGCCTCGGGCCAGGAGTCCCCGACCCTCGCGCTGCCACTCGGCGGCGCCCCGGCCGACGAGCCCAAGGGCGAGGCCCAGCCGAGCAGCGACCAGCCGCCGGAAGCCGCCAAGGTGGTCGAGGGCCTGCAGTCGGCGCTGACGGATCTCGCCGCGGGCGCGGGCGCCGGCTCCGGCGGCTGAGCGCTTCCGCGGTGGCACCGCAGGACGGCGGCGCGTTCCTGGAGTCGCTCAGCGACACGCACCTCTACTCGATCGGCGCCTACTTCCAGGACCGCCACCCGGACCTGGTCGACGACGTGATCGCCCAGGCGGCGGACATCGAGGCGACGGGCCTGCTCGCCTACGCCGAGCGCGAGGGCCTCGAGCCCGGCGCCGCGTTCCAGACGCTCGTCACCGGCCTCGCGGTCCGCTATCACCGCGCCGTCTCCGGCTGACCGCCGTCGGCGACCGCCTGCCATACTGGAGGCCACATCGGGGCGTGGCGCAGCCTGGTAGCGCGCGCCGTTCGGGTCGGCGAGGTCCCCGGTTCAAATCCGGGCGCCCCGATTGGTGGTCCAGAGCCGTTTCCGCCGCGCAGGCGGGAGCGGCTTCTGGCTGATCTGAACGGAGGTTCGCTCGGAGGCAGCACATCCATGGTGCCCTCAGCGACGCTCGCGCCGGGGAGTCTCTCGTTTGAAGGGTGGATCGAGCGTACGCCGCCCATCCTCACCCACGTCCTCGTCCGAGAAGACTCGCGACGCTGGTAGCGGTACGGCGATCCGCCGACGCGCAAGACGGGTCTGCCTTACCGCGAAGTTCTGAACGCCTGCTCGTTCTCAACGCGGTCGACGGCTGGAGACCCACACGCAACCGCATCGCCGAACCCGCCCTCCCGCCCGAGCATCAGCTCGCCGACCCGGCGTTGGCAGCTCGACTGCTCGGCGCTTCCTCACGATCGCTGCCCGAAGGCGACGCCGTCGGTCCCGGGACCCCGCGAGTCGGGACACTGCTCGGCCCGCTGTTCGAGTCGCTCGAAAACCCTGTCCGTTCGTCTACGCGCAAGCGGCTGAAGCGGCGGTCAGGCACTTACGCGCCCACCGAGGCGATTACGAGGTCGACCCATCGCCGAGCGAGATGACGGCGGGTTCATTGCCATCGAGATCAGGCTGAACGCCACGCCCCTGCCGACGCCGTGCACTTCTGCGTTGGTTGAAGACAAGTCGAGGACGAGCTCTTGGACGCTGTCGTCATCACCACTGGCGCTGCGGCGCACCGGCGCGAGGACGGCAGCGCTGTCGTTCCCGGATCGCTGCTGGGCCCGTAGCTGTACCGGGTGACGCGGGGTCATCAGACAATTTCGGGCAGATGGGCGACGGGTATGCCGCCTGGTCGAGAGGAACGACTCGCCGGACCTTCGACCCCTGGGCGGTGTCTCCATCCGCCGACGATGCGCCTTACGGACAAGTGACGTACAAGTGGCACGACTGCGTATAGACTGGTGGCGCATCAGCAACACGCGCCACCGTAGGCGCACGAGCGTTCAGACGGGAGCCGCGACACCAGTGAATAGCATGCCACGGATATCCGAGGAGCTGCAGATCGCTTCGGAACTGAGCCCGCGTACTCTGGCCCAGCTGATGGACGGCACGCTGCAAGTGATCTGGCACCCCGGCTTCTACCCCTCCGACTTGTGCGATCGAGTGCTGCCGAGGATCAGCGAGGCCTGCGAGAACGCGTCCTATACGCTCACGGCAGACCTTCAGAGTCTCGGTACTTCGATCGGCGAAGCGGCGGAGTCGGCGGGGACTCGGACGAACTACTTCGAGACCGCCTCGGCGACGACCCAGCTGATCCGCGACGACCTCTTCCGCTCGGCCCCGTCACCTCTGGACCGGCTGCGGGTGTTGCTTGACGAGTACTGGCCTGCCGGCGCGCACGCGGCACGGTCCGCAGACGGCCGCCTGCACATGCTGCCCGGAATCGTTCGCCGCTGGCCGCGAGGAGGGCAGGCGAACCCACATATCGATCAGCGTGAGAACGGTGTCCTGGATCACCTTGGCTTGGAGCGTCGTATCGGGATGAACGTCTATCTCGAGGTGCCCGAGGCAGAGGCCGGTGGCGAGATCGAGTTCTGGTGGCGCATCTCCGAGGACGACTACACCGATATGCGACGCGACGACTACGGGCTGGATCGCAGCGCCATCGGGCCCGCGCCGCACGCTCTGTCGCCGCAGGCCGGCGACCTTGTCATGTTCGACGCTGCGATCATTCACGGCGTGGCGGCCGTGACCGCTGGGTCGAGGGTGACGGCGGCTTGCTTTGCGGGCTTCTCGGGTAACGGACGCCCGCTCGCGATCTTCGCCTGAAGCAGGCGACCGGGGCGAGAAGCGCAGGGCCAATGATGAGTCGGAGACTCCCTCGTTCTCGCGTGCAGGAGCTCGACAGGTGATCGATCTGAGATTCGTCGTCGTCTTGAACAAGCGCCACGGGCCTGGTGAGCTGATGTCTGCGCTCGGTCACGTCACCGTGGGGTTGGTGGGCGCCAGCTGCGACCGTGGCGATCTACGGCTTGTCGACTATGAGGATGCCGACGGCCGACTTTATCCGTCGATCAGCGAGTGGCCGTTCATCGTGCTCGGTGGGTCTGACAACAAGATCGGGCAGCTCCGAGTGCGGCTTGAAGCGGCCGGCCTCCCAGCGGTCGTCTACCTCGACTCGATGATGACCGGCGGGTCCGACCTTCAGCGGAGAAGGACGGCGACGACCTCCTCAGCGGAGCTCGAGATCCTCGCTCTGGGTACCTTCGGCGAGCGCGAACAGCTCGTCGCGCTGACGAAGCGCTTCTCGTTATGGCGCGGCAGCTCGGCTCAGGTGACCTAGTCCTCCCACGCTTCTGGCCCTTCTGCTCGAGCCCATCGCCACTGGCTCTCGAGCACCTCTCCGGCGAGGCCGCCCGTCGCCGTCATGACCAGGATGGCGCCTTCGAATCCGGCCGTACGAATCTGATCGCCTGGCTGGCGCGGCTTGACGCTGAGCGCGACATGGTGAACGACCTGGTCTCCGACCACGGTGTAGCGCCCGCTGTAGGCGACGAAGCGATCGTCATCGGGTCCGGCCGAGGATGCTTGAACGGCCATCCACCCGCCGCGCGTATAGAGAAGGATCCCTACCGGCCGTGGTCCTAGTGGACACGTTGTCCGTCCGGCCGCGTCCGTGGCGAGGCATGACCGCAGGCGCCACCTGCCCACAAGGCGGGCGGCCAACGCGCTCGCGGTCTTCGGCTTGTCGGGCCGGCTCGCCATCATGGGCGCTTGGGGGAGACGGACCCTTCCCCCGCGTTGTCGGCCGACGCCGATGTCTCTGCGAGCCATCGGGCGACGGCGTCGGCGACCGGGCGCCTCACCATCGCCCAGTGGTCTCCGCAAGCACGGCTGATCACGTGCGGCCCGTCGAGCAGCGCAGCCCAGCGCTCCTCGTTCGAAGGATCGGCGAGCCGCGTGTCCTGCGACGTGACGAGCATCGCGGGCGTGCTCGTCACTGGCCGCGGCACGTGGACGGAGAGGGCCTTGAAGTTGGCCCGGAAGACACCGACCAGCGCGTCGACGTCGACGTCGGGGAGCAGGCTGCGGACGGCTTGGCGTCGGTCCCGGCGGCCGATCGCAGGTCGCCGCTGGCACGCCTGGTCGGGTGCGGCGCGGAGCACGTCCTCGGCGATCGCCTCAAGCCAGGTCTCGTCGTCGTCTTGGTCCTCGCGGTCGCCGAGCGGCGGAGGGTCGAGTAACACGAGACGCTCGACTGGTGTCCCGCGCGCTTCCAGCAGCCGCGCCATCTCAGCGGCCACGACCGCCCCGAAGGACCAGCCGAGGAGCGAGCATGGCGTCTCGGGCCGAGCTCGTGCCACGGTCTCGAGATACAGCGACGCCATCTCCGGGACGCTGCCCAGAGGAGGGCTCCCGTCGAGGCCGACGGCCTCGATGCCGAGCACATCGGCGTCGACGGTCAAGCATCGAACGAGCTCGGCGTAGCAGCCCACACGGCCACCTACCGGGTGGACGCATACGATCGCACCGTCGCCTGCCCCGCGCCGCAGGCGCACTAAAGCCGGAACGCCAGCGGTGGGCGCCGCGATTGGTGATGTCTCCGCCCGCGCGGCGATCATCGCGGGTGTCGGATGTTCCGCGATGTCACGGGGCTCAACGGGCACGCCCAGTGCGGCGCTCAGGCGGGCGGCGGCCTGAATGGCGAGCAGCGAGTCGCCTCCTGCGGAGAAGAAGTCGGTGTCCGCGCCGGCCGTCTCGATCCCGAGCACGGCTCTCCAAGCTGCCATGGCGGCGCCGAGCGCCCCGCCGGGCTCAGGCGAGGGCGCGTGGGGTGCGACCTCCGGCGCAGCCGACTCGTCGGCCGCTGCCGCGTCGGGCTGATCACGCAGGAGCCAGTGACGACTCCGCTGGAACGGGTAGAGCGGCAAGGGCACCCGGTGGCGATCCTCGGCTTTGCCGAACGCCGGCCAGTCGACCGCCACACCGGCACACCACAACTGAGCGAGTGCCTGCAGAAGCGCGTGCGTCTGCCGTTGCGTCGAGTCTCGACGGTCGAAGGCGGAGACGGCCCGCTGCCGCGCCGCAGGGAGGCGTTGCGCATAGGTCGTCAGCGAGCGTCCCCAGCCGACCTCCAGCAATATGGCTTGAGGGTGCTCGAAGAGCGTCGTGAGCTCATCATGCAGTCGGACCGTTCGTCGCATGTGAGCCGTCCAGTAGCCCGGGCGCACCGCCTCCTCGGCGCTCAGCCAGGTACCGGTCACATTGGACAGCATCGGGATCGCCGGTGCGCGACGGTCGGTCTGCCGCACGCGCTCCCCAAGCGCGGCGAGCGCCGGTTCGACGCTTCGAGAATGCGCGGCCCGGACGAAGCGGACGCGCCGGCAGGCAACGCCAGAGGTCTCCCAGGTGCGCTGAAGCTCGCTGATCCCGGCGACCGATCCCGACACGACACAGGCGTCCGGTGCGTTGACGCTCGCGATGTCGATCGAATCCGGACACGTCTCGCGAACCTGCTCCTCGCTGAGCGCGACCGTGAGCATGGCGCCCGGCGGCAGGTCCTCCATCAGGCCGGCACGGTCGGCGACGAGCCGTAGGGCGTCCTCGGGCTCGAACACGCCGGCGACCGCCGCGGCGACGTACTCGCCGAGGCTGTGACCAAGAACCGCGGACGGCGTCACGCCCCAGGACCGCCAGAGCTCGGCAAGGGCGTAGCTGCTTGCGAACACCGCCACGTGCCCCACGCGCGGGCGGAGCTCCGAGTCCCGGGCGGCTGACCGCTCGACCCCTGTCGCGAGAAGATACGACGCGACCTCCTCCGCGATGTCCGTCGCAAGGCACCCGAGGCACCGATCGAGGGTCTCCCGGAACACGGTCTCCGTCGAGTAGACGTCTGCGGCCATGCCCGGGTACTCGACTCCGGCCCCTGGGAAGCCGAAGGCGACCTCCGGAGGGTGCGCGTCGTCCGCCACGCCGTGGAACGGCATGCTCCATCGATCGCCTCCGAGCGTTGCGCCAGCGTTGGCTGCCGGCAGCACGACCCCGCGGCGGTGCTGGAAAGCGCGCCGTCCGCTCTGCAACGTGTGGGCGACATCTGCCAGATCCACGGTCGCCTCGCTCAGCGCCTCGCCCAGCCGTGCGGCTGCTGTGTCGGCGCCTTCGGCCGTCTTGGCTGACGCGATGAGCACCTGGTCGTCGCGTCGACGGCCGCGGCGGCGGCGCGGAGCGGCTTGTTCGAGGACGACGTGTGCGTTGGTCCCGCCGATGCCGAATGAGGAGACGCCGGCGCGACGCGACGCCGTCCCGTCGCGCCATAGGGTCGACTCCTGCGCGATGCGGAAGGGCGTGTCGAGGAAATCGATGCGGGGGCTCGGGCGTCGGAAGCCCGGCATCGGTGGGATCTCACCGCGTTCCACGCAGAGGACCGCCTTGATGAGGCCGGTGACGCCGGCCGCCGCATCGAGGTGGCCCAGGTTCGCCTTGACCGAGCCGAGAAGGCAGAACTGCCGGTGGTCGGTGAACGAAGCGAAGGCTCGGGACAGTCCCGCGACCTCGATAGGATCGCCGAGCTCGGTGGCGGTCCCGTGCGCCTCGACGTAGCCGATCGTACGGGCGTCGACCTCGGCGACTTCGAGAGCGGCGGCTATCGCGGCTGCCTGCCCGTGCGCGCTCGGACCGGTGAAGCCGGCCTTCAGCGCGCCGTCGTTGTTGATGGCCGTTCCGCGGATGACGGCGCGGATGCTGTCGCCGTCGGCCACCGCATCTTCCAGCCGTCGCAGGACGACGATCCCCGTGCCGTGGCCTGGAACGGTCCCCGCCGCGTGTGCGTCGAAGGGACGACAGTGTCCGTCGGGGGAGAAAAGGCCGCCGGGCATGAAGCGGTATCCGCCTGCCTTCGCCGATACCGACGCGCCGCCGGCCAAGGCCATGTCGCAGTCCCCTGAGATCAGTCCGAGGCACGCGAGGTGAACCGCGACCAGCGAGGTGGAGCAGGCCGTCTGAACGGTGACGCACGGGCCACGCAGATCCAGTTTGTAGGCCACCCGTGTCAGGGCGTAGTCCTTGTCGTTGCCGATCATCGTGAGCATGTCGCCGGCGGAGGCCATGGCCTCGGGATCACTCGCCAGCTCGAGGAGGTAGGTGTTCATGCCGACGCCCCCGTAGGCCCCGATGACGCCGTCGAACGTGCCCGGGTCGTGGCCGGAGTCCTCGAGCGCGTGCCAGGCGCATTCGAGCAGCAGACGGTGCTGCGGGTCCGTGACCGCAGCCTCATGGGGTGACATCCCGAAGAAGGCCGCGTCGAAGCGATCGGCTCCCGCGATGAGCCCGCGCGACGCCACGTAGTGACCGCTCGACCCCGGCGCGGCGTTCGGTGGTTCCTCGAAGTCGCTGATCGTCCGCCGGGCGCTGCGCAGCACTGTCCAGAGGCGCTCGATGTCGGGCGCACCGGGGAAGCGGCCGGCCATGCCGACGACCGCGATGCCGATGCCGTCGCTCACTGCCGGCCCGTGCGCCGGCGTCGGAGCGCGTTTGATCGCCCGACGGCTGCCCGCTGTGCCGCGCCACGTCGGCGACTGCCTCGGACCTGGTCGTCGCTCGTCGCCGCTCCGTTCATGTGGCTGGCCAGCGCGAGCGGCGTCGGATGTTCGAAGAGCGTCATGATCGGCAGTTCGTAGCCGGTGCGCTCCTTGATCCTGGTCTGCAAGGTCAGCAACATCAAGGAGTGGCCACCGAGATCGAAGAAGTTCTCGGTCGGTGCGATCGCGTCGACGCCAAGCACCTCGGCGAAGAGCCCGGCGAGGTCCGACACCTTCCCGCGAGGGGCTGTGGTCGGCGATCGAGTCGACTCCTCGAAGGCCGGCAGCCGCTGGCGGTCGACTTTGCCGTTCGGCGTGACGGGTAGCCGGTCGAGCACCGCGATTCGCGTGGGGACCAAGTGATCGGGAACCGAGGAGCGCAGCGACTGGCGAATCTCGACGGGCAGGCCCTCTTGCGCCGCGCCACCTCGCGGCACGACATACGCTTCGAGAGCGGCGGGCTCTCCCCCGATCACCGCGACGGCGTCGAGAACGTCCGGATGTCGCCGCAAGTGGTGCTCGACCTCCCCAAGCTCGACCCTGTGGCCCCGGAGCTTGACCTGGAAGTCCCGCCGGCCGACGAACGCGAGGCGCCCATCGGGCAGGTGACGGACGAGGTCGCCCGTGTCGTAGAGCCTCGCGCCGCGCCGCTTCGAGTGCGGGTCGGGAACGAAACGGCGTGCGGTCGTGGCCGCCGCGCTCAGATACCCGCGGGCCAGCCCCTCGCCTCCGATGTAGAGCGTTCCGGGAAAGCCGGGCGGAACTGGATCCAGCTGCTCGTCGAGCACGTACGTGCACGTGTTGGCGACCGGCCGGCCGATGGGCACGGTCGCGACGTCGAGGTCGCTCGCCGTCACGCGCTGGACCGTCGACCAGATGGTCGTCTCGGTGGGTCCGTAGAGGTTCCACACCTCGCAAGCGCCGTCAAGCAGCTCGGCCGCCAGCGCACCCGGCAGGGCTTCGCCGCCAGAGAGAACGCGCACGCCCGGATGGAGAGCCGATGTCGACGTCAGGAGGCGCCACATCGTCGGAGTGGCTTGGACGACCGTCGCGCCGCAGGCCTCCATCCGCGCGTGGAGGCGGGCTGGCTCGCGGACCTCGCTCTCGTCGGCGATCACCAGCTCGGCACCGACGCAGAGCGGCAGGAGCAGCTCGAGCGCCGCGATGTCGAACGCGACGGTCGTCGTCGCCAGGAGGACGTCGTCCTCCGACAGGCCGGGCTCCTTGGCCATCGACAGAAGCAGGTTCGTCAGTGCTCGATGCGGCACCATGACGGCCTTCGGGACGCCGGTCGACCCGGAGGTGAACATCACGTACGCGAGAGCTTCGGGTCTGACTTCGACGGAAGGAGAAGGGATCGAGGCGGTTTCCGTAGCCTCTTGACCGTCGAGAGCGAGGACGCGGTGCCCCGTAGGCGGCAGCTCGCTCTGGCGATCGCTGATCACCAGATCGACCGAGGACAGGTCCAGGAGCGTCGCCAGCCGATCCTTGGGGTGGTCCGGATCGAGGGGCACGTACGCGCCACCCGCGCGCAGCACGGCGAGCATGGCGATGGGCAGCATGGACGACCGACGCAGGTGCAGGGCCACTCGACGCTCACCGGTGACGCCGAGGCGCTCGGCGAGGCGCTCGGCGAGGCGCTCGACGCGCTCGATCGCCTGCGTGTACGTCACCGACTCCTTCGCGCAACGTATGGCCACGGCGTCCGGCCGGCGTACCGCCACGTCCCGGACCATGTCGGGGAGGAGCCTCGGTGCGGGTGAGGGGCCCGTGTCGCCGGCCCATTCCAAGAGAACCGAGCGTCGCTCCGCCGGCGTGATGAGCGGGTGGCCGGAGATGCGACGCTCGGCATCGACGACGAACCCGGTCACCAGGCCGACGAAGTGATCGGCGATCTGGCGGGCGGCACCCTGGGAGAACACGTCCGTGCTGTATTCGAGCACGCCTCGAATGCCGTCGTCCGCTGCGGTGAGCGCGAGGAGGAGATCCGTATGCGCGCCTCCGAGGTCGGCCCAGCCTGGGACGAGCGACTCGAGCTCAGCCGGCTTGGAGTCCAGTCTTCCGAACCGGCCCCCGACCGGCGGGAGGTTGTCGAAGATCATGAGCGCCTGGTAGATCGGCGTCCGACTCGGATCGCGCTCCAGCTGCAGGTCGGAGATCATCTGCTCGAGCGGGACATCCTCGTGCGCCAAGGCGTCGAGCACGCGCAGCCGCACGCGATCGAGGAGCTCGCCGAACGACGGATCGCCCCGAAGGTCGACGACGATCGGCAGCGTGGTCGCCAGGGACGCCACGACGTTCTCGAGCTCGGGGCGGCCGCGGCCCGCGGCGGGCACGCCGACGACGAGTTGGTCGACCCCGGCGTGCCGAGCCACGAGCGTCCCGAACGCGGCCAGGATGACCATGAACGGCGTGGCGCCGGCGCTTGCGGCGACCTGCTCGATCCGCCGATCGAGCTCGGGTGGCAGATGCACAGGAAGGCGGTTGCCCGCGTAGGTCTTGACCGGTCCGCGCCCGGCCTCGACGTGGAACGTCAGCGGCTTGACGACCCCGGCCAGCTCGTTGCGCCACCAGTCGCGGTCCGGATCGGGTCCGGCGCTCGCACGGCGGCGCTCCCAGAACGCAACGTCCCCCGGCTGCAGCGGCCGCTCCATCCAGGGTGCTGCGCCGCCATCCGCGAACGCGCCGTAGGCTCGACCGAGATCTTCGAACAGGACTCGCAAGGCCCAACCGTCGGCCAC
Organism: Solirubrobacteraceae bacterium; assembly: GCA_036389195.1. Classification (GTDB taxonomy): domain Bacteria; phylum Actinomycetota; class Thermoleophilia; order Solirubrobacterales; family Solirubrobacteraceae; genus JACCYI01. Next base: position 22,326 of record DASVQH010000160.1, read on the forward strand.
GATGTGGTGGGCGGCGACTACGAGGACGCTCCAGTCCGGGCCTCCGGCCGCCAGGAGCGCCCTGAAGAGGGGCCCGCGCTGGAGATCGAACGGCGCGACGATGTGCGCCGTCAGCCGGGCTGCGTCGAGGCCTGGAAGCGTTTGGAGCGGGATCTCGCCGTGCTCGCCAACCACCTGGCGAAGCTCGGCCGCGGTGCCGTCGATGCGCGTCTTGGCCGCGTCATGCCGAGCCGCGACCTCGCACAGCGCCCGCCGAAGGACGGTCACGTCGATCCGGCCTTCGATCCGTCGCGCGATCGAGAGGTGATGGAGTGGCGTTCCCGGCACAACGCGCTCCACGAACCACATCCGCTCCTGGGCGAGTGAGAGCGGCGCCTCCTCGGCCTCCCGGCGTTCTATCGCGACGTGTCGAGCCGGACGGCTCCGAAGGAGCTCGCGCTCGCGCTGGTGGCGCCTGGCAATCGGATCAGATCCGCCTGGGGTCTCCATCGATGCGGCGGCGGCTCTAGGCGCCGACGGAGGCGTTCGGCGGCTGGCTCGGAACTGCGGCGTCGGCGGACTGCAACCGCCACGGGTCGACCGTTGGGCCGATCCACGCGTCGAACGCGCCACGCCGATGGCCGCCGAGCCAGCTACAAGCGATCTCGAGCCCGCGTGTGCGGGCCAACTCGGCCAGTTCACCTGGCGTCATGCTCGTGTGCGCGCCTTCCGTCGACGCGGACGTCCGTTCTCCGGTCGTTGCCGTGACGCCGAGCGCCTCGGCCTCTCGGGCGAGCTCATCGGTCCAGCGGTTGGGGACATCCCGCAGGAGGCACTCACCGCCGGCGTCGAGCCGCCGCTCCACGTCGGCCGTCGAGGCCGCCGGCGCCGGGGCGGCTCCAGGAGCACCAGATGCCGAAGACGAGGCCGTCGCCGCCGGGCGGATCGCAACGTCATAACGACTCCGCGTGAGCTCGTTGTCACGGGTCGTCAGCTTCGGGGCGGCCCAGACGTCCAGGCCGAGCTCGGCCGCGAAGGCGGTGAACCACCGCGGATCGATCGCAAGCTGCGAGTCGGCGCGAACGCGGCGCGCCACCCGCGCGGCGAGGTCCGGCACGTGCTGCGCGCCGGCGCGGCGAATCTCGATGTCTAAGGCCTGCGCCTCAAGGAGGCCGGCGTGACGGACGTCGCCGACGAAGACCGCACCGTATGGGGCGACGATCCGGAGCGCCTGACTGAGCACGGATCGGAGGTAGGTCTCATCGGGGAAGTACTGGACGACCGAGTTGAGTACGACGCAGTCGAAGTCCCCGGGCTGAATGCCGGAGAAGTCGATGGCCTCGCGGCACCGCAGCTCGACGGCGCGTGCCTCGTGGTCGCGTAGTGCTCCCGCCAGCCGATCCACCATCGCCGGGGACGCATCGGTCCCCACGTAGCGCTCGACGCGCGGCAGGATCTGCCACAACAGCATCCCGGTGCCGCACCCGATGTCGAGCACGCGGCTCGGCTGGAGCGAGACGACGCGTTGGGCGGTCGCTGCGGCCCACTCGCGCATGTCCGCCTCGGGCATGGGCGCGCCCGTGTAGCTGCTCCGCCATCCGGTGACGTCGAGACGAACGTCACCGGCGTGAGGCGCTTCGGCCAGCAGGTCGTAGAGCGCCTGCCACTGCGCTACCGGCGACCCACCGCGGATCAGGTCTGCGGCGGCTGGCCGGCCGTCGTTGCCGATGTCAGCGAGGGTGGCGCGCACGTCATGATAGGTATCACGAACCGCGCAGACCCGTCAACAAAGTCTCACGCTGCAATCAAGCGGCTCGCGTCAATCCGCGTCACCGTCGGTAACGCGCCATCCACCGCCACCGTGCAGACCGCTCCGTCGAGCGTCACCGGGCGCAGCGCGATACGTGACGCCTGCGGTATCTCACCTGGCCAACCGACCACGGCCGGCGAGCTTCGTGGTCCGCGGATCACCAAGCGCTGGGGCGCGACGCCCAGACCGACGCCGAGGGCCTTGAGGACCGCCTCCTTCTGTGTCCAGAGCTCCAGGAAGGCGCGCGGCGCGGCATCCCCGCTCCGGCGAAGCGCCGCGCGTTCAGCCGGCGCGCAGGCGAAGTCGATCAGCTCCTCGTAATCGAAGCCGCCGCGCTCCACTTCGATGTCGAGGCCGATCCTCCGGCCGCGTAGGAAGGCGACGCCCACGACGTCCCCCGCGTGCGAGATCGACAGGTTGATGTCGCCGGCCGGCTGCACGAGCCGTGGCGGGCCGTGTTGGGCGTCGCAGGTCGCGCAGCTGCGATCGAGCACGACGCTCCCCGGGGGGACGCCCAGGTACAGCCCGAGCGCACGGCGGACGATCGCCCAGCCGACCGCGTGCTGGCCGCGATCGTCGGCGCGACGATATCGCTGAAGGCGGCGGCGTTCGTCCGGCGACAGCATCGCCATCGCCGAGGTGCCGGACAGCCGAGCGCTCCCCAACCAAAGGTGACATGCTTCCGACGCAAGCGAAGATGGGATGACTGACCGATCGATGGTAGTGGCGCTCCACGCTTTGCTGCTTCAATGTTGCATCATGTCATCCAAGCTCAGCTGCGTCACAGCGCGAGAGGGAGTTAGCTGATGTTCGACGACGAGGACCGCGTCTTCAAGGTCGTCCACAACGACGAGGAGCAGTTCTCCATCTGGCCGGCTGACCGTGAGGTGCCGGCCGGATGGCACGAGGACGGCGTCACCGGTGTCAAGACGGAGTGCTTGGCGCACATTGAGCGAGTGTGGACGGACATGCGGCCGCGCAGCTTGCGCGAGGCGATGGACGCGGACCGCTGAGGCCGTCGCGTGCGAATCGGGCTCAACGGCTTCGGACGTATCGGGCGCGCGGTGCTCCGGGCCAGCCGGCACTTCTCGGGGCTACGGGTCGTCCACGTCAACGACACGCAACCGGACCGGGAGAACCTCCGCTATCTCCTCGCTCATGATTCCGTCTACGGGCCTTACCCCGGCACGGTCGAGCGGGTCGCGGACGACCTCTGGCTGATCGAGGGCACGCCGGTCCACCTGTCGTCGAAGGAGGCGATTGGAGACGTCGACTGGATCGATCACGGCGTGGACGTGGTGGTCGACGCGGCGGGGACTCACCCCGACCGCGACGGCTTCGAGCGGGTGATCGAGCGCGGAGTCGGCTCGGTCATCGTGACCGCGCCGCACGACGCGGAAACCGACGCAACGGTCATCTGGGGGGTGAACCAGAACGCCTACCGGCCCGCCCAGCACACGGTGGTCAGCGCGAGCAGCTGCGACGGGAACGCGCTGGCACCGCTGCTGAGCGTCCTCGACGAGAGCTACGGCTGCGCGAGCGGCAGCGTGACGACGCTCCATCCTTGGCTGAACTACCAGCCGGTGCTCGACGGGCCCTGCGCGCGCGGAGGCATGCCTCCAGGCTATCTCGGCGACTACGACATGGGCCGGTCGGCGGCTTCGAACGTGATCGGCAAGCGCACGTCGGCGCTTGGGGCAGTGGCATCGGTCCTGCCCGCGCTGGCCCCTCGGTTCACAGCGCTGTCGTTCCGAATCCCGACCGCGATCGTCTGTGTCGCTCACGTCACGGCGAACCTCGCGAGCGACGCCGACCCCGACGCGCTCAATGCGCTCTTCGCTCGACTCGCGAACGATCCCGACGCCGGACTGGGGTTCAACACCGAGCCGCTGGTCTCCAGCGACTTCAGCGGCACCCTGCGCGCCGGCGTGGTCGACGGGCGTTTCACCGGCGTCGTCGGTGGGCGCACCGCGACCGTGACCGTCTGGTACGACAACGAGCACGGATATGCCAGCAACGTCGTGCGTCTCGCCGCGCTGATGGGCGCGGCGCGAGAGGACTGGCCACCGCGGCCGCTGACATCGCAACGGACTCCGGCGTGAGCGGCGGGCGCGCCGGCGGCGACTGGTTCCCGTTCCGGGTGCCACAGGACGGTGCCTCGATCACCTTGGTCTGCCTTCCCCACGCGGGCGCGGGGGCCTCGATGTTCTGGTCCTGGGCCCAGTTGATGCCGGGTGACGTGGAGGTGCTGGCCGTCCAGTATCCCGGCCGCGAGGATCGCCTCGACGAGCCCGCCATTACCGACATGCCACAGCTCGTCGGCTCCGTGGCAGACGCGCTGGCCGGGAGACTTGACCGGCCGTACGCGGTCTTCGGACACAGCCTCGGCGCGCTCATCGGCTACGAGCTGGCGCTCGAGCTCCGTCACCGCGGCGCCCGCGTGCCTCTGGCGCTGATGGCGTCAGGCCGGCGGGCTCCCCACCTCGGACGGGACCCGCTGCCCCCCGCCGAGCGAACGGATCAGGCGCTGGTGGAACGGCTCCGGCGGCTGGACGGCACATCGAGCCGCGTACTGGACCGGCCCGAGCTCCTAGCCATGATGCTTCCGGCGCTCCGCGCGGACTTGACGATGGCGGACGGCTACCACTGGGTGGATGCGCCACCGCTGGCGTGTCCGATCTTCCCGATTGCCGGCGATCGCGACCCGCACGTGAGCGCGGAGGAGCTCGCGCTATGGCGGCTCCACACGATCGCGCCGATGCCGCCGAGGATGCTGCCGGGCGACCACTTCTCGATCCTCGCCGACGGGAGCCTCGTCTCCGAGGTAGCCGACCTGCTCCGTGCCGGCGTGACGAGGCTGTAGGTCAGGTGTGTAGCCGGGACGGATCCGCGAGCAGGCGGCGATGTATCTCCTGCGCTTGATCCACGTGCTCGCGCATGCCCCCGTCGACCGGGAACTCTTCGAGGGCCGGCGGCGACGCCGCCGGCGGCTCGAAGCCGCGGCTCGACAGGACGCGGGCGTTCCAGCTCACCTGCTGGTCGAGCGCAAGGGCGAGGTCGACGTCCCCGGCCGGTCGCCAGTGAAGCATGCGATGCGACCAGGCGACGCCGAGCTCGGTCGCGATGGCCTGGAGGACCGGGCGGGGGCGCGTGAGAAGGTCGGCGGCGTCGACGATCGCATACGGGCGGTCGTTGTCCCGGCACCAGGCGACCTGCCAGGCGAGGTCGTTCCACCCCGACTCGACGACCGGGAAGACGGCCGGCGCCCCCCCGCTGCGACGCAGCTGCATCCGTGACGCGATGCTGAGCCGTGGGTCACGGATGATGAAGATGACCGGCCGATCGGTCAGGCTCGCAAGCGCCGGGAAGTAGCGCCCTACCTGGAAGCTGAGCTCCTTGACCAGCGCACAGCCGCCGGCCCCGGTGCCGACGAGCAACGGCTGCGCGAGCTTCTCGAGCACGGCCTCATGGTCGAGACGGCGGTGATAGACCAGATCGAACGGCTCATGGGAGTAGGAGCTGACCGAGTCCGAGTTCCACAGAGCGCGCGCCAACAACGTCGAGCAGGTCCGCGGCGGGGCAACGATCAACCGGAGATCCGGCAGCAGCGCCCGTGCGCGACCGACGAAGCTCCTCGCGGCCACCTCCGGCGGGAGAGGCGGCGTCACTGGACCCTCCGGGCACGGCCGCTCGCATGGCGCATCGCCTGCCGCCTGGCCTCACCCCGGCTGGACTGGCGAACGGACGGGCCGTGGTCGAGATGCGTGGCCAGCGAGCGGAGCGTCGGGAACTGGAACAACGTCACGAGCGGGACGTCGATGGTGAGCTCCAGCCGCAACCGCCGGCTCACCTCGAGAAGCGAGAGCGAGTTGCCGCCGGCGTCGAAGAAGTTCTCGTCGGGGTCGATGGCGGGGCGTTGCAGGACGGAGCTCCAGAGGTTTCCGAGGCGTGTTTCGGTGGGGGTGAGGGCGCGTCGGGGTGTGGGGGTGGCGCGTTGGGGTGGCTGGGGGAGCGCGCGGCGGTTGACTTTGCCGTTGGGGGTGAGCGGGAAGGCCGGCAGCTCGACGTAGGCGCTGGGGAGCATGTAGCGGGGCAGGAGGTCTTGGAGGCGGTGCGGGGGGTCGCTGGTGGGGTGTCCGAGGAGGTAGGCGACGAGCGCTCGGCCGCCGGGGAGGTCATCGCGGGCGATGACGATGGCGTCGTGGATGCCGGGGTCGGTGCGTAGCGCGGCTTCGATCTCGCCGGGTTCGATGCGAAAGCCGCGCAGTTTGATCTGCTCGTCGACTCGGCCGAGGAATTCGAGTTGGCCGTCGGGGAGCCGGCGGATCCGGTCGCCGGTGCGGTACATCCGTGTGCCCGGTTCGCCGAAAGGGTCGGCGACGAATCGCTCGGCGGTGAGGTCGGGGCGGCCGAGATAGCCGCGCGCCAGGCCGGGGCCGCCGAGGTACAGCTCGCCGGGCATGCCGGTCGTGCATGGCTCAAGCGCGTCGTCGAGCACGTACGCCGTCGCGTTGGCCACCGGCCGACCGATCGACACCGACGGCGCGTCGGCGACCGTCTCGTCGACGAGCGCGGTGCCGGTGATCGCCGCCTCCGTCGGTCCGTAGGTGTTGCGCAGCGTCGCCCACGGCAGGACGTCGGCGAATCTGGCGCGGAGCTCCTGCGTGAGCGTCTCGCCGCCCGCGAACACCTCCCGCAGCTCGGTGCACTCCTTGGTGTCGGGCTCGCTGAGCAGCTGCCCCAGAAGCGAAGGGACGATCTGCGCGACGACCGTCGCGCGGTGATCGCGGAGGCTTCGCGCGAGCTCGCCGAGGTCGAGTGCCGGGCCTTGCGCCGCAAGCATGAGCGCCGCGCCGGCACGGAGCGGCAGCACCAGCTCCCACAGCGACCCATCGAAGACGGGTGGGGACTTCTGCACCACTCGGTCATCAGGGGACAGCGGGAACTGCTCTTGCCGCCACCGCATCCGTGTGCAGATCGCGCGGTGGCTGATCATGACGCCTTTGGGGGTGCCGGTGCTTCCGCTGGTGTGGATGACGTAGGCGAGGTGGTCGGGATGGGTGGTGCGGGGCGGGTCGTCGTCGCGGTCGCCGGGTGAGGCGTCGTCGACCGTCCAGGCGTT
>DASVQH010000161.1:0-11277 GCA_036389195.1 Solirubrobacteraceae bacterium
GCGGCCGCCCGCGGCCGCGACGCCCCCGACCACGGGGATCTCGAGCATCCCCGCCACCTCGGTCCACGCCCCGCCCTCCTCGTAGCGCGCCGAGGGCGCCGGGAGCGGCCGCTCCTCGCGCGCGCCGAGGGCCCGGGCGCACCGCGCGCAGACCGCCCGCGCGATCCCGCGGAGCGTGCGCCGCGCCTCGCCGCCCACCGTCTCGTCCTCGGCGTAGCGAGCGAGGAAGCGCCGCGCCGCGGCGCCGTCCGGCAGCTCGTAGGTCCGCCCGGCGGTGAAGGAGAACCCGGCGGCGCCCTCCACGTGGCCCCGCACCCGGCCCGACTGCAAGCCGGCGCCGATCGTGCCGCCCGCGCGCCAGCCGTCGGCGAACGAGACGGCGACGGTCCCGTCGGAGCGCCGCTCGACGATCACCGCGTCGTCGCGGCCGACCCGCACCACGGCGACGTTCCCGCCGACCCGCTCGGCACCGGCCCGGACGTCGACGGAGCAGGGCGCCAGGCCGGCGGCGCGGGCCTGCGCCGCGGTGCACCAGGCGCCCGAGACGGTGCAGATGCCGTGGCGGATCGCCGCCGCGACGGGCCGCGTGAGCGACGGCCCGCCGGCCGCCGCGGCGGCGGTGGCGACGCCGGTCGCCAGGACGCAGACGAGGGTGACCAGCGCGACGTAGTCCACGGCGGCCTGGCCGGAGCAGGAGGGGGAGGAGGAGCGCATGCCCCTACTAGCCGCGGCGACGGGCGGCTCGCCCCGGGAGTGGACGGACGTTCTAGAAGAGGTTGCCCAGCGCCGCGCCGGCCTCGCGCGCGAAGTCGAGCAGCGGCGACGGGTAGACGCCGAAGAAGATCGTCCCGACGGTGCAGACGAGCGCGACGGCGAGCGCCTCGGGCTGGCGGACGCGGCGCACGGCGTCCCCGGCGGACGCGGCGGGCGCCGGGCCCGGATCGGCCGGCTCGGTGCGGCCCTCGGCCGCGGCGTGGGCGGGATCGGGCTGTCCCTCGCCGGTGGCCCCGCCCGAAGCGCCCGAGGTGCCAGAGGCCCCGGCTGCACGGGCGCCGATGTCGTCGCTGCCCTCCTGGGCGCCCGAGAAACCGCCGTCCGCGCCGTCGCCGGTCGCCTGGCTCTCGCCCTCCAGCGGCGACTCGTCGGCCTCCGGCGAGCCGCCGGCCATCAGGGGCCGCCCGGCCGCGCTCGGCAGCCGCGCCGGCACGGTCGCCTCGCCCGGGGCGCGCATCCACACCGCCGCGACGACGCGGAGGTAGTAGGCGAGCGACAGCGCCGACCCCAGCACGATCGCCACGCCGAGCCACGCGTACTCCTGCTCGACCACGGCCTGGATCAGGTTGATCTTGCCGAAGAAGCCCGCGGTGGCGGGGAAGCCGGCCAGCGACAGCATCGCGATCGTCATCGGCCACGCCAGCCACGGCCGCGACGCGCCGAGCCCGTACATCGAGGAGATGTCGTCGCCGAGGTCGGTCTCGCGCTCGCGCACGACGATGACCGCGAACGCCGCCAGGTTCATCAGCAGGTACGCGGCGAGGTAGAAGACGGTCGCCTGCACGCCGAGCTGGGTCGAGACGACGACACCCGCCAGCATGTACCCGGCTTGCGCCACCGACGAGTAGGCGAGCAGGCGCTTGAGCGACGACTGCCCGAGCGCCCCGACGTTGCCGATCACGATCGTCGCCACCGCCAGGACGGCCAGCGCCGGCGCCCAGGTGCCGGCCGCGCCGATCAGCGCGACGTCGAAGAGCCGCAGGAACACGCCGAAGGCGGCCGCCTTGGTGGCCACGGCCATGAAGGCGGTGATCGGGGTGGGCGCTCCCTCGTAGACGTCGGGCGTCCACTGATGGAACGGCGCCACCGAGGCCTTGAAGGCCAGGCCGGTGACGACCAGCCCCACGCCGGTCAGGAAGAGCACGTCGTCGGCCAGGCCGCGCGCCTCGATCCCGCGCGCGATCTCGCCGAACCCCGTCGAGCCCGCCGCGCCGTAGACGAAGGCCAGCCCGTAGAGCAGCACCGCCGAGCCGACCGAGCCGATGATCAGGTACTTCAGCCCGGACTCCAGCGAGCGCTCGCGCCGCAGCTCGGTCGCGCACAGCACGTAGAGCGGGATCGACAGCAGCTCGTAGCCGATGAACACCGCCACGAGGTCCTCGGCGGCGACCAGCAGGACCATCCCGAGCACGCAGGCCAGCAGCAGCGAGAAGAACTCCCCGTGCCCCGCCTCGCGCGCGGCCAGGGAGCGCCAGGCCAGCAGCACCGTGGCGATCCCCGCGGCCGCGAAGAGCATCAGCAGCGTGTGCGTCAGGTCGTCCATCCGCAGCGAGCCGGCGATGACCGACTTCTCGTCGTCGAACTGCCAGATGCCCAGGCCGGCCGCGGCGCCGAGCGAGACGACGGTCAGCAGCGGCACGAGCTGCGTGCGCACGAAGCCGGAGCGGAACAGCCCGAGCAGGAGCACGACGCAGGAGCCGGTCAGCAGCGCGATCAGCGGCGAGATCGCCGCGAAGTCGATGTGCGGGGCCTCGGCCTTCACGGCGTCGCCTCCGCGACCGTGTCGGTCGGCTGGGCCGCCTGCTGCGCCGGCCGCACCGCCGCCTGCACGCCCTTCTCGCCGTCGTCGAGCGCGGCCTGCGGGTACAGCGCGAAGGCGATGATGGCCAGCACCAGCGGGACGAGCACCAGCCCGTCGCGCACGGAGATGTCGCGCGACTCGACCTCGGTCCCCGTCCGGTTGTGCATCGCGCGGATGTAGGCGCGCAGCATGTAGACCGACGCCATCGCGACGCCCAGGAAAGCGATGATCGCGATCGCCCGCTTGGCCTCGAACAGCCCGAGCAGGATCAGGAACTCGCCCACGAAGTTCGCCGACCCGGGCATGGCGAGCGTCGCCAGCGCGACGATCAGGAACAGCGTGGCGAGGACGGGCCCGCGGAACGCGATGCCGCCCATGTCGCGCAGCGACTCCGAGCCGTGCGAGCGTTCGGCCAGCAGCGCGACGATGAAGAACAGCGGCGCGACGACGAGCCCGTGGTTGACCATCTGCAGGATCGCGCCCTGCGCGCCCTTGGATGTGAGCGAGAAGATGCCGAGCGTGATGAAGCCGAGCTGCGCGATCGACGAGTAGCCGAGCACGAGGCGGACCTCGCGCGTGGTGAACGCCATCGCCGACCCGTAGACGATCGAGACCAGCGCGAGGATGAGGATGGTCAGCTGGAAGTCGACGGCCGCGTCGGGGAAGAGCGGCAGCGCGACGCGCAGGAAGCCGTAGGCGGCGACCTTGGACAGGACGGCCGAGAAGATCGCCAGCACCGGCAGCGGCATGTTGCGGTACGTGTCGGGCATCCAGCCGTGGAACGGGAAGGCCGGCATCTTGATCAGGAAGGCCAGCGCGAACGTGATGAACACCCAGCGCTGCGTCGACTCCGGCAGCGGCGCGCGCACCAGGTCGGAGAGCACGAACGAGATGCCGCCGCCGGGGCCGGCGTCCGCGAGCGTCGCCGTCGCCACCGCGCCGGCCAGCATCAGCAGCGAGCCGACCAGCGTGTAGATGACCATCTTGACCGTCGCGGCGACGCGCGCCGGGCCGCCCCACTGGCCGACCAGGAAGTAGAACGGCACCAGCATCAGATCGAAGAACAGGACGAACAGGGCCAGATCCTGGGCCAGGAAGGCGCCGAGCACCGCGGTCTCGGCGACACCGAAGTGGAAGGCGAACAGCCGCGGGCGCTCGGTCGGGCGGAACGCCACCCACAGCGCCGACGCGGCCGAGATCAGCGTCGTCAGCGCGACGAGCCACAGGTTGAGCCCGTCGATGCCGAGCTTGTAGCGGATGCCGAGGTCCGGGATCCACTTCGCGTCGGTGACGTACTGCAGCGTCTGGCCGCGCGCCGCGTCGAAGTCGATCAGCAGGACCACCGCGTAGCCGAGCGGGATGAGCGCCCCGATCAGCGCCATCGCGGGCGCGATCCGGCGCGGCGCGATGGCGCCGAGCAGCGCGAAGGCCGCCGGCCAGTACAGGAGGATCGACAGGTGGATGGTCAGCTGCGAGCTCACGACGCCGCCAGCAGGAAGTAGAGGCCGACCGCGGTGAGGCCGATCAGCAGCAGCGCCGCGTAGTAGCGCAGGAAGCCCGACTGGGCCGCGCGGACCGCGCTGGAGCCGGCCCGCACCGCGCCGCTCGTCCCGCCGACGAACAGGCCGTTGACGACCAGGCGCTCGAACGTCCCGCGGGCGAAGCGGCCGAACCAGGCGAACGGCCGCACGATCAGCCCGTTGATGAGCTCGTCGAAGTACCACTTGTGCGAGAACAGCGCGTACGGCGCCCGCAGCCGCGCGCGGATCGCGGCCGGGCGCTCCGGGTTGCGCACCCACAGCAGGTAGGCGATGCCGATGCCCAGCAGCCCCATCGCCGCGCCGAGGACCAGGCCGCCGTACTCGACCGTGTCGGACGGCTCGATCTCCTCGAACAGGCGCGAGTCGGCGAACGTCGGCTCGAGGAAGTGGTCGAGCGCGTGCGTGACGCCGGGGATCTGCAGGAAGCCGCCGACGATGGCCAGGATCGCCAGCACGCCCATGGCGATCTTCATCGACCCCTCGCGCTCGGCGATGTGGTGATCGGGGCCGGGGAAGCCGACGTCGGTGTCCTCCTCCTCGCCGGTCGCCGGGTTCGTGTGGACCTCGGCGTGGTGCAGGTGGCCCTCCTCGAGCTCGCGCGCCTCGGGCACCGGCTCGCCGAGGAACGCGCGGAAGATCATCCGGAACGTGTAGATGGCCGTCAGCAGCGCGCCGACGTAGCCGAGCGCGGCGAGGACGACGTGCCAGTCGTCGCGCGCGGCGACGTAGGCCAGGATCTCGTCCTTGGAGAAGAAGCCCGAGAAGGGCGGGATGCCCGAGAGCGCGAGGCCGCCGATGATCATGCAGCCGAACGTGAACGGCATCGCGCGGCGGAAGCCGCCCATCTTGTCGAGGTCCTGGTTGCCGGCCATCGCGGCGATCACCGAGCCGGCGGCCATGAAGAGCAGCGCCTTGAAGAACGCGTGCGTCATGAGGTGGAACAGGCCGGCGGCGTAGGCGCCGGAGGCCACGCCCATGACCATGTAGCCGATCTGCGACATCGTCGAGTAGGCGATCACCCGCTTGAGGTCGGTCACCACCAAGCCGATCGACGCGGCGATCAGCAGCGTGAGGCAGCCGACGATCGCGCCGACGTCGGCAGCGGCCGGCGCCTGCTCGAAGAGCGGGTGCATGCGGGCGATCAGGTAGACGCCGGCGGTGACCATCGTCGCGGCGTGGATCAGCGCGGAGACCGGCGTCGGGCCCTCCATCGCGTCGGGCAGCCAGGTGTGCAGCGGCACCTGCGCGGACTTGGCGAACGCGCCGACCAGCAGCCCGATGCAGCCGGCCACCAGCTCGCCGTCGTTCGTGGCGAAGGCGTCCTGGACGCTCGCGAACGACTTCAGGAAGTCCAGCGACCCGGTCCCGCGGAAGATGAAGTAGGTCCCGATGACCAGGCCGACGTCCCCGACGACGTTGATGACGAACGCCTTGATGCCCGCCGCCGTCGCCGTCGTGCGGCGGTACCAGAACGAGATCAGCAGGTAGGAGGCCGCGCCGACGAACGCCCAGCCCGCGATCAGCATCAGGAAGTTGCCCGCGAGGACGAGCAGCAGCATCGAGAAGACGAAGAAGTTGAGGTAGGCGAAGAACCGCGTGTAGCCGCGGTCGGAGCCCATGTAGCTGATCGAGTAGATGTGGATCAGCATCGAGACGCCGGTGACCACGAGGATCATCAGCACCGACAGCGGGTCGATCAGCAGCGAGAGCTGGGCGTCGACCCCGAGCGTGGTGGCGTAGTCCCAGGCCACCGCGCGGACCTGGCGCTCCTCCTCGCCGAGGTTCTGCAGGTTGAGGAAGACGACGACGGCCGACGCGAACGCCGCGGCGATCGCCAGCGTGCCGACGTAGCCGGGCGCCTTGCCCGGGAGGAAGCGGCGGAACAGGCCGATGACCACGGTCCCCAGCAGCGGGAACAGCAGCACCATCCAGCCGAACGTCTTGACGGTCTCCATCGCTAGCCCTGCAGCTCCCGGAGCTCGTCGACGTCGATCGGCAGCTTGCGCCGGTACAGCGCCACGATCAGGCCGAGCCCGACGGCGACCTCGCAGGCCGCGACGACCATCACGATCACCGCGAAGACCTGCCCGTCCTCGTTGCCGTTGGCGCGGGCGAACGCGACGAGCGCCAGGTTGGCGGCGTTGAGCATGAGCTCGATGCAGAGCAGGATGACCAGCGGGTTGCGGCGGACGAGCACGCCGGCGGCGCCGATCGTGAAGACGATCGCCGAGGTGACGAGGTACCAGGTGATGGCCATAGCGGTCAGCGGTGCGGAGGCCCCGCCGCCTCCGCGAGCGACCCGCGCTCCTCGTGGTCGACCATGGTGCCGCCTTCGTTCGAGCGCAGCAGGTCGGCGACCGACAGCTCGCGCGGATCCTCGAGCCCGGCGCGCCGCCGCGCGAGGATGACCGCGCCGACCGCGGCCACCAGCAGCAGGAACGACGCCGCCTCGAACGCCAGCAGGTACCGCGTCAGCAGCAGCTCGCCCATGCGCGCCGGCGTGCCGAAGGCCGGGAAGAAGCCCGCGCCCTCGTCGCCGAGCAGGTCGAGCGTCGAGCCGAGGATGGCGATGCAGAACTCCACCAGCAGCGCGACGCCGAAGACCACCGACAGCGGCCGCAGGTTGGTGCCCGAGCCGGCGAGCGGCTGGCCCATGCCGCCGACGTAGGCGACGACGAACACGTAGAGCACCATGACCGCGCCCGCGTAGACGACGACCTGGGCGGCGGCGAGGAACTCCGCGCGCAGCAGCAGGAACAGCGCCGCGAGCGACAGCAGGTGGCCGACGAGCGCGAGCACCGAGTAGAAGGCGTTGCGCAGCATGACCGTCCCGGCGGCTCCGGCGATCACTCCCGCTGCGGCGATGAAGAAGAAGACCTCGGCCATTGCGACCCCGGAATCCTAGGACCCCGTCCGCTGCGGCGCTTCCAGGCTCGGTCATGGGTTGTCGTCAGAACGTGTCTGGGCCTCCCCGCGGCGCGTTCGTGGGTCTACCTTGTGGACCGATGCAACGGTCGCTCCGCCTGCTCCTCCTCGCCCTCGCCGCGTGCGGCATCCTCGCCGTACCGGCGGCCGCGGCGCCGCGCGAGCTCGTCGGCTCCCTGCACGAGCACTCGGGCTACTCCGACGGCTATCCGGAGTCGACGCCGGCGACGTACTACGCCTCCGGCAAGCGCCACGGCCTCGACTTCATGGGCGGCAGCGACCACTCCGACAACACCGGGCTGCCGCTGTCGACCAGCGAGTACTGCGTGTCCGCGCCGCTGAGCTGCGTGCAGACGACCCCGGACGCGCTCGACAAGTGGCGCGCCACCGCCGAGCAGGCCGACGCGGCGACGGGCCCCGGATTCACGGCGTTCCGCGGCTTCGAGTGGACGTCGGACCGGTTCGGGCACGTCAACGTCTACTTCTCCAGTCACGTCGTCAACGCCAAGGCCGACGGCGGCTACGCGACGCTGCAGCCGCTCTACGCGTGGGCGAAGCGCCCGGCGTCGGCGGGCGGCGGCTCGGACGGCCTGCTGACCTTCAACCACCCGGGGGCCAAGAAGCTCTCGACGAGCGACCCCGCGTACAACTGGGACGACTTCGCCTACGACCCGGCGCTGGACCCGCAGATGGTCGGCCTCGAGGTCTTCAACGACCGCGACGACTACGGGTCCGGCGGATCGTTCGCCCGCGCGCTGGACAAGGGCTGGCACGTCGGCGCGGTCGGCGCCGAGGACAACGGGCACAAGCGCACCGACGACTGGGGCTCGGACCCGCTGGCCAAGACCGTCGTGCTGGGCGGCGACCGCTCACGCGGGGCGATCCGGGCGGCGATGCTCGCGCGGCGGTTCTACGCCACGCTCGGCCGTGGGCCGCACCTGGAGCTCAGCGTGGACGGCGCGCCGATGGGCTCGCGCCTGGCGCGCTCGCCCGGCGCGTCGCTGAGCGTGGCGGCGCGCGCGAGCGACCGCGACGGCGCGCCGCTGACGCTCGACCTGATCACCAACACCGGGCGGCGCGTCGCGACGTCGGCGACGGGCGAGCTGGCGGCGAAGGTCCGCTACGCGGTGCCGGCCGGCGCGGCCGACCGCTGGCTGTTCGTGCGCGCGCGCCAGGGCGACCGCGTGCTCGCCTACTCCAGTCCGGTGTGGGTGGAGTCCAAGCAGTCGGGCCGGCGCCGCTGGCTGGCCGGGGACCTGCACGTCCACTCCTGCGCCTCCCACGACGTCTACTGCGGGCCCGCCGACGACAACACGGGGCCGGAGGAGGCCTACACGTTCGGCGAAGGGGTCGGCCAGCGCTTCCTCGAGGCCCGCACACGCGGCCTCGACTTCCTGGCCATCACCGACCACGACGACGTGCGCTCGAGCGCCGACCCGGACTTCGGCAGCGCCGGCGTGCTCGGCGTGCCGGGCTACGAGACCTCGATCCACGGGCACGCGCAGGTGCTCGGCGCGACGAGCCGGTTGAACGGCGGGGACGAGTCGGCGGCGGCGATCCGGCGGCTGGCCGACGCGCTGCACGCCCGCCGCGGGGTCCTGCAGGCCAACCACCCGGGCTACCGGATGACTAAGCCGTTCGCGCGCTGCGGCGACACCGGGGCGCTGCACTGGGCCTACGGCTACGACGTCCAGCCGGACACCATCGAGGTCCTCAACCCGACCTCGCCGGCGCTCGCCGCCGAGGCCTACCTGGAGTGCTGGCTGCAGCGGGGCGCCCACGTCGCCGCGACCGGCGGCTCGGATAACCACTGGGCGGCGCTCGCTGCCGCGGGCATCGGCCACCCGACGACCTGGGTGCTGGCTCGCAGCCGGTCGACGCCGGCCGTTCTCGACGCGCTGCGCTCGGGGCGCACCGCGGTGTCCAAGCTGCCGCCGGCCGAAGGCGGCGCGCCGCTCCTGCTCGAGGCCGACGGCGACCGCAACGGCACGTTCGAGTCGCTGCAGGGCGCCACGGTCGAGCCGGGCGTCCCGATGCGCGTGCGGTCGCGCGGCGGCTCGCCGGCCGGCTTCATCCGCGTCCGCGCGAACGGGCGGACGATCGTGCGTGCCGCGTCCGGCGGCACGGTGACGTTCCGGGCGCCGGCCAGGACCGGCTGGGTCCGCGCGAGCCTGCTCGCCGCCCCAGGCGAGGCCGCGACGACCGCGCCGGGGTGCGCGCCGTCGGGCCAGTCGGTCAGCACCTGCGCGTACGACCAGCAGCTCCTCGCGCTGACGTCGCCGCTCTACGTGCGCTGACACCTGAGCCCGCGGCCGCCGTGCCGCGTACGGGAGGTGTGACCCTGCTGCTCGTCTGCCTCGTCGCCGCGGCGTACATGGCCGGGCTGTCGTGGTTCGTGGGCGTCGTGCACTACCCGCTCTTCGCCGGCGTGGGCGGGGCCGGCTGGGGCGCGTACCACCGGCGCCACAGCGATCGCACCACCGTCGTCGTCGTGCTGCCGATGGCCGCCGAGCTCGTCACGGCGGCTCTCGTCGCGCTGGACCCGCCGGCGGGCGTCGGGGCCGCCGGGGCGGGCGCCGGCCTCGCCCTCGCCGCCGGCACCTGGGTCCTGACCGCCAGGGCCGCGTGGCTGCACGGGCGGCTCGGCGACCCGCTGGATCCCGCCCGCCACCGGACGCTGCTCGGCGTCCACCACGCCCGCACCGCGCTGTGGTCGGCCCACGCCGTGCTGGCCGCGGCGCTCGTCGCCGCCGCGGCCGGCTAGCGCGTGAGGGTGGCTCGACGACTGCACCGCCACCTTCCCGGTCGACTCGTTGCAGCCGCGGCCGTCGCCGCTGACGTCGAGCCCGCCGCACCGGGCGGCGCCTGGATGTCCAGCGTGTAGGGGCCGAAGGAAGCGTGGACCAGGCGGCTGTTCCCGCCGACGGTCGCGAAGGACAGCGACTGCCTTGGGACGGCGCGGCGATCCCCCCGAGTCGTGCGTCATGCCGCTTGGCGGACCGGCGCGTTCTGGGCTCTACACCGGTGGCGGGGACTCGATCGCTCGACGCAGGAAGTGCCCTCTCCTCGTGTGCGAGCTAGCAGGTGCTACGTCTGGCGTAGCACCCGCTGGCGATCTCGCAGAACGGGCGTCGCCTCCCCCGCCGATGCGAGGCTGCGCCTGACGCGCAGGTCGCCAACGCGGCTGCAAGGCGCATCATCGCTCGATCGTGCGATCACCGCGCTCACGATCGGGCTCCGGCCCGCCGGGTGAACGAGCTCATCTGCGGCGGGGACCGGGCGTGGGTGCGCGCGCTGCGGTGACCCTCGGCGTCTCGGTCCGAGGTTCGCACGAACGCGTGATGGCACCCACGGCACGACGCCGTAGCGTCGCGGTATGAACTCCACCACCACCCAGACGCAGACGCTCGAGGTGGCCCGCGACGACGGTGTGCGGCTGCAGACCTACGTCGACGGCGCGGGCCCGACGCTCGTGATCATCCCGTCGTACGGGCGGGGCAGCGGCACCGACTACGACGACCTCGTCGAGCGGGTCGTGGGAGCCGGCTGGCAGATCCTGCGGCCGCAGCCGCGCGGCGTCGCCGGCTCGGTCGGGCCGATGACCGGCCTGACGTTGCACGACCTCGCCGACGACGTCGCGGTGTCGATCCGCGCGCACGGCGAGGCGCCGGCCGTGGTCCTCGGCCACGCCTACGGCAACATGCTCGGGCGGCTGCTCGCCACCGACCATCCGGACCTCGTCCGCGCGCTCGTCCTCGCCGCGCCGACCACGAACGACTTCTCCGACGACCTCGCCGCTCAGCCGTTCATCGCCGGCGACACCAGCCGGCCGCGAGCGGAGCGTCTCGCCGCGCTTCAGCGGGTGTTCTTCGCACCCGGCCACGACGCGACGCCGTGGCTGGACGGCTGGTACCGCGACACGCTCGCCATGCAGGGCGCCGCGGTCGCCACCGTGCCGATCGCCGAGTACTGGGCCGGCGGCCAGGTACCCATCCTGGAGCTCATCGCCGCCGCCGACCCGTTCATGCCCGAGGACCGGCGGCACGACCTGCAAGCCGAGTTCCCCGACCGGGTGACCACCGTCGTCATCGACGGCGCCTCCCACGCCCTGTTCCCCGAGCAGCCCGACGCGATCGCCGCCGCGCTGCTCCCCTGGCTCGCGCGCTTCACCGGCTGACCTGGCCTCCCATCCAGTGCGCGAGGTCACCCACGCGGGCGCTCGAGCAGCAGCACCTT